>NZ_DATMRL010000328.1:0-14384 GCF_035566355.1 Pedobacter sp.
ATTATAAACAATTAGAATTATAGATATGGAAACGATATTAAATAAAAAAAAGCAATTCCATCTGTCAGATAAAGCAAGAGAAACCGTATTTGATATTATAGGATACTTATTTGTAATGCTATTTGTTTATACGGCAGCAAGTAAGCTAATAAAAATAGATACCTTTAAGAAAGTTCTAGTGCATTATCCGATCATCGGAGACTATCATTTGTTAATTGCATACTTGGTGCCTATTATTGAGTTGATTGTTGCAGCGACTTTAATTGTTCCCTCTACTAAAAGACTGGGTATGTTCGCAGCTCTAGTGTTGATGATCGTATTTCTCTCTTATATTTTATACATGTTTTATACTAATAGTAAGCTCCCTTGTAGCTGTGGTGGCGTCATTGCTGAGCTGTCTTGGAAGAATCACATTTGGTTTAATTCTATGTTGATTTTTCTTGCTGGGTTTGCAATGAAAATTTATAAATAAAAAATTGCGCGCGCGAAGCAGGTAAATGTCATGGCCTGTTTAAAGAAATGTGGCAATCTTAAAACAAAAACCTCAATATTACAATTATGAAAAAAGTATTTTTAGGCCTGCTAGTAGCAGGAGTTGCCTTGGCTGGAAGTGCATTTACTAATGCGAAAAGACTAACTACTGCTTATGTTGTGTCTGAAACTGGGACTAGTCCAAATAAAGTGTATGCTTATGACCAAAATACGGGCAGAACTTGTGATGGTCCAAGCTTACCTTGTAAACTTACCGCGGTTAGCTTTACATTTGGAAGTACAGGTACAATTAGTGAAGCTGATTTGAATAATACTTCAAAAGTTATTATTTCTTCGAGACAATCAGCATATTAATTATAGAAAGGAGGGTTCCTCACCCTCCTTTTTTATATTTAAATGAATCATGAAATATTTATTTAGAGGTATGTTTGTTGCAAGTATTGCTTTATGCGGGAGTGCATTTACAAATTATAAAAGCCCAACACGACTTAATATCGGTGGACAAATTGGATCAGGGCGAAATTCGTGGTATATTATTGATAGTTATGATGGAAGAACCTGTGATGGTGGATACCTTCCTTGTAGTATTATTGCCTTGCCTGGCTTTAATTTTTCAAATCTGAATGGAATAATATCATACTCAGATTTAAATAATCCATTAAAAGTTGCTATTTCATCAACTCAGTCCTCATTTTAATATGGACTGAATAAAATTGTATTTGCTTATAGCAAATCCATAATCGATTTTGTTAGAGATTTTTCTTCATGTAAATCTGCGGAATTAAAGGATTTTATTTTACTGTCTTTATCCAATAAGATTAAAAAGGGATAACCTGGTATATTGTTTATTCTTATAATTGGATGCTGATCCATCTGGCCATTGGTGTATAGGTTTTCGGCATCCTTAGATGTGTAAATTCCCTTTTCGACACTTTGCTTCCAAACTATTTTGCTTTTGTCAATTGATATCGAGAGAAAGATAACCTTTGGATTCTTCTGTAGCTTTTGTTCCACTTTTGATAAAATATCTCGATAATAATCTTCGCAATGGCCGCATCCCGTAAACCAGAAATCGATTAATATAACTTTGTTCTTATAATTTGAAAGAGTTTTAATACTGTCATTCAAATCTTTTAAACTGAAATCGGTAAATGTTTGCCCAGGTACTCTCGACCTGAACTCCTTGAGTAGGCCTAAATACTGTTTATTTTTAATGATGGTTTGTGCATCATCATATATTTGACCTAGATTATGTGCGAAAACAGCAGAATGCGCAAATTCTCGCATAATTAAGGTTTCTTTAATTTCATTGCTGATTGGATATTTTTTTAATGCATTATATATCCATTCTGGTGAATATTTACCTGTATTTAATACTGATGAAGCTTGAAATCTTTTTTGTAGGAAGTATAAAAAATCTATTGAATTAATCAGATATTTGTCCTCAATTTTATAATTATTAGACGCATCAAAAGAGGAATTGAATCTATTTAAGAAGGCTTGTTGAGTTTTATTATTAAGTTTTTTTAACTTTCCATTTCTGCCAAAGTTTAAAATTTGACTAAACCAGGCTCCTTTTGATGAATATAAAAGATTGGCTTTTATTACATTGTAACTTTCGTTTGTAAGACTATCTTTTCGTGAATCAAGTACCTTTAATTTGGCTGAGATAATTGTAGGTATGGAATCAAAATTTTCATATTCAAGAATGTTTCCATCCCAGCCAGGAGGCCATATTTCACTAACTTTTATCGGCGTTTTAAGTTGAAGATTGAAATGATAAAGGTCATTGCAAAGATTATATTTTGCCGATCCTCTACCATAAAACGTACAAACCGCACCACCACCCAAAATGGATTCCGTAAATTTTAAGTTAATAGTTATACTATCTCCTAATTCCCAAAACTGGGGATCCATTATTGGTACCATATTGTATAATGTAGATTCATCCTGCGTGGTTCTATTTTTTGATAGGTCGAAATAACCACAAGATTGGTGTACTGGAATTTCAAATTGGTAATATCCTCTTTCATTTTGAACTGCTTTATACTTTTGTCTTCTATCTCCATCGCCATTCCGGGCCAGAGTAGTTAGCATATTTTGGCCGATCGAAATGGTCAAGGTATCTTGTTTAGTTGCTTCTTTATAAAGGATTTTTATATGAATTGTACTATCTGTTCGGATGAACGATTTTGGGTTTGCCTTTGAACAATAAACTAAAAGGTTAAATGCCAATAGGAGTGTATGTGTGTTAATTAGTTTTATGGCCATGATTATTAGTGAGTTATCTTTCGTTTTGTTGGATGCCTGCTAAGCGTATTTCCTGCGTTGGAATAGGTAGAACATATCGTTTATCATTTGGAATTAAAGTATAGCTAGTTCCATTTATTAATCTCGTGAGAGTTTTTTGAAATCTGGTTTCTTTGTTAAGTCTACGGAGATCTTCCCATCGAATATTTCCTGTGAAAGGAAGTTCTTTTCTTCTTTCCTCGAGGACTGTTATCAGTGCGTCATCTGGGTTATTAATTGTTTTACTATTATAAGTGCCTGATTTATATCTGTGTTGTAGTAACAGATTTAAATCCTGCATTGCTGAAATAGGATTTCCGTTTCTGGCACGACACTCTGCTCGGATTAAATATATTTCATTTGTTGCTAGCCCAGTGAAATTTGAAAAGCTACCACTATAGCCACCTCTGAACTTCACATCTGTTGCAACCTTCTGATAAAAGAAAATTTTTCTTAGATCATTTTCTTCGTAAGAATTATAAAGATCCATAAGTACCAACCCTTTATTGGAAGTACTTGGAATCACTTGTCTGAATTGATTACTCTCTGCATAAAATACTACTTCTGGATTATCTTTGCCATAGACAGGAAAACGATAAATATTCGTCAAGTTAACTAGCTGATCATTATTGAAATCTAAAAGCTGTGGTTTTAACTTAAGGTATTTATCGGCGTAAACTTCTGCATTTTTATAATCATCCATATTTAGATATGTTTTTGCCAGGAGCGCATATGCAGCCGCTTTTATAGGTCTCTGCAAATAAATTTGCGACTCTGGCAATAGCTCAGAAGCACTTGATGCATCTTGAATAATCTGTTGGTATGTTTGACTTAAAGATGAACGTGGAAAAATTTCATTAACATCTGAGGTTTTTCTAAGAGGAAGTCCTAAATCAGAGATTGACATTTTATCGTATGGTTTGCAAAATAATTGTGCAAGATTATAATATGCCAACGCCCTGTGGAATAAGGCTTCACCATTAACATTATTATATTCATATCCAGAACCCTTGAGTTTAATTAATCCATCTAGTACAACATTGGCATACTCAATGATTTTGAAGCTATTATCCCAATGGTTAGGTGCATTTTCTGTAATCCATATTTCCTTAGCCCAGACATATAGATTCCTGTTTTCTTGGGCAGATGAATTATAATTTACATCGGTGAGATAAGAGTTGTCAGATCCAACTAAACCCGCTGTAGATGAAGTGTTAAAAACTTGACTATTGTCCATTAGAGCTTGAAAATCATCAAGTGTTTCTGGTACGACATATGACTTAATACTTTTTGTGTCTAGCCAATCATTTTGCTTTTTGCAACTTATAATAATTATTAGAAGTATAATAAACGAACTAAATTTATAGTGGCTTTTCATTTTTTTCATTTGTTTAAAAATTAGCATTAATACCAAATGATATTGATCTGGGGTTTGGATAAGATGCAAATGTATTTCCAACAGAAGAAGGATCAATACCTGACTTGTTTTTTCGCCATATTATCCCTAGGTTATTTGCATAGGTAAAAATTGTTAAGTTTGAGACTAAAAACTTTTTCGCTAATCTGGGAGAGATATCGTAGGCTAGACGAATGTCTTGTAGTCGAATATGGTCAGCTGATTCAACTAATATATCTGAGTACTGATAGAAAGAATCTTTGTATGTATCCCCAGGGTAAGTTACTGAAGGAACATTCGTTGATTTTTCGTCACCTTCCTTTTTCCACCTAAAGGTAAAATCGGAGTTTTGACCGGTTTTAAGAATATTTTCGTAACTTAAACTAGTCGAGGGTTTTCTGAAAACATATCCGAGTCTGTAAGTAATATTTACCGATAAACTAAAACCTTTATATGAAAAATCGTTTCTAAATGCTCCATATATTGTAGGAACTTGAGAGCCATTGTAAACTAAACTATCAGGATTAAAATTGTTGATTATTGCGGCATAATCTTCACTTACTTTACCGTTGAGCATTCCTCTTGGGTTTCCATTTTTTGGATTTAAACCGGCCCATTTATAACTAAATATTGAGGATAACGGTTTACCTACAAGGTAAGCGCCATTTGAAATACTTGAAGAGTTGTAAGGAGTATCATATTTGGTGACATTATCATTTTGTTTACTAAATAATAATGTTGTTGACCACTTTAAATTTTCTTTGAGATTTTGGCTTGTCAATGTAAGATCAATACCTTTTGTCTCTGTACTTGCGCTATTTGCTAAATAGGTATCAAAGCCTGTTTGTGTAGGAAGATTTTTTGGCTGAATTAAGTCTAATCCAGCCTTTTTGTATAGTTCTATGCTGCCGCTAATTATATTGTTTTTGATTGAGAAGTCTATACCAATATTTAGATTTTTAACACGTTCCCATTGAAGTCGTGGATTAGGAGCGGAGACTACATATAAAAAATTAGCTTTAGTGATGTCATCAATTGTATAAAAGCCAGTAAGGTAAGCTGAGCTATTCTGAAAAGTATTTCCTTGAAAACCATAAGATGTACGTAGGCGTAGATATGGCAGCCAATTAAATTTGTAAAATGGTTCCTTATACAAACTCCATCCGGCTCCTCCTGAGAGAAATGGCTTAAACTTATCATTTGCTTTAGCTCCGAATAAATTGGCGCCATCTTTTCTGGCACTGAGACTAATTGTGTACCTTCCATCATATTCATAGTTTCCAGCCGAGAAATAAGAAATAGTTCGATTTAAAAACCCTCCTATAAATCCTGGAGGAGCAGGGATCGTTGAAAATCCGGATGGATTTATTGAAAAGTAGCTTGCGTAGTCCAGATTGTCAATAGAAGAACCAAATTGTTGGCTGTATCCATAAGAGGTGCGCGCATAACCTTCGGTATTTAACTGCCGAACTTCGGAACCGATAATACAATCTATGTTATGTTTATTAAAGGATTTATTAAAGGTTATTTGTCCTCTAAAGTTATTGCTTTTCCAATTTGTATTTGATAGATCTAAAATACCTCCTTTAGGTAAAATGTATGTCGTAGATGAACTGCCACTAACTATACTAAACTGATTAATTAAATTACGAGTATAGTAGGTGTCCAAATTGTGATAATTACGCTCTTCAATAATTTGTCTCTCATTTTGATAATTTAATTGAAAACTCAATTCAGGTAAAATTTGATATTTTGCCTCGATCTTTAATAAGAGATCCGAAACGTTAGTGCTATGATTAGCCAGTTTTATCTCGTCAAGAGGCTTTAGTTCCCAGTCTAAAAAGCCTGTAGACTCAGCAGTCTCTACATATGATCTTCTTAAGTTTTGTAAGATTGATAATGGTTGTTCATTTTTATCTGCAAAAGTTGCATAAGGATACAAACTGACATATGGAGACCCTAATCCGTTAAAATATCCGTATCCATAGTCATTGTTTAGTAGGGTCTTGCTTTGTGAATAATTTATTCCAGCAGTTAGTTCCAAGTTCTTTATTGGTGTATATGTGTTTAAGGAGTTCATAGAAACTCTATTATATCCATTGCGAATTAAATTGTTCTTGTTGTTGTCATAACCAATAGACAAAGTATAAGCTATATTATTTCCACCTCCTCTTATTCCTAGTGAGTATTGTTGATTGACTGCTCGTTGATAGATATACTTATTGTAATCATCTCGAACATCTATTTTTTTTAGCTCGTTAAGCTGACTTTGAATTTGAGATCGCTGTATATCAGAAGTTGCAATTTTAAATTTAGACATTAATTCGACTGCAGGGGAAATAATTGGAAATGAGATATTGTCATTCAACTGATTATCAAAATAGCCTTTGTCGAACAGAAATTGTTCTACTTCGATATATTCATTCGAATTCAGGAAGTTTCTGCCATATTTCAAATTTGGTTTATTAACAATAGTTAGATTGCTGGTGAAATCAATGCTCATTTTTTGATTTTGTTTACCTTTTTTCGTAGTTATTACAATAACTCCGTTACCGGATCTAGCTCCCCAAATAGATGCAGATGAAGCGTCTTTTAATACTGTTATATTCTCAATATCATTTGGATTTATATTCTTGATCTCGCCTTCATATGGAAAATTATCAAGTATAATTAGTGGTTCTTTTGAAGCATTCAGTGTGCTTTGCCCACGAACTGTTATTCCGGAGTTTTTGTCAAATGGATAAGTAGCAATTTTGCTAAGCTGGAGATCCTGATCTTGAAAGTAAATCCCTGTTACTACATTTTTAATTCTATCTATAACGCTTGTTGAGACACTTCTATTTAATAATTTATTATCAATTTGAGCAAAACTTCCCACAAATTTTTGTTTAGAGATGCTTTGATATCCTGTGTTTACAATTTGTATTTCTGCGAGTTCATTGAGGCTCTCCATCAATTTTATTTCTCCAAGGTTTTCTGATGCTTCTTTCTCTATTGTTTTATAGCCCAAATAGGAGATAACCAATATGGTCTTCTCATGTACTTTATCTATATAGAAGTTCCCATCCTCGCCTGTGATCACAGACCTGTTGGTGTTTTTGATCTTTATCGTGGCCCCCTTTAGAGGTTTATTGTTTTCGTTTATTACTTTTCCACGGATGTTTATGTCTTTGCTTAAACCCTGGAGGATGTTAGAAATCTTATCTATTATCGATGGCGTTTTCTCCTTGATCACAATGTTGTTCTGCCTGATCGTATACGTGAGGGGTAAACCACTCAGAGCTTTGTCCATAACCTGGTCAAGTGAAACATTGCTAAAATCCGCGTTGATTGCCCTGGCGGTGTTTAATTTCCCTTCATACCAGACCACATTATAATTGGTTTGCTTCTTTATTTCTTTGAAAAGCTGTTCAAGGCTTACGTTTTTATTCACATAGTTCAGCTTCTGGCCAAATGTAGCGGCACTCAAGTGTAACATAGTTCCTAAAAGAATGACGGTGGTTAAGCGCATTAGGAATAGGATTTTACGGACATGACAATTCATGTCCAATATTTTGGAGTAAATTATATACATTTGTTTTAGTCTGTTAAGTGATGATCTCTAATCGGTTGCGAGACAGGCTGCTGGCTGGAAGTGGGCAAACACTTCTGGCCTTTTTTGTTGGTTAGTTGTATTGTGTCGGTTATAGGGTTGCTTTTATTTCTTTGAGAGTACGGTTATCCTCCTTCCTTCCACTTTAAAGTGGACCTCTTCTGTGAGTTCCAGCATGCATAGAACTTCAGATACGTTTTTGAATTTCGAGATTGTTCCACCGAATCGTTTATTGCTGACTTGCGGGTCTGAATAGACCACGTCAACATTATACCATCTGGCTATCTGCTGCATTATATTTTCCAAAGGTTCATTCTTGAACATAAAATCGCCATTTTTCCAGGCTACGGCAACTTCTGTATCCACCGGGGTTACTTTGATTTGGCCATCGCTAAGACTAGATTGTTCTCCGGGTTTCAGGATGGTTTTAGCGTTTACTTCTACGCTTCCTTCTAATAAAGTCGTTTTTACAACAGGATCATTTGTATAAGCACTTATGTTGAAATGTGTACCAAGAACTTTGATTTCCTGCTTTGCTGATTTTACGATAAAGGGGTGCTTTTTGTTTTTAAATACCTCAAAGTAGGCTTCGCCGCTCAAGTTAACGACCCGTTGCCCACGCCCCGTGAAGGTAACAGGATAGCTAAGACTTGATGCAGCGTTGAGCCATACTTTGGTTCCATCGGGCAGGATCAGTTGGTACTGTCCGCCCTTTGGGGTAGAAATGGTGTTTGTAGAGACATTAATTTCGGATACCTGATTTTCGATGATTTGATAGACCAATTGGCCATCGGCTGTTTTAGTGATTTGTACGCCGCCTTGTTTACTCAGCTTGCCGTTTTTAACATCTGTTAGGTTAATGGTTTTTCCGTTGCCGAGGGTCAAGGTTGCTTTGTTACCACCTGCAGGAATATCGTTGGCATAGTTTGCGGGCAAGCCTTGATTGGTGCGGAACCAGAAGGTTGCAAAGCAACCCAATACAACAAGTGCTGCTACGCTTGCTGCAATACCTATTGTCCAAAGTTTTCTGACCGGTTTTTGTGTTTTTTGTTGCGCACGCAGGGATTGTAAAGTCTCTGATTCAAGAGTGGAAAGATCAACAGAGGTTTTGGGTTCTTCCTGCTCACCAGCGGCTTTGATATACCAGGTTTCTGCCTGAGCTTTTTGCTCTGCAGTTGCTGTGTCATCCAGATACGCTTTAATCAACCTGCTTGCCTTCTCGTTTTTCATTCTGTTGTTGTCTCTTTACAATTATGGTTTTATACTAGTAAGTAAGTTAGCTCGGGCGCTTGTGTAATGCGATATGAAGAAAAAGTTACGAAAATGTGAATTTAATTTTTCCTGCTGCTTTCAAACTATCCGTAATCAATGCATTGAAGGGGGATGTAGCGTTTTGTAGAAAAGTGTCGTTTATGTTAAAAACCAAATAAAAAACTATGAAACAATTACTATACTTTGGTGCCCTTGTAATCTTGATGACCGGATGCAAAAAAAAGCAAGTTGAAATTGATCGATCTGCTCTCAATGGGGCTTATAAAGGTAAACTCTATTCAATTTATCAGAAGGAATACAATACTTATGATACGGAAGTAAATTTCAATGGTAATAATTATAATAGTCGTAATAGCGTTGAAACAATTGGACGTAATTTTGGAGAGGCCAACGGAACATTTGACCTGTCGGTTGGAAAAAGGGTTAAATTCTCTTTAGATCCAAGTCTTGTATATACTGCAGATTTTGATTGGGGAACGGTACTGAAGGGGGAGTATTTGTGCGAAACGAAAGGCGATAGCTTGATTTTAATTAAAAACGCAGAAGGTGAAAACAAACTGTCCTATCAATACCGGCTTAAGCGTGTAAATTAGAATAGTATCAGTTGCCCTTAAGGGAATAAACCAAATAGAATTGTCCCCAGTTTAGAACGCAGGATCTTTAGCGCGTTGTTCATTTGCTTCTTTACCGTGTTGTCAGTAATGTTCTGTTCGGCAGCAATTTCTTTGTAAGACAGGTTTGCTTTACGGCTGAGTTCAAAAACTTCACGCATCTTTTCTGGCAGCGAGGCTATTTCTTTTTCAATGAGCTCTTTCATTTGTTTTTCCCGGATCAGATGATCGGTAGTGGAGGATTCATTGCTTTCTATAAAACTTTGAAGTGAGGAGAGATAATCTACTCTGACTCTGTTTTTGTCGATCAGGTTAAAGACTTTATAGCGTAACACGGTATATAAGTAAGCAGATAGAGAGGTTTTGAGGATTAGTTCTTTGCCTTCCAGCCAGAACAAAGAAAATAAGTCTTGAACAAGATCTTTTGATTCCTCATCGTTGCGGAGCATTTTTCTGCAATGTTGAAATAAAATGGCCCAGTAACGATAGTAGATCTGTTCATAAGCCTTTCTGTCGCCGTTCTGAAAAAGAGCCAGCAGTTCAGTGTCCGGAAGGTTTTTATAGCTGTCCATTGCTGTAGGTATTACTTCTTTGCGTGTCTGGAGTACCTTTTAAAGTCTTATTATAATGGAAGTTATAGAATTCGTTTGAAAAATATAACATGCCCCCTGAATTAGGGTAATGGGTTGTTTTCTGGCTTTCTTTCCTATCCATATAGTTGATTTCATTAATGAAAAAAATACGTAATACGTCGCTAATATATTTAGTACGTAAAGCTAATATATTTAGTATTAATATTGGTAAATTATTTATTAATTTATTTTTTGTATTTGTAAGATAATATGAATAAAGTGAACAGGCCTGGTTCAGGTGGGTAGTCAATGCAGTGGCATGCCAATCCCAATGAGGCTGAGAAAGGCCCTTTTTAGTATTAGGAAAGGTGTTGTAATGTACCATTCTTAACTACTTAAATTTTTAGAAACCGCTATTGAATGTATATACGATGAATCGTTTTCCATGGTTTTTAAAGGGATGCAAAATTTTGGAAGGATAGTTTTGAGTTTCTGTTCATTCAACTGGTTAAAGCTGAGTTCAAAGGCTGTTTTGATTTTACAGCATCTTTTGCCGGAGCGATATGAACTCTTTAGGCTGACTGACATTATTTAAGGCGTCTGGACAAATATAGTAGAATATATTATAAAGTCAACAAATATGTTGACTCAATTTTTTGGTTAAATCTTCAATTTGCGTTGATGAATGACATATCTGTTCCTGATTTCAAGAAAAATCTTGGTCAACGCATAAAACAATTGCGGCTCGGCCTAGGACTTACTCAGCAACAATTGGCTTCAAGAATGGGGTATAAGGATAAACAAGTGGTGAACCGGTATGAAATGGACGGTGCGAACCCTACGGCTTATAGTTTGATGCAGATTGCAGAGAGTCTGGAGGTTTCTTTGGATGAATTGATTGATTTCAGTAAGCTGGATAGTTAATTCTGCCTAATCACAGGGTTATTTTGCGTAACTTTGCAGAATTATTATAAATGTAGAAACTGTGTCGTTAGATAAATTAAAACTAAGCAAAGGCCTGGTAACAGCAATGACTGATGCCGGATACTTAACCCCTAAAGAAATCCAGCTGAAAACCATGTCCAGAATTATTGGCGGACAAGATATTATCGCTGTTGGCCCTGAAGGCGCTGGTAAAACAACTACCTATGTGCTTGCTGTTTTGTCTAAACTGAAATATACTAAAGATGATGCACCTAAGGTCTTGATCCTGGTTGCTGATCAGGAGCGGGGTGAGGCGGTAATTGAGCAGTTCATCTCTTTAAGCCGTAACCGTGATTTGAACATCATGGGGCTGTTGGGTACAGGAGGTTTAGAATCTGACGTAAATGAACTGGCCTTGGGTACAGATATCGTGGTGGCTACACCAACAAGAGCCAGAGCAGTATACCTGAAACTGGGTTTGAACTTAAGTAAACTGCAAACTTTTATTGTGGATGATGCGGCTCAGATTGTAAGTCAGGGCATGCAGCTGCCCGTTGCAGAACTGGCCAGAAGCGCTGGTAAATGCCAGCACCTGATCTTTACGGAGGTGGTTCATGATAAATTGTATAAAATGATTGATCAGTTTATGAACTTCCCTGCATTGATTGAAGTAGAAGACTTTGGTGATAAAGCGGAAACTGTTCCTCAAATGCTGTATCACGTACCAAATTATAAAACAAAACTTCATTTATTGCATACCCTGTTAAGGGACGATGAGGTATTTGATAAAGTAGTAGTTTTTGTGAATTCAAGATTAACTGCACAGAAACTGGTTAAAAGTCTGGAAAGTCAAAAAGAAGGGGAGTATGCCATGCTGAAACCTTTACACTTTGACGAGAGCGGCTTTGATGATTTTGGTGATTTTAAAGAAATGCAGGAAGCCCGTGTATTGGTGGTGGCCAATGAGGCTTGTCCGGACCTGGATCTGGAAGGTATTTCCTTTATTTTCCATTTTGAACTTCCGGAAACGAAGGAAGTGTTCTTAAACCGCATTTTGAAAAGACCAACTACTGAAGAAATGGTGGCCATTACTTTTTCAACGGATCTGGAACTGGCGCAGGTTAGAAAACTGGAGCAGGCCATTGGACAGAAATTTGAACAGATGGAACTTCCGGAAGAGGTGCAGATCGTTACGCCTCCAAAATCCAAGAAAGCTGATAAGAATAAATATCTGTCTGAAGATGAAGACGAGAACCCCCGCGGTGGAGGTGCTTATCATCAGAAGAAAGACAGCAATTCAAAAAATTACAACTATGGAATTGGTCAGAAAGCTAAAATGACTATGAAAAAGAAGCACAGCTAATTAGAGCTGTTTCGCTTCGTTCCAATAAACATCCATTTCGGCAAGTGTCATATCCTGTAGGGCCTTGCCGTTTTCTTTGGCTTTACTTTCCAGGTACTGGAACCTTTTGATGAACTTTTTATTGGTTTTTTCCAATGCGTTTTCTGGGTTGATATGTATAAAACGTGCGTAGTTGATGAGCGAGAACAGCAGATCTCCAAATTCACCTTCGGCTTTTTCAATATCAATAGCGCTGTTATCTACGACATTAAATTCAGCCTTAAATTCCTGTAGTTCTTCTTCTACTTTTTCCCATACCTGGGCTTTGTCTTCCCAGTCAAAGCCTATGCCTTTTGCTTTTTCCTGGATGCGGCTGGCTTTAACCAGTGAAGGCAGTCCTTTAGGTACGCCGGCCAGTACTGATTTATTGCCTTCTTTTAGCTTAAGTTGTTCCCAGTTGCGTTTTACGTCGGCTTCGTCTTGTACAACCACGTCGCCATAGATATGTGGATGCCTGCTGATCAGTTTATCACAAACGCCGTTGAGTACATCTACAATGCTAAAGTCGTTGGTTTCTGAAGCAATCCTGGCATAGAAGACCAGATGCATCATAACATCGCCAAGTTCTTTTTTGACTTCTTCCAGATCGCCTTCCAGAATGGCATCAGACAATTCATAGGTTTCTTCTATGGTTAAATGTCTGAGGCTTTCCATAGTTTGTTTTTTGTCCCATGGACATTGGGTTCTTAACGTATCGAGTACGGTTAATAGTCTTTGAAAAGCGGAAGAAGGATCTGCTGCAGTAACTGGAGGTATGTTATTAGGCATTTTATTATATTAGTTAAGGACGTTAAAGGTAATCATCATTGTGGTAATATCCTTTTATTAGTCTTTTTCTTCCAGTTTTATCTTTTTGGTGATCCGGTAAACCCGGCGTTTTTTCTTCTCATGTTGTTCTTCGCCCAGCAGGATGGCCCAGGGTTTTAGTGGATCAACACGTTCAAAAATGATCTTCATCATGGCAAGATAGGGGATACAAAGGAACATACCGGGGATACCCCAGATCATTTCACCTACTACAATTCCTACAAAGGCGATAAGGGCATTGATCTTTACTTTTGAACCCACCACTAAGGGCATTAAAATATTACCGTCCAGTGCATGTACACCAATGAATGTGATCAGCACAAGCAATACCTTGGCACCACCGGCGGTAGCGAAAGTGATCAGTACACTAATGGCCAGGGCGGTAAAGATACCCAGATATGGGATCAGGTTAAAAATACCGGCCACCAAACCTAATAATATAGCGTATTTAACACCCAAAAGGGATAATATACCCACCATAAGTATGGTTACAATCACCATTTGCAGAAATAAACCGGTGATGTATTTCTTGATAATGTATTGGATCTGCTCAATAATGTCTTTTACTTTATCTGCATGTTCTTCTTTAAAAACAGAGGTTAAAAAGGTGAACAGGATCCTTCTGTAGTTTAAAATAAAGAAGGTGAAGAGTAGGATAAAGGAAAGAAACAGCATGGTAGAGGATACTGTAAGCAGGGTTGTGCCTAAGACTGTTGCGCTTTTGGCCAGTGCTCCGGTAGCGGTATCATTGATATATTTGAGTTGCTTTTCTGCGTCTACATGAAAAGTATGGTTGATCCATTCCTGCGCTTCGTGAAAGGTATTGGTAACCTGTGTTTTTAACAATGGCCAGTCTTGCCAGAGGTCGCTGAGCTGATTAGCAAAAAAATACATGATACTGCTAATGGCAAACAGCATCACTACAACAGAAACGATAGAGGAAAGACTTCTTTTAAACCGGAGTTTTTTTTCCAGGAAATTGGCCAGCGGAAGCAGAAGCAGCGCCAGAAGGAAAGAAAACATAAAT
>NZ_DATMRL010000329.1:0-6541 GCF_035566355.1 Pedobacter sp.
GTCCTATATTATCGTTTGCTGTATGCTTTCCTGGTTTTGTTTGGTCTGTTGCCTTTCCCGATCTCAAAAATGGTGTTTGGAAATACCTTTTACTTTATTACATATAACTTGCTGCGATATAGATACGAAGTGGTCCTTCAAAATCTATCCAGATCTTTGCCTAACAGGTCTTACTCGGAAATCAGGCAGATCTCTAAAGCATTTTACAGGCATCTGTCTACAATGGTCATAGAAACCGCCAGACTGTGTACAATGCCACGAAATATTGCGCGTAAAAAGCTCCAGATCTCCAATAGAGAAATGATTATGGGTTTCTACAAACAAAATAGAAGTATAATTGCTGTTTTAGGTCATTATGGCAACTGGGAATACCTGAATATTTTGCCATCTTATTTCCCTTTTCCAATAAATGCGATTTATAAGCCTGTTACTAGTCCTGTTATGGGTAAGCTGATACATCGTATAAGAACGCGCTTTGGAATGCATCTGGTTCCTTCAAATCAGGCATTGCGTTATCTCCTTAAACAAAAGGGCCAGCCTCAGATGAGCATTTTTATCGCAGATCAGTTTCCAGGAATGAAGGATAAAGAACAGTTTAGCTTTCTCCATCAGTCTACCACGATGTTTAATGGTGCCGAAAAGTTAGCAATTGCTACAGATTCCGTGGTGGTTTACCTTGATCTAAAACGAAAAACGGACGATTGCTGGGAACTTATATTTTCTTTAATTACAGAATCTGCGCCGCTAACCGGTGATCAGGAAATTACCAGAACTTTTGCGGGTAAACTTCAGGACACGATTTTTGATGAACCAGCTTATTGGCTTTGGTCGCACAGGCGGTGGAAAAAAGGAATTTTGTAACTTGCGTTATGAAGCAGAATAGTGTCTTTTCTTTAAATGTAGATGATCATATCAAACTTGAATTAACTCATGAGTCGCAGGCAGATGTCCTATTTAATGCTATAGATAACAACCGCAAGCACCTTTCTGCATTTTTGCCATGGGTAGGCAATATGCAATCGGTTAACGATCTGAAGGCGTATATTAAAGGGAGTGAGGTACTTATTCAGCAACAAAAGGAAATCAGCTTTGCTATTTTGTATGAACAGGTTGTTGTAGGGAGAATTGGATTGCATCATTTAAATATACTGAATAGAAGTGGGGCTATAGGCTATTGGTTAATCAAAGAAGCTGAAGGAAAGGGTATTGTCACAAAGTCGTGCAAATCGATAATCAATTATGGATTTAATGAATTAGGCTTGAACAGGATCGAGATTAAGGCAGCGGTCTGTAATTTAAGAAGTCAGGCTGTTCCTGAAAAACTGAACTTTAGAAGGGAAGGTCTTTTAAGACAGGCAGAGTTGGTGAATAATGAGTTCCTGGACTTGGTCTTATATTCCTTACTGCGACATGAATTGGATGTTTAACTTATCTTGGGATCAATTCACGTTGTGCTTTCGGTAGGCTGGTTAAAACAAGGTCATAAGAATGGTCGATAAGCTCATGAAGTAAGCTGCGTTTCAGCATTCCGTCCATGTAAACAGTGTTCCAGTGTTTTTTATTCATATGATAACCAGGAATGATCGCGTCGTATTGCTCTCTTAGTTCTTCTGCGCGTTCGGGATCACATTTTGCGTTAAAGCGGTTTCCTTGTTCAAGGCCAATAAGGAGAAAAATTTTGCCACCTATTTTAAACACAAGCGTTTGATCGCCAAAGGGAAAATCTTCTGTTACACCGGGTTTTTGGAGGCAGTAGTCGCGCAATTCTTCAATATTCATGGTAGATTTTTTAATAAAAGTAACAATAAGTGCGTTTCCTGCCAAGAAATTATGTGTGTTTCATGTAGGAGGCTAAATCTTGTTCTGTGCTGTATTTGCTGTTTTCCAGGTCTTTAATAATCTTTTTTCTCTCGTTTTCCGTTTTGTTCTGACTTAATTTTTGCTGGGCCTGGAGGTCATTGACGGTGATCTCAAAGGCAACGATCCCTTTGAGCATCTTTAGTTTAAAGGTCATGGAAAGGTTTGCCCATTGTTCCAGATAACCCTGGTCGTAGGTGAAGATCATTTTTTCCATCAGCTCAAGTTGTTGAATTTCTTCATGAAGAATAGAAGCCTTTCCATAAGCATGAACTGCGATATAATTCCAGGTTGGCACATTTTCCTGTTTATCGTAGTTTTTTGGTGCTATATAGGCATGGGGTTCGTTAAAAACGACCAAGGCCGGACGATCAACCAATTCTCGGGCTTGTGGGTTCGCTTTTGCAAAATGGGAGGAAAGAATAACTGCGCCATCCCGTAATTCGATATGAAAGGGGAGATGGGTAGCAATGGGTAATTGATCTTTGGCAGTCACTAGTGTCGCAAAACTGTAATGTTGCATAAAGTCGATAACTTGCTGCTGGTCTTTAAACTGGAATTGTGCTGGTATATACATGTTTAATTAGTTTGAGAAGCAGATAAATAGTCCTCCTTTTTGATTTCATATATAAAGTTTAGTTTGGAAGCTTCGCCATAATACGCTACATTCTCTTCAGCTATTTTAGTTGCTCCTAACCGACCTACTGCAATCTGTGATCTTAGATTACCAGCACCTACATGAAGCAATATTCTATTTACAAACTGAAAGATGTAGTCCATCATTAACTTCTTGACTGATGGATTTAATCCGGTTCCCCAGTACTTTGTTGCATAAAACGTATATCCGATCAGGATACTGTTGTCTGATTCTTTATAGTCATAAAAGCGTGTGCATCCTGCAATATCATTGGTGGATTTATCTATAATTTTGAAGGCCCCGTTGCTCTGAATAGCACCTTCGAAGAAAAGCTGGAAAACTTCTTTTTTCCAGCGGTCCTTATTGGGATGTTGCATCCAGACTTCCTTGTCATAAGCAACTTGATACAAAGCATCAAAGTCATTGTTCTCTAAAGGAACAAGTTTAACTCTTTCGTTTTCTAATGGTTGTTGTATGGAAAAGTTCATCGTTTTAATATTTATAATATGCACAAAATTACAATCCGGATGGATCATAAGGATAGTCCAATATGAACAAAATAGGTAGTCCAATTCGCAATATCAACATCGAAATAATTGCTTATCTTCATGAAACCTGTTTCTTAACTTTGGTGCTTATATCGTAAATATATTGCTTATGAAAAAAGGCGTTGTTGTATTGTTATTCTATTTAAGTTATTCTTATTGTTTTGGGCAAGGCAATGATCAACTATTTTCCAGATTGCAGGCTATTTCCAATAAAGGGACTAATTTTTATAACATTGATGGAATCGAAATTACCAGTACGATTATTAATCAGGGGATATCAAAAAAAAATATCCTAAAAGGGGCAAAAAAATATGGCATAAAAGAAGAGGATCTTGGGGTATCTGACAGTTTGATCCTGCAACCAAATTTTTATGTTTTCAAATCTGAACCGGGCCCGGATGGGATTACTCAAATGACTTCCTATTATTTTGTAGAAAATTCGGATAAAATGCTCATGACAGTAACTTTTGCAAGTTTAAATAAGAAGGATAGGTTTTTTGAAAGGAGCTTTGTACAACTGTTGCTCAACAAAAGTATTCCAGATAGTGTTTATCAATCCTTGCAAATTGATAGTATAAACTTTGCAGGAAGAAAGATCGCTCTTGGAAATCAATGTTACTGGATGGGAGTTGGGAATACCCAGTGTCCGGGACACGGTCAAATGAGTTGGAGTGTTCATAAAGATGAGTTGGAAGCAAGGGAAGATGTTCTGAACAGATACAAAGTAATTAAAGCAAAGAAAAATGGAAGAGTGTTGTCAGAGGATACGGTTAATGTAGTTTTTGAAGGGACTGAAGTTCGGGCAAAAAAGATCATTTATGATTTTAAAGGTTTGACCTCAGCATTAGTGAGGATGAGCGGAGGTCAAACACTGACGGTTTACTTTGTAAACGCTCCAGTTAGAAACCAATACGTAAGTTGCGTAATGAGTTTTTGGAATAACGATAAGGTTAATCCAGAAACTGGTCTTCCTGGTTTACTTAGCCAGGTGATGAAATTAAAGTCTGAAACTAATTGATTCTGACAAAATCGTAGTCCATACTCTTTCCGTCCCCGGAGATCACCGCTTTGATGTTTTTTCCGTCATACCTATATGTGATTTTCTTTGGAAAATCATGTGCTGGATTTTCACATATGAAACTTTGACTGTCAATTTGTGTCAATTTGAAAAGAACAGGTTCTTTTTCACCCGTGATCGTTACAACATAGAAAATGTCGTTTCCTTTCGTGATGAATTGGAGGTTCTCTGTGAAAGTAACACCATTTCCTTTGAGTGTTACACCCTTTCCAATCAGTTTCAAATCCGAGACTTTATCCCAGATTTCATAGCCTGAATACCCAGGCTTGGCATTGGTACGGATCCATTTTCCAACTAACCAATCTAGTGCTTTGAATTTTTGTTTTTGGCTTTCCTGCCCGTGAACATTGTTCATGATCAACATGCATAGGCATGGAACAAGCAGAAGTAGTTTTTTGACTGTCATGATGTTTTTTCCTTCAAAAATAGGATGATTTGTTATTGCTGTATTGTACAAACCCGACTGTCTCTTTATTTTCTTAAAAAAAAATTGGCCATATTTCTTTCTTCAAAGAAATAAGATGATGGATCTTCCCCTGTAAATGCTTTAAAGTTTCTGATAAAGTGACTTTGGTCATAATAACCAGATTGGTACACGATCTCCGACCAGGTACACTTCTCCTCTTTGATGAGTTGAAAGATATGATTGAATTTTATAATGCGGGAATAATATTTAGGCGCAAGTCCGATGTACTTTTTGAAAAGACGTTCCAACTGTCGTTCATTAACGCCTGCAGCAGTTGCAAGCTCTGCTACAGATGCTGTTCCGTTACTTTTAAAGATGATTGTCAGTGCATTTTCCAATGGATTTTCAGCTGCATTTTTACAGAGTTCCAGGAAGTGATCATCTAAAAGCTGTTTGAGTTTATGCTCATCTTCAAAAGGCAAAAAAAAGTTTTTTAAATTGGCAAGCTGAACATGAGGAAAACTATCCAGGTCAATTATCCGGTCGAGGTAGGCAACCATATTCAGTCCAAATAATTGAGTTAATGCAGCTGGTTTTAGTTTTATAGCAAAAGATCCAGTCCAACCAGTATTTTCAAGGTAGAAATAACTGGTGATCTGTCCGGCAAATAAATTTGGTGATTGGAATTGCCACTCTCCACTAATTTTTGATTTGTATACATCTCCGTAATTAAAGATCAGTTCTGTAAATCCGTCAGGAATAATCTTTTCAATTTTTGGGGTGGAGTTACCGGACTGCATCATCCAATAGCATTCGATGAATGGTTCGAGGTCAGGATGTGGGGCAATTCTGGTAAACTTCATCATGCAAATTATAAAATTTCGGAATTAACTTGGCTCTTACAGTTTAAAATTTAATCTTTATGGTTAAATCGTCAATTGATAATAGCAAAACGTTAAAACCGCTTAATCGGATTTCATCAAAGGTGCTTACAATATAGCTTGATTATGAATATAAAAACACACAGGATCGGGGAACGTAAATTAGCTGAGGTTATTTCGGATTCTGTTTTAATAAATAATGCTGAAGAAGGATTACAACTGCTTGTTGATTTGTATTACCAGGATTTTGAAAGTATAATCATTTATGAAAATAATATAACCCCTGTTTTTTTTGATTTGAAAACAGGACTCGCCGGTGAAATATTACAAAAGTTTTCCAATTATAGAGTAAGACTTGCCATAGTAGGGGATTTTGGAAAATATCCAGGTAAAAGTATCAGAGACTTTATCTTTGAGAGTAATAAAGGCAGATTAATTAATTTCTTAACAACAGCAGATGAAGCGAAAGACAAATTACTCAGTTAACTACTTGGGTAACTAAACTATAGATGTGAGTATGGAAGTAAAATTGAGGGAGCATATTCATCAGATTGTAGAGTTAACTGATGAGGAATTCCAGTATGCCATTACCTTTTTTACCAGGCGAAGATATAGGAAACACCAATATATTGTACAAGCTGGTGATGTAAACAGTCACGAACATTTTGTTGTAAAGGGGATCGTTAAATCGGCTTATACAGATCCGGAAGGTAGAGAACATATTCTGCAACTTGCTATGGAAGAATGGTGGTTTTCTGATCCCAATGCCTTTAATAACGGAATTCCTGCTACGCTGAATGTGGATTGCCTGGAGGATACAGAAACACTATCGATTTCTTTTGAAAGTAAAGAAAGACTTTGCGCCAGCTCCAGAAAAATGGAATTTTTTTTCCGGAAGAAATACACAACGGGAAATATCGCTTTACAGAAACGTGTCTTAGCCCTATTAAGCCACAGTGCTGCAGAACGTTACAGACAATTGCTTTCCCAGTATCCAACCTTGCATACGAGGGTTTCAAAAACTGTAATTGCTTCTTACTTAGGGGTTAGCAGAGAAACTCTAAGCCGACTGTCGTCATAATAAAATTATTATTTGTGTCTGAGTATCCGGGTGTGATAAAAGTCACATTTAAA
>NZ_DATMRL010000330.1:0-2545 GCF_035566355.1 Pedobacter sp.
GCCCGGCTTGTGATATATAATATCTCTAATGCTGTAACACTGCCGGTCAAAACACTAGAACTCTCTATAGAAGACGATCCTGAGGCATTAGATAAACTCGCCTCTTTTATTTCTAGTAATATTTATGCCTCAGGAATAGATAAAGAAAAGCTGCTTGGGGTGGGGATTGGTATACCAGGCTTCCTGGTCACACAGCTCGCTGATTACCTGGCCGAGAAACTGGATCTGCCCGTATATATAGATAACGATTCGAGTCTGATTGCTAAAGCGGAATTACACTTTGGTGCGGCAGTTGGTAAACAGGATGTAATGGTGGCCAATATAGGTTGGGGTACTGGGCTTGGTATGATTATAAATGGACAGTTGTATAGGGGAAGTAGCGGCTACGCCGGTGAATTAAGTCATATTCCTTTGTCCAAGACTGGTAACCTGTGTTCCTGTGGAAAAAGGGGATGCTTGCAGGTAGAAACCTCTCTGCTGGTGATGACAGAACGTGCCAAGGCGGAAATCGAAGCTGGACAAGCAACAAGTATGCGGGAGCTCTTTAAAAATAAGAACAGGAATGTAGGGGAGCTTTTTTTAGAGGCTGCAAGTCAGCATGATCCGTTGGCAGTTTCTATTCTTTCAGATGCTGCTTTTCTGATAGGCAAAGGGTTGGCAACTTTGATTCATATTATGAATCCGGAATGTATTGTGTTGAGTGGCCGGGGTGCTATAGCGGGCAAGATCCTTTTACCTCCAATACAGCAGGCCATTAATGAGTTTTGTATACCGAGGATTGCAAATAAGACAACCATAGTAGTCTCGGATTTAGCGGCAGATGCGGAGTTACTTGCGGCAGCAAGTTTAGTAATTGAATACACCAAATTTGAAAAATAAATAACCCTAATTTTTAAACTAAACTAAACCAGAAAATGAAAAAAATCTACGCACGATGCGTAGGACTGTTATTGTTAAGCCTATTAACAGTAGCTGCCTATGCGCAAAAAATCGTATCAGGGACCGTAAAGGATGCCTCAGGAATGCCCGTTCCTGGTGTTAGCATCCGGGTCAAAGGCACAAAAACCGGGACCGCTACCAATGCTAAAGGAGAATTTAGTATCTCAGCTAACCCAAAGGAAGTTTTATTGTTTACTTCTATAGGATTGACACCCAAGGAAGTAGTTGTGGGAGAATCCTCTACTTTAACCGTTTACATGGCCGATGAATCCAGTGGCTTAAATGAAGTGGTGGTAACGGCATTGGGTGTTAAAAGGGAACGGAAGTCCCTTGGATATGCAACCAGTAGTATTAAAAACGAAGACCTGACCAAGGCAGGGACGCCATTAAACCCATTTTTGGCCATTTACGGAAAAGCTCCTGGTGTTGGGGTTGCGATCGGATCTGGTGGTGCAATGGGGGGAATAGATATTAAAATCCGGGCATCGGCTTCATTAAATAACGCTCAAAGTGATCGTCCATTGTTTGTTGTGGATGGGGTGCCGATCCGGGACCAGAGTACATCTATGGCGTCCAGAGGTTATGATCCTTTACATTCTTTTGACTATGGTTCTGGTATCAATGATTTAAACGCGGAAGATATCGAAGGAATTGAAATTTTAAAGGGCGCTAAGGCGGCTGTTCTCTATGGTGCTGAAGGTGCAAATGGTGTGGTTTTAATTACGACTAAAGGTGGAGGAAACAAAACTTCGGGCTTTGGTATCTCTGCATCGTTTCAACATTCCTTTGAAGTACCAAAGAGCTATATTGATTTTCAAAATGAGTATGGTACGGGGATAAATACGAATGATATCCAGTATGTGAATGATCCTAAAACAGGTTTACCAACTACACAAAGAAAACTGGTGAACAGTAGGTGGAGCTTCGGGCCGCGTTTTGACAACAGCCCGATTATGGGCTATGACAGCACAATGACCACTTATCATGCTTATCCGAATAATTTTATAGACTTTTTTCCAGCAGGAAGATCGGATAATGCCTCTATTGCAATGAGTGGAGGAAATGAAAAAGGCGGGATGCGTTTTTCTTATTCTAACAGAGACTATCATGATATTTTACCAAATTCCTGGCAGAAAAACAACACCTTTAGCTTTAATGGGAATATGAAGGTGTCTCCGTTTGCATCATTTGATGTAACTGCCAACTTATTTAACATTGAAACCAATAACCGCCGGCCAAATATTGGAGGTTTGGTAGCCTTTGGATTGAACCGTGATTATGATTATGGTTTCGTTCAGAATTTCTATAAAGACGGAACTGGTTTTCAAAGGGAATTGGATGGCTATAGTTTGCCGCCTTCATTTGGTAATTTAAAAAGTATATTATCACAGCAGCTGGATGATGTAAATAAGGATACCAAGACCCACTTGATCACTTCGGTAAAG
Source organism: Pedobacter sp. (assembly GCF_035566355.1). Taxonomy (GTDB): domain Bacteria; phylum Bacteroidota; class Bacteroidia; order Sphingobacteriales; family Sphingobacteriaceae; genus Pedobacter. The sequence goes on from NZ_DATMRL010000330.1 coordinate 2,385, forward strand.
AACACACTTAGTTTTACAAAACACATTTCCTTAGTCAGTCAATTTGGGTTTGATTATAACATTGTTGATTATACCCAGGAAAACCGTGTAACCAGGATCAATCCAATAAATGGAGGCAAATTCGCGGTGGGTAAAGAGCGTAATCAGGCGGTAAATTTCCA
>NZ_DATMRL010000331.1:0-10317 GCF_035566355.1 Pedobacter sp.
GTAACATTCATTTCTGCTCAGATTAAATACTTGCCTCATCTTCTCCGGCAAAGCGTCTACTTCTTTCTCAATCAACAAATTCAACTCCTTTTGCCGAACTGCATGATCCGTAATATTGGTTCCACTATTCAAAAAACCTTCAAAAGACCCGATATAATTGACATGCAACTTATTGCGATTCACAAAGTCAATTATGCGATTCCTGACAGCACCGTACAGGTAGGCAGACAACTCCGTTTTTAAAACAATCTGGTCACGCTTACTCCATAAAACAGTAAATAATTCATGAATCAGATCCTTTGCGTCTTCCCTATTTCTAATTCTCTTGTAAGCGTGAACATAAAGAAGTCCACTATATCGGTCGTAAATTTCGGTGTATGCCCGATGATCACCGTTGCATAACAACGAGAATAGTTCTGCGTCTGTAAAAGATTGATACCCCGGCATATTTGGTTTATGGTTAAACGAATATATTATAAATCTGATAAAACTACAACCGAATTGGCACTAAAAAATCGTCCATACGAGTTTCAAACATCAACCACCCAGGCCTTGTCCAGGCGGTTAATAAATTATTCTTTTATTCGGTCAAAATGAAAAAGGAACAGCAACTCTATTTTTGCACTTGCCGTATGTTGAAGCGGCTAAGTGTTTCTCTAGACACACCAAGATAAGCCGCTATCATCGATTTTGTTACCCTTTGAAAAAGAGAGGGGTACTGTTCATACAGTTGATTATATCTTGATAAAGCATCATTTTTCATGAGTGCTATTACTCTTTTTTGAAGACTGAGAAAACCTGAGGTTGATTTCATTCTAAAAAAGTGCTCCATTTTATGCATTTCGCTGCAAAGTCTGTTTTTGTCGGCAAGAGAGAGATAAAAAGCCTCTACATCCTCAAGACATTGGATATTAAAACTAGAACGCTCATGGGTGTTCAGTGCCTGATAATCCGAGACCCACCAATTCTCCATGGCAAATTGAAGAATATGCTCCTTCCCATTTTCATCCACAAGGAAGGTTTTCAAGAGTCCTTTAATGATAAAATATTCATGCTCCACTAATTCTCCAGGCTGGATTAATATGGTATGCCTACGGAATTTTGTATATCGAAAAAAAGAGCAAACGTAGTCGAATTCTTCGTTTGTTAACTGTATAAATTCTTCAAAATGATGCCTTAATCGAGTATACATATGCATAAATATATTGCAAAATAAGTATTCAGATCGGAATTTTTCATGAACACAAAAATAATCTGCTTCAAGTAAATGTATACTAATGTGACCTAACGCACATTGATTTTGTGATCTACATCCTTGAATAAACAGGATCCAATTAGGGAAATTTGTATAAAAAAAATCATGAAAAGTAAACCAAGTTATGCGATTATCCTGTTGTTACTCTTGTCTATCCAGGTATTCGCACAAAAAGCAACCAAAAATATAAACCCTATGAAAAACAAAAAAGTATTAATTGTTGTAACCTCATTTGGAGAGGTTGGGAATGGCGCAAAAACAGGTATCTGGCTTGAAGAATTTACAACTCCATATTATCTTCTGACTGCAAAAGGATTCAAAGTAACTGTTGCCTCCCCCGCTGGAGGAAAAGCTCCTATTGATCCTAAAAGCACTATTGGTGATTATGCAACTGCTTCAGTTAAGAGATTTTTAACTGATCCTGCTGCACAACAAATACTAAATAAAACTCTAAACCTGAAAACTATTCAAGCTAAAGACTATGATGCGATATTCTATCCTGGTGGACATGGACCAATGTGGGATCTTCCTCAAAATAGCTATTCTATTTCTTTAATTGAATCTTTCTTCAATGAAGGAAAACCTATAGCCTTTGTCTGTCATGCACCCGCAGCATTAAAAAATGTAAAGGGGAAAGATGGCGAATACTTAATTAAAGGTAAAATTATTGCCGGATTTACAAATAGCGAAGAAGAGGCCGGTCAGTCTACTAATTTAGTTCCTTTTTCATTAGAGAATATGCTCAAAGATAGAGGAGCTAAATACGTAAAAGGTAAAGATTGGGAACCATTTGCAGTTCAGGACGGCAATTTAATTACCGGACAAAACCCTGCTTCAGCAGATCTTGTTGCCAAAAAGATAATTACCATATTATCGAAATAAAATAGAGTATTTCCCTGTTACAAAAGAAAATCTGTTGGTTTCAATAAACCGACAGATTTTCTTTTGTCTCATTCGATTTTGAAATAAATGAATTTTCTATTAATACTGATCTTTTCCTGAAAATGATGGATGAAATCACTTCTGATTACATTTATAAGTATGATCTGCTGCGCAGCTGCGTTAACCTTACAATACCTTTATCACCATAATGTACCTCCGCCAATGCAGAGCGAAATTTTATAAAAGTCCCTGCGATGGTAGCTGGTTAGATCATGACGGATACTACCCCGGGGATATACATTAAAATGGCCGGCATCTTTATCCCAGGCATTTATAAACAGCTTCTTCATTTCTGGATGGCCCTTATAAAATTCTTCGATTGTTTCAACATCAGCAAGTGATAAGCAATTCGAAATCAGCCTGAAGGCTAAGGATTATTGGTCCTGAACGCCGAGCTTTCAGGACCAATAACAAGAGCCATATCTTTCAGATATATTCTAACATCCTATTTGGAACGTTGAGGTAGTAAGATGAATGTGATTTTATTCTCTTCCTTCAAATAATTTTCAGCAGCAGTTTTCAGTGAAACTGCAGTGACCTGATCCAGATATTTTTCAAAAGTATCTACCTGTGAAAGATCTTCCTGATTCTCCATCTGATTAGACAAGTAACTCAGCCAAAACCCATTCTCCTTAATAGATAACCTTATATTTTTCAATTGGTTAGCTTTAAACTTTAAAATATCCTCAGCCTGAGGTCCTTCATTACGCAATTTTTGTAACTCAACCGAGACCATTTCATAAAGATTATCGACGTTTGACGGTGCACAGCCAAAAGAAATACTGATATTATAGCTCCCTGGAACTTTAGTACAACTCGCTTTTACCGAAGGATTATAAACTTCACTGGCTTTCTCTCTAAGAGTTTGTATTAACTTAATCTCTAAAATATCACCCAAAGCAGTCAGCAGCAAGTTATTCAGGGGAGTATACTTAAAATCTCCAGATAATGTGATCTTTACAGTAGATTTATTCTCTGTTCCTGCGTACACTTTTTTAGTAATCTGACCAGCAGGGATTTTGATATTTACTTCCTCCAAAATGGTCGATGGATGTTTACTTGGCAATGCACCAAGATAGCGCTCCAACAGAGGGATCATTTTTTCCGTCTCAAAATCACCGGTAAAAACGAAAGTAAATTTGGACGCATCTTCAAAATACCCTCTATATATTTTCAATACATTGTCCAGCGTAACACTACTTATACGGCTACTGTCTGGTGGCAGAAACCTTGAATCATAATTGTTCAGTACATGATTAATGGTATCTGAAAATATAGTCTCAGGATTCAGATACCGTTTACTTACCCCCTCCTTGATCCGGTCCTTTAGAAGATTAAACCGCACACTATCTCCCCTTGGCTGGGTAAATTGAAGATAAAGCATCTGTAATGCGGTTTCAATATCTGTAGTAGAGCTCATTCCACTAATACCATGAGAACGATTGGAAAAATATGGAGAAATGCTTAACGTTTTTCCGTTTAACATTCGGGAAAGTTCAACAGGAGAAAAGCCCGCTAAACCAAACCCACTAATGGAAGAAACCAGACTTGCATCATAAAATCGATCTTTGCTAAAAGAAAACGTCCCGCCCTGACCAAATCCGTTGAAAAGGATCTCTTCTTTTTTAAAATTGGTTGGTTTTAAAACCACCTTTATTCCGTTACTCAAGGTAATCTTAGTCAAACCAGTCTGATCAAGTTGTTCTTTCGCAGTTACTTTACCGGCAACAGGTAATATCGGCATTAGCACTCCACGCAGACTGTCTTCCCTATATGGAACATATTGTTTTGCACTTAGGGTATTCATCCAGTCCCTCAACGTGGCTTCATCTGGCAATAAATCTTTTTGCGACTGCGGTCCAATGACCAGCATATCTAAGTTGTTATCCCGAATTAGATCACTAATCATTGGATTGATATCTGACAACTTTAATAGCGGAACAAACCCGGTAACAAGCTGTTGTTCCCATTCGATCGATGGTAATACACTATTTTTTAAATAATTATCCTTTAAGCCACTTATAAAATCTTTTGAACTGCGATGCTCTTTATTTTTCACTGAGTTGCCTAAGGCGCTCAGATATTGCTTTTTAGCACGCTCGAGCTCAGAAGCTGTAAAACCATGTGCTTTAAGCTGGAGCAGAATTGCCCAGCCTTGCTCAAACGCAGTTTTGAGTTTCCCGTCAGTTGCAGATACTTCAAAAGAAAACATATTCAGCCCGCTTACAAAAGGCTGCACAGAAACCGTAAAAGACTTAAAAGCAGGATCTTGTTGACTATATTTCCTTTCATTGATTCTAGACGCCAGCATTTGTCTGAAAATAGTACTGATGACATCCGACTTGTAATCTGCAATCGTAGCCACTGGTTTAGAAACCTGTTTACGCATCAGCTGAATAGTAGAGACTGACATTTCAGCATCTGTGACTTTCGTATACTGATCTTTAAGTGCCAAAGGAACAGTATACACTATCCTGCTTTTAGCATTCAATGGCTTTTTTAATGAGCCAAATAGCATTTTAACTTGATTTTCGACGAAGTTTACATCAATGTCCCCGACAACTATAAGCGCCTGCAAATCGGGTCTGTACCAATTCTTATAAAATTGCTTCAACGTTTCCGAAGAGGCAGAGTTGATGACCTCCTCAAGTCCGATTGGATTTCGGTTAGCATAGCGTGAATGATTAAATACCATAGGCATATACTGTGTGCTCATCCTGTCTTGCATACCTGACTTTAAACGCTTTTCTTCAAGAATTACTCCTTTCTCTTTTTCAATTTCATTTGCATCCAGGCTGGCTTCCTGAGCCCAATCGCGCATAATTCGAAGTCCTTTTACAAGGATCCCTGAGTTATTCAACGTTAAAGGCAATTCGTAAACCGTCTCATCAAAGGTAGTATAGGCATTGAGGTCTGCTCCAAACTTTACCCCCGCCTTCTCGAGAAAATCTACCATTTCATTTCCAGGGAAATGTTTTGTACCATTGAAACTCATATGTTCAATAAAGTGCGCATATCCTCTCTCCTTTTCGTCTTCCAAGATCGAGCCTACATTATTTACCAACTGCAATTGCACACTCTTCTCGGGAATTTTATTTGCTTTTATGTAATAGGTAAACCCATTTGCGAGCTTTCCTTTCCTTATGCTTGGATCCTGGGGGATAGGCTGCGCCGCCGAAATAAGACATACCATGCACATCAGCATGCCTAAGCACGCAGTTATTTTTTTAATCATGTGAGTTTATTTTATAATAAAAGTTTTTTGGATAACCTCAGGCCTAGATATTTCTCGTACTGATCATGTTCGAGTACTAGCCTTACCAGACCCATTTCATTTTGATCGATTTCCCTTAGGGTTTTTAATTTGTTTTCTTTCGACAATGTACCAGAGTTCAATACCTCCTGATAACGTTTAAAATAGGTAGGCAATGACCAACCTAATTTAGATATTTGGTAATCTTTCATTTGGATGTGGTCTCCAAGATTTTTGAGGTAGGTGGATTTGAAGGTATTTTCATCCAACGCAGATAAACACTTTAGGTAAGATTCAAGATCTGTCGTATTCAAAATCTGCTGAATCAATGAAGCCTCCCCGGAAGCTTCATAAGCTTTCGATTTCTTATCTGTGTCAACTACCGGGTCTGGTTTACCCATTAAGTCTTCCAACTTTTGTTCCAGCTCATCATGTTGCAGGCCTAGAGCTACAATATTCCCTTTCTGATCGAACAACGCCAGGTAGGGAATGCCGCTAAACCGATAATCGGCCATCACTTTACGCCCGCCATCGGTAGTACGCCCCTGGCTCCATGGCATTTGTTCTTCTGCCAGAGACTTCATCCAGATGTCATTCTTAGTATCAAGAGAAATAGCTAATACATCAAAACCTTTGGACTGGTATTGCGCGTAAAGTTTTTTAATGCCTGGAATTCCTTCTCGACAAGGAATGCAGTAAGTCCCCCAAAAGTCTACTAACGTATAACGTGCCTTTCCCAAACTATTTTTCAATGAGCTTTTTTCCCCCTTTACAGTCAAATACTCAATTTCCGTAGCTGGTTTTCCAAGATCAAGTCTGCTGAGATCAAAAACAAAATCGGCAACAACCAGACTATTTGGATTGGCCTTCGTCAATTTTGCGCTGATCTCTTTCAAAAAGTTATCATCTGCTTTACGATCCAGCATTCGCAAGGCGTAGATCACGGCCGGCTCTTCAGCATGAGCATTGATCAGACTGATCAGTCTGGTTTTATAATTCTTCTGTATTTCCGCTCGATTAACCTTTGGATCATTCGAAGACATTTGCTTTGATTGTTCCTGCATAAGTTGATTAAAGCTATGAATCAATGCTGTGCCTTTTCCTCCAACGATTTGAACGGGCTTTTTTTCAATAAATTGAACAACCAGGTTTTCTTTATCTGCCCAAAATGGGACATTGTCAAATTCATTTAAACCAATCAGGTAAACACCTGGTTTTGATGTGCTGAATTTTTTAAAAAAACTACCCCCGGCGGTTACCGCGACAGAATCAAATGGCACTCTTCTAGTTTGGGTCTGTTCGTAAAAATATACTTGTTTATAATTGCCTTTCGACAAAACTTTTCCCTGAATGGTAATGGAGACTTGTGCCAGTGATGTAAACGGGATCAGTATTGCGAATACTATTGCGATCAATTTCATAAATGATTAGGGATTAATTTTTTTACTTTTTCAACTAATGATGGATCAATCGGCATCATACCTGATAGAATATGACCACTGGAATCTAGCAGAATGCACTGACTTGCACTTGAGGGGGTTAGATTATAGTCTTTGCCAACTTTACTCAACATACCTTTGGCGGTTGACTGTCCTTCGTTGTCATCCCTTACATTGATCCACTCCGAAGCTTCTGAAGCTACTAATGATTTCCAAGAGAGACGATCATCCGAGAAGGTTATCGCATAGACTTGTATATTACTGGCCGATAATTCAGGATAAGCATTTACCAAAATCCGGTTGGTTGGACTTTGTAGAAAACACACCAGTACATTTTTGCCTTTCAGTTCACTGAGCAGGAATAGTTTTTCATCAGGACCAGGTAAACTGATCTCAGGTGCTGGTTTACCAACCAACAGTTTCCCACGCGTTTTTAAACGTTGCTCAATAAATCTCCCTTTATAAGAATCACGCATGGATTTACTGAAGGCATCGAATGCGACATTCAGGTTCCGGTACTCAAGTGTACCATTGAGCTCAGCCATCATTAATTTGGAAAGCGCTACATAACTACGCGGATGTTCCATTATAAAGGCACTGTCAAGGCGTCTGCCCTTGTTCATTATTCCTGCAGCAGCTATGCGCAATGAATCCATACCAGCTTTATGGTTAGCGGCCATATATTTCTCAGCTAAAATGTTCAAAGAATCCAGTTGCCTAGCGATCATTTGCTCGTTGTGCTGGACAATTTCAAAAGCAGCTTGTTCAGCCCCATTTTTGATAACTGCAGTTTTCAGACCTTTATCACTTATAATCTGATTTTGTCCAAATTCCAGATAAAAATCACGCATATCCTGACCGTAATATTGGTCACGATCAATACGCCCATACAGAGGATTGATAATGATTGAGGCCTCAACAGGGGCTTCAATCGTCCCTTTAAATTCAAAGGTACCTCCAGTAAATCGGATAGAATCTTTATAAGTCTTACCCATACTGAAATAGGTAAGCCGGACTAGTCCGCTTTTTTCTTTTGCAAGCGTACCTTTAAGGACAAATTGCTTTTGGCCAAATGTTGTTGATACCATGACCAACAGTATTATAATTATATTTATTTTTTTCATCATTTCTTTACGGATTATTCTGGAAAGAGGGGTTAGCTGCCATAATATTTGGTGGCAATTTTAAAACTAGACGTGCAGGTAGCTGAAGTTCATTTATAAGGGCAGGTCCGGACGCGGGATAAATGTTATGGGTAAAAGTTAGCCCGGAAAATAAAGGATCAACAGACAGTCTACGCATGTCAAACCAACGATATCCTTCCGCAGCAAATTCACGGATACGTTCATCAAATATAAATTTGATCAGTAGAATGCGGTCAGCCGCTATATTGGTAGGAACGGAAGCCTTAGCAGGTGCGATTCTCTTTATACGGAGGGTTTCTAAATCGGCTTTTGCACCGATGAGATCATTAAGCCTCGCCTTACACTCCGCGCGTAGGAGATACATTTCGGAAAGTGCAATACCAAATTTACTGAATGAAACGCCATATTTACGGAGTCTGCCACCAGGGATAACGGCTCCACTCATATTCAGATTAGTATAAAAATTCAAACGGAAATCCCCAGTCGAATAGAGTCCGGCTGTCTCTGGTGTAATGACAATTCCACTGTTTCCTGAAGCATAACTATTGCCAAAAGTTTTCGCAAGTACAGACTCGGTAAAATCATTCACAATATTTCCGGGTGAAGCCGGTCCGCTCCGGCTAGAAATAGGAAGAAAAGATCCACCAGGGGCGAATGTAGCGTTGTAGTCATATAACTTCGCAGGTGCGACAGCTGCCGCATTATTATCAAAAGCGGCATTGAGCAGTGGCAGGGCAAGATCAGCTTTCCCCATAAACAAATATACTTTAGCCAGTAACGCATTAGCTGCAGCTTTGTTCATTCGCGTGGCGATTGGCTGGTTAATAGGTAAATCTGGTATTGCTGTATTCAAATCGTTAAGGATAAAGTCATATGTTTGCTGCACTGTTCCTCTGCTGAAATAGTTTTCCATCACATCTGCTTTAGTTATCACCGGAAAACCAGGATCAGTATTTGCAGTACTGGACTGATAAGGTTTAGCATACAAATTGACCAGTTGAAAATAGATCCAAGCCCGTGTAGCAGCAGCTTCCGCTTGCAATACCTTTTTCTCAGATTCAGTGCCATTTTTTGAATTAATTACTCCATTGATGATCAGGTTGCATGCATATATATTTGGCAGGAAATTTCGCAGGTCTTGAGCTTCGTCGGTCAGTTGGTCATAGATAACGGCATCCCAACGAAAGTAGCGCTGAACTTGAGGACGTGACGAATTAAATTCGCCTTGCTCGGCCCCGATTTCATCACCCATTAATACAGCGGCCTGCCAGCCTCCCGACTGGTACATATAAAATACGGGGCTGTTCATCAACAAATTATAGTCGCTCGTATTCTCTGCAATCCGTTTTCCCTTTGGAATCACTTCAAGGAAGTCCTTTTTGCAAGAACTTAAAAAGAGCAACAGGAAGCAGGTTACTATTGTAAAATTATTAGAATTTAAATTCATCATTTCTATATTTTAAGATCAAAACGTAATATTTGTGCCCACACTAAAGGAATGTTTAAATGGAGGGATATTCCTTGTCCCAGCCGACAGATTCTGGAATTCGGGATCAATACCTAAATCATTATTCTTCCATATCATAAAATTTGTCGCCTGTACAAATACATTGACAGCCTGCATTTTCAGGTGCCTAAGCATGCTGGAAGGAATGCTGTAAGACATGGTTATATCTCTCAATTTAATGTAGGACGCACTAACTACGTTGACATCTCCTTTGAAATAGTAATTCAGATCTCTACGATTATAGCTATCATTTATATTAGAGACATAAGCCGGGATGTCGGTGAATGCCTCATCACCTGGCTTTTTCCATCTATTGTTGAAATAGGCACTGATATTACCAATAAAGGAAGTAGTTGCTCCGGTTAATCTACCCGTGTAAAAATCATTAACGTCCCTTCTCATCACATGTCCCAAATTAAAAATCATATTAGCTGATAACGATAAACCTTTATAGCTAAAAGTGTTAGAAAAACCTCCACTAATTTTCGGCACAATTGTGCCCTGATAAGCCACATCGTCTACCCCGGCAGCATTAAACGCCTTAGTCGTGCTACCGTTTTGTAACCTGATGATCGGATCACCCATTACGTCAAGTCCGGCATATCTATAAGCAAATAATGGCAATAAGCTATAACCAGGAAAATACGTCGCATTTACTTTGTTTCCCGAAGTATTCTGATAGGAATTAAGAATGCCGTAATTCAGCAATTTATTTTTATTGTAGCTAAAAACAAGATTGGTAGACCAGCTAAAATTTCTCAATTGTAAGTTTACTG
>NZ_DATMRL010000332.1:0-5066 GCF_035566355.1 Pedobacter sp.
CTTCCCGGCAGCATAGGTACCTGATGTGGCCCCGTTTGCAGTCACTGTCCACAGTTTAACTTCTGTGGCATTGGTACCATAGCCCATCACCACAGTCCTGCCGGCTAAGTTGGTCCGGCTGGCAGCAGGCTGCCAGATATCTCCTGGGGCACCTTGCTCCAGCACCCGATTTAAAGGACTGGCTTCAAAGAGGGTCTGGCTATAGGGGCTCGGGATGGTCGTATAGTTTTGCCCGGTCTGAGTATAAAATGTCTTTTGGGCACTGGTGCTATAGCCACTAGCTCCGCTTAAAGCATCGGGTCTGTAGCTTCCAGCTGTACCACTCGTGCTATAAGGAAGGTATTTGGTGGCTTCCCTGCCAAAAGCATCATAAGCCAAAGGCTGCACAACATCCTTAAAGCTTGGACTGCCTTGAGTAGTCACCGTTTGAAGCGGACGTCCAAGTCCATCAAAATACTGGACGCTTTGGTTCACCTCACAAACGTTCCGCTGGGCATCTATATTTGCATCTGATACATTCGGAACTTTAAAAACCCGGGTACTGATGTAATTCTGGTTTGCGCTGGGTACACCGGCAAATGTCGCACAGTTCTTAAAACTGATCCCTGTGATGTAAATTCTCACGTTTTTACCAGATGGAATATAAAAACCAGGTTGTAAGGTGACGCTCGCTTTACCTGTAATTTCTGTTTCGTTGTTATAAATATTTACAATGTTGTCCTGCACCTGGGCATGCGTATTTAAGGCCAGGAAAAGCGAGGCCACTGCCGCAAAGGAATATTTGATCCGCTTTGCCATGTTCTTTGATCTTGTTTTCATATGGAGCGCTGGTTAGGGTTTATAGTGATAGACGTTGTTTTTCAGGATGTTTCCGTTCTGGTCCTTCACATTCTTCAGCCGCTGGAATTCATCGTATTCGTAGTAAGTGGTCTGGCCTTTTTCGTCCGTACTACTTGTTATACCAACTAAAGGATCATGCGTATAAGTTGTTACCTGTGCATCTTTTAATCTGCTGTCAGTACGGAGTGTATTCAACAAGATTCTCAGTGAGGCATCACCCGCAGCGATGGCATTATCTATCTGTGCTTGCGTAATAACGCTATTCACTGTTGTGTAATCGCTATTGACAATTTTAGCTACCGGGTAGGATTGCATATATCCCCATAAAAACACCGTTGTTACACCATCACTATTTTTAACTGTTGAAATGTTATTTTGCGCAGTATAGGTGACCTCTGTTTTAGGATTGTAATTAAGCCCGATTATTGAATTTATATCATGTAATACCGTATCTGACAATGCAGCATTCTCGTATTGATACATTGTTATGGGTTGAGCAGCGGCATTATACTTAATAGCCTGGCCACCTGTAATTTTACCGTTTACCGAGATTTCCTTTCTGATGGGGATATTTATGGCCTGGGCTTGTATTAATGTATTGATATTAAATCCTGGGACATTACTATAATCTTTTGGGTACCAGGTTTTATTATCTGTGGTTTTTCCGTTGCTGTTGCTAAACCTTGTATTAGAAAGCAAATAATTACTGTTATAATAATTCTCCGATTTTGTTTTTAAGGTATTTCCACCTGAATAATTAAATGTAACTGTCGAATCCAGCAGGTACCATTCTGTAACAAACATTCCGGGTTGGATCGAGAAAGTCTTTACAGGCGATTGTATTACATTTGGTGTCATTTTTATCCCAAAAGTATTTTTATAATTTGTCGCGTAATTTCTATAATAGTTCTGTTCTTCAGTTAACAAACCATAGCTCAGGTCTTTTTTTTGTTCATAGATTTTTTTGTTCAATAATAACCCACTCCTCCAGGATCTCCCGGTATTAGCCGGAATAGGATATGTATTATTAGGTATGGTCAGAAACAAATTATCATTTGAAAATGTCAACTCACTTTTGAAAGAAGATTTATTTTCATCATAATATTCGGTTACATTTTCATACCTTATAAACTGACCATCTGTGGTTGTTAAAGGAGCAGTGCTGCTACTGATAATTCTTGTGACCGCGGGCAGACCACCATCACCACAAGGAATTAGGGGATTATGATTAGGTAAATTTACAAGAGTCCCACTGCTTACTGTCGAATCATTGAAATTGGTATACTTAAACGATTTTGCGATCTTATTTCCTAAAGCATCCGAGTTAATAATCTTGGCAACTCTGAGTCCCCCCACAATAATGTTTTTTAAATCCGGATTTTCTAACCAGCTCATAGTGACTGCAAACTCTGCATTTGGGAAATCAATGGTAGGTTGTATAGTAGCTGTTATTTTATACTTACCAGGTTGCAAAATAAATGGCGTTTGAAGGTCACTTAACATCATATTATTAGATGGCTTAGTGATTCCTGTGATAACCATTCTTACAGGACATTTTATTGTATTATATGGACCTGAATATCCAGGTATTTGAAAGAATATCATGCCCGGCTTTTTCATATCAGCAATCGTAAAGGAATCTATATATATTCTGGGATTAGCCTGAACATAAGCACTGCTTTTATAAAATGCATAGGACTGCCCTTTCAATCCAGAATATTGATAGCCCTCACTAAGCCCGTTAAGTGTAAAGGTATTGGCTACATTACTTTCATAAGTAAATTCGGTGCTCCCTCCTGTAGGATAAATAATTTTTTCTAATATTCCTGCCTTTGCATATGCTAAGTCGATCGTGCGGTCTGCTCCACCAGCATTGCCAGCTCCATTGCCCGTCTCAATAGAGGGTGTTAAGCCGGGATTAGCCGTCTTGCCATTATAATAACCCCAGTAATCCTGTTGTGGCGACATCCGGCTTACTATGGGTGTCGTATTGTATTTCAACTGGTAAGTAGCATCTCCATCCTTTACCAGATTTAACCTTAAACGTTTGTTGGCAATATCACTAACTTGTAAACCTGGGGTGTTTACCGCCGGAGAATTATAATAGTCATAGGAAAACGAGATGGCTTTGATCAGCCTGCCATCTTTGCGTTTTACAATAATGCTATCCAAACTTTTGGAACTGCCTAATGGAGCTCCTATGGCATCTGCTCTTTGCAAAGCTGACTGTATGAAAAAGACATCTCCCAGATCAGTACTTATTTTTTTTAGAATGGCTTTACTGGAAAGCATTCTATAAAAGGAGGCGTGTCTTTTCCCGTCAGCCTCTGAACAACCCGAAGCACCTTTAATATCTGTTGTTTCGCCACCGCTACCAAAATCCATTGCATTACTGTTATCGTAGTAATATTTAATGTTGCTGTTTGTGAGGCTAACAACATCCATTAATTGCCATGAACTATAATGCTGACTCTGATGGGTTTGATTTTCTGGCATTGAAGCAAGCCCACCGGTAAGTTGAATGTCATACTGATTCAAAAAACGCTCCCTGCCTGTTCTTAGTACATCTGCCGATGTACCGAAATAGGCAGATGTACCGTTGGGTAAAACAATCCGCCATCCTGTAATTTCCCCGTTGGCATCTCTTGTACAGCTTATTTTTAAATTTTGATATGGAGCTAAGACAAAATCATGTAATTCCTGATCAAAATAAAACTGACCTGAATAGCCCATGACTGAAAAGAAATACATATCTGGTTCTACATCCAGAAAGCCAAAATTTGCCTGATTATAGAGTAATTCATAACGTTCTTGATTATTTGCGGGTAAAGACAATATATATTTAGCTGTTTTGGTCGTATTCATATACGAAGTTGAGCCTCCCAAATCATCCGGTAATCCATGCACTACCCGGGATATACTGCCACCTACATTTAAATTCCATCCTGTACCTACCCAGGTAGCGCCTTCTTCTACTTTAATTCCGGAAGCATTATAACTTAGCCCTATCGGTATTTCGAGCTCCCTGTGTTTCAGGGTGTATAAGGGTATAGAGATTTCGGGAACACCAGTTGAATATCCTACTGGCATATCAATATACTTCCCCAAACTCCCTACCTCGGGTGTTACAGGGGTAACATTTGTCAATGTTACTGGGTTTAAGTTTTGAGCGGCAGCGGCTAAGCAATGTGCCATCAAATAACAAAGCAGTATTATTCTTTTGTTTTGCATAGTCTAATATTTAGATATTATAATATTGGCCAATGTAAAAACACTTAGTGCAGTGGGACTGCACTAAGTGTTTTTTTTAAAAAAAGAATAAAAAAATAAATCAATTGATTGATTATCAGATAAATATTTTTTTTAAAAAATATATGTTCGAGTTCTTCTACTCAGGAAAGGGTACTGAACTCGTCAGGTTTACCATTTACATTTCTGATTACCACGTCACTAACATTGTGAATCCAACCTAAGCCTACCCTTGAAGCGATTGATCTACTTTCACCCCGAATGTACTACTATATTGAAGGTCTGTAGTCATACTCCATTGGTTATCTTCAAAGGCACAGATAGGGATTTTAAAATTTGTATAGCCTGCTTGAAGCCAACATCTAAGATTCCATATTTCGATAGTTCTGCAGCATTAGAAGCTGAAGGAATAATTACGGGAAGTTTATTGTATGTGATCTGTGCGTTGGCCAGGTTTACAACACATAACAATAAAGCAATGTAGATTATAGAAGTATCTCTCATATTTTAAATCTTATTTTTCTTATAAATCCTATTTATCTTTTCCATTTTCAACTTTTGTTAATCTCATATTTAATTGGCTGTTTTGTTTTTTGAGTTCAATGAGGTATAAAGTCAGCTCTTCGATCTTCTTGAGCAGTTTTGCATTCATGTCTCCGACTTCAATACCCTCAGCTTTCACTTCTGACGCAGATGGTATTCCAGGTAAGTGACCTTTCTCTTGTATATGCTTTTCTGTTTGTTCCAGCGTTGGAAGTTGGTAGTCTTTCTCAAAGACATAGTCTGGCCAGTTCGCTGTTTCTACTTTAAGTTCCTGCGCCCTGATCTTGCCATTTACAGACAATTTTTCTTTCGGCGTTAATGTGCCAATTCCAACATTACCCTGGCTATTCCAAATGCCGTTTCCGGCTAAAACAACATCTCCTTTAAAACGGTTACGGTAGGGAACTTCGACAACGGCGGTTCCAGTTAAGGGC
>NZ_DATMRL010000333.1:0-4183 GCF_035566355.1 Pedobacter sp.
AATCATTGGATAAAGCCCTTAAACGTTTCAAAAAGAAATTTGAAAAAACTGGAGTTTTGAGAGAACTGCGTAGCCGTCAAGCATACGAGAAAAAATCTGTTACTCGTCGTACTCAGGTTAAGCATGCAATCTACAAGCAAAATATACAATTAGAAGGAACAGTTTAAGTTCTGACTGATTTTCATGATATAAAAGCACTGCTGATATTCGGCAGTGCTTTTTTTATGTCCGTTTGTTTTGTCATTATTTCAAATAAAACTTGTTTATATGCGATCATTTTGTATATTCACTTTACAGGTTTTTAGAAGCAGAATATATGTCAATAGAAACATTTCTATCTTACTTACAGCACGAGAAACGTTATTCGCTTCACACCATTGAATCTTACAAAGTAGATCTGACTCAGTTTAGTACTTATCTCCTGGAAACATTTGAAATGGAGATGCTGGAGGTGCAACCTGTACAGGTGAGGAATTACATAGTACACCTGATGGAGCAGGGGATAAGTGCAAGCTCCGTGGGCAGGAAGATGTCTGCGTTGAGAAGTTTTTACAAATATCATCAGAGACAGGGGACAATCACTTCCAATCCGGTTACTCATGTAAAAGCACCTAAGGTTGCAAAACATTTGCCGGTATTTATTGACGATCAAAAGCTGGATAATTTGCTGGATTCCGGTGAATTTTTTGACAACACCTTTCCTTCCATCCGGGATAAAATGATCATAGAAGTTTTATTTGGTACTGGTATGCGTCTGGCAGAACTGCTGAATCTTAAAGATCAGGATATAGATTTTTATGGAGAAACAGTCAAGGTATTGGGTAAAGGGGGGAAGCAAAGAATCATACCGATGGCCCGGCCACTGGTGCAGCAGCTGAAAGATTACATCAGTTTAAAAAGCTTACAAAATTTCGACAACAAAACCGCATCCTTGTTCGTTACTAATAAAGGAGCCAGCGCGCACCGGAATTTTATTTATAAAACAGTAAAGAGTTATTTGACATTTATTTCCACGCAGGATAAAAAGAGCCCACACGTTTTAAGGCATTCTTACGCAACAAGTCTGCTGAACAGAGGTGCAGACCTCAATGCGATAAAGGAGTTGCTTGGGCACGCCAGTCTGGCCGCTACCCAGGTGTATACGCACAATTCCATTGAAAGATTAAAAACTATATATAAACAAGCCCATCCAAAGGCATAAAAAAGGAGGACAACATGAAAATCAGAGTTCAATCAATCCATTTCAATGCAGATAAAAAGTTGTTAGACTTTATACAAAGAAAGGTAGATAAGCTGGATCAGTTTTTTGACCAGATCATAAGTGGAGAAGTTTATTTGAAACTGGAGAATGTAGACGATGAGGCGAATAAAATTAGCGAGATCAAACTGATTGTTCCTGGCGGAACATTGTTTGCGAAGGAGCAGTGTAAAACATTTGAAGAAGCGACAGATTTGTCGATTGAGTCCTTAAAAAAACAAATTACTAAACATAAAGATAAGACAAGAACAAAATTAAGTGAACATAAAGTGATTTTAAGCGCGAATGAAGTATCTGATTATTAGATATATATTTGTTTTAAGTTTAAAAAGAGGGATTGACGGTATAAAAACCGTCAATTTTTTTTTGAAAATAATTTTGGATAGAAGATTTATTCTTGTAGATTTGCATTCCATTTCGGAACAGGGGTTGCCTCTTAAAGAAACGGAAAGGTTCTGTGAAAGTTTAAAATTTATATCAATTACATGAGTTTTACGAAACAAATGTAGCATATAAGCCTCCTTAGCTCAGCTGGTAGAGCAACTGACTTGTAATCAGTAGGTCATTGGTTCGATCCCGATAGGAGGCTCTTTTAATCCGCGTAGTGATACGTGGCGGTTAAAAGATGGGGAGATACCAGAGTGGCCAAATGGGACAGACTGTAACTCTGTTGTCGCAAGACTTCGAAGGTTCGAATCCTTCTCTCCCCACAGTAAAAAAAAGCGGAAGTAGCTCAGTTGGTAGAGCGATAGCCTTCCAAGCTATAGGTCGCGAGTTCGAACCTCGTCTTCCGCTCTAAAATTGGAAAAGTTGGGCAGTCGGCAGAGATTGTGGAGTTAAGTCTTAAATGACTTAAATGATCATGCTGCTGAGATTAAAAAGCCGAAGTAGCTCAGCGGTAGAGCACTTCCTTGGTAAGGAAGAGGTCGTGGGTTCAAGTCCCATCTTTGGCTCAGGAAATAAGGAACTTTGTTAAATCTGTAATAAAGGCAGGGTGAACAAGGTTTTTTGTATTGAAATAGTATCAAAACAATAAATTAAAATAAAAGTTAACCTACTAATAAGTATAAAAACATGGCAAAAGAAAAGTTTGACCGCAGTAAGCCGCACTTAAATATCGGTACAATCGGTCACGTTGACCACGGTAAAACAACCTTAACAGCAGCTATCACTAAGGTCTTGGCTGATGCTGGTTTAACTGAGGCTCGTTCATTTGATTCGATTGACTCAGCTCCTGAGGAAAAAGAAAGAGGTATCACTATTAATACAGCACACGTTGAATATTCAACAGCTAACCGTCACTATGCACACGTTGACTGTCCAGGTCACGCGGATTACGTGAAAAACATGGTTACTGGTGCTGCACAAATGGATGGAGCTATCATCGTAGTTGCTGCTACAGATGGTCCAATGCCACAAACTCGCGAGCACATCCTATTGGCTCGTCAGGTAGGTGTTCCTTCATTAGTTGTATTCATGAACAAAGTGGATATGGTTGATGATCCAGAATTATTGGAATTAGTAGAGATGGAAGTTCGTGAATTGTTATCATTCTATGAATTCCCTGGTGATGATATTCCTGTTATCCAAGGTTCTGCTTTGGGTGGTTTGAACGGCGATCCGAAATGGGTTGGTAAAATCATGGAATTAATGGATGCTGTAGATAGCTATATTCCAATCCCTCCACGTTTAACTGATCTTCCATTCTTAATGCCTGTTGAGGACGTATTCTCGATCACTGGTCGTGGTACTGTTGCAACTGGACGTATTGAGCGTGGTGTAATCAACTCTGGAGATCCTGTAGAGATCCTGGGTATGGGTGCTGAAAATCTTAAATCAACTGTTACAGGTGTTGAGATGTTCCGTAAGATCCTTGATTACGGTGAGGCTGGTGATAACGTAGGTTTATTGTTACGTGGTATTGAGAAAACTGATATCCGTCGTGGTATGGTTATCTGCAAACCAGGTTCTGTAACTCCTCACACTGATTTCAAAGCTGAGATCTATGTATTATCAAAAGCAGAAGGTGGTCGTCACACTCCATTCTTCAACAAATACCGTCCGCAATTCTATTTCCGTACCACAGACGTAACAGGTGAAATTTCACTTGCTGAAGGAACTGAAATGGTTATGCCAGGTGATAACGTTACGATCACTGTTAAATTGATCAACGCTATTGCAATGGAAAAAGGTCTTCGTTTCGCTATCCGTGAAGGTGGTAGAACAGTAGGTGCTGGTCAGGTAACTGAAATCTTGAAATAGTAAACAGAACAACTAAGTACATCGTATTTAGTTAAGTATAAAACTTAGTACTTAAACACAGAAGTTTAAGTTAAGCCAAAGGTTTAAGTACTAAGTTATTTCATACACGGGCATAGTTCAATGGTAGAATAGAGGTCTCCAAAACCTTTGATCAGGGTTCGAATCCTTGTGCCCGTGCAAAAACTTAAATATGGCTAGCGTAGTTCAATTCATTAAAGAATCATATGAAGAAATGACCCAGAAGGTTACTTGGCCTGCATGGGGAGAATTGTTAAATTCTGCAGTGTTGGTTCTAGTGGCTTCATTCATCATAGCAATTGTTGTATTTGCGATGGATAAGGGCTCTACTTTTGTTTTAGATACTTTTTATAAATCACTTTCTAATTAATATATATAGCTAAAATGAACGATCAGTTAAAGTGGTATGTAGTTAGAGCTGTTAGCGGAAAAGAGAAGAAGGTTAAGCAGTATATCGATTCTGAAATTAGTCGTTTAGGTTTTTCACATCTTGTTCCTCAGGTATTGATCCCAATGGAGAAATACTATCAGATGAAAGATGGTAAGAAAATTGCTAAAGAACGTAACTTCTATCCTGGTTATGTTTTGATAGAAGCTATATTAGACGGAGAGTTGGAGCACATTATTAAAGGTGTTAATAGTGTG
>NZ_DATMRL010000334.1:0-4934 GCF_035566355.1 Pedobacter sp.
CCATGGTCAGGTTCAGATTGGGTATTATTCCTTGCAAGCCTTGCGCAAGATTGGGAACGGAACGGTTTTCCAGGGCTTTGGAAGTGATCTGATCTACTGCTCCGGTCAGGTTCTCTCTTTTCTGTGTGCCATAACCAACCACCAAAACCTCATTTAACGTGCCTGTTTGAGCGGTTAAGGAAACATTTAAAGAAGTGACCTGTCCTGGCTTAACCAGCACTTTAGTTTGGGTAGAAGAGGTATAAGAAACAAAAGAAACCACCAGGGTATAGGTCCCAGGATCTGCACTAATACTATAGCTCCCATCGGGCTTACTTTGCACACCTCTGTCCAGCTCCAGAATTTTAATACTTGCACCGGGCAAAGGTTCTCCTTTTTCGTCTACAATTTTACCACTAATGGTACCCGGCTCCTGATTCTTAACCAGGGTAATGATTCCGGGGACTTCTTCCTTAAACTGAATATCGGTTTCATTAAAAATGGCTCTGAGTATGGTGCTTATCTTTTCATTATTGAAATCTTTTGCTGTGATCTGGATTCTTTTCAACTTCAGGTAAGCCGGATCATAGGCAAAATCGACACCGCTTTTGAGCTGGAGCTGGTCCAGCACCTGGAGCAGGTTACCACTTTGGAAAGAAATATTCATTCTTTTATACAAAACCTGACCATTTGATGTGTTCGCAGAAAGGATCTGTGAACCGGCAATCAGGAAAGAATAAACAAGAAATGTAAAACGCATAATTTTCTGCGAGAGCAGTAAATATTTTTTCATCTGAAATAATAATTTTCTATCGCGGTGAACCAGTCTGAACAAGCATTTATTTCTTGCAAGCTCAGCAGGGTTTCTTATCTTTGATAGTATTGATAAATAAGATTTTTTAAGATCCAACAGACTGAGGGTCTCAAGCTGCTTGCTGTTGAATTTGTCATACCGGGCCTGCTACAGGTCCGGTTTTTTTAGTAGATCTCTATCCCATTTTTGGTCCTCCTGTATTTATTTTTATGTATGGAACAAATGACCTTGAGCGTTTCGTCAAACGAAAGGGTCGACCGGATGTGCAGGTTATACATGTAGGCAGCAACATTTCTGTTTCTGCTGCTTAGTTTAATTCCATAAATAGTTTTTACTGCCCGGGAAAGCTCTGCAAAAGAGGCATTCCTTAAACGAATCACATTAACGTACCATGCATTGTGTTCTTTTAATGGAAATTGACTTACTTTCCATTTTTTATCTTTTAGATTATAATTCAGGCGTTTACCATAGGTTAGCTTATCAAATACCTTATGGCCATCCCCTACTTCCACTTTTCCTTCACTTACGCTGATTTCGGCATCTGTCCCTTTAGACAAAGAAACGGCAAACTTAGTTCCCAATACCCTGGTCCTGATTTGCTGTGCTTTCACAATAAAGGGATGCTGAGGATCTTTGCTGACCTCGAAAAAAGCTTCGCCGCCGTCCAGATAAACAATTCGTTCAGGCTGCTGATCAAAATGGTCCGGAATTCTTAACCTGGTTAAAGGGTTCATTTGAATGATCGATTCATCTTCCAGTTTTACCTTTTTATATTCTCCTGCTTTTGTTTCAACGATGGTAAAGTTTTGAACCAATCCGGAGGTATTTGCTTTTTTGAAATAGGACCTTCCTGCAAAGACCGCAGGTACTGCCAGCGCAAGCATTGCTGCATATTTATAATATTTCCTGAAAAACAGTTTCTTTACCGGTGGTTGTGATCTTTTAGCTAAAATGCCAGTCTTTATATCTTCTTTAACCTTTCCTTCTGTTTCAGGATCGGCAAAATCTTCCATCAGTTCATCGTCATAAGAGGCATACCAGTCTTCTACGAGTTGTTTTTCTTTCTCGCTGGCTGTTCCATTAGCATATTGCTCCAATAGTTTTTTAAACTGATCTGCTTTCAATTTGGTACTTCTTTAATGACAAGTACCCGCTAAAGCCCAAATCTACTTTTCCAAATTGTTAAGCTTTTGTTAACTAATTAAGCGCAGGGGGAATTTTATCACGAAGGCCTTTACGGATTCGCCGCATGGCTTCTGAAAGATGATTGGAAACGGTTTGTTCTGCCAGGTTCAGCTGCTGGGCAATTTCTGCAATAGAGTGATGTGCGTGCCTTAACAGATAGGCATTGCGCATCTTTTCGGGTAGTTCTTTAACTTCTATTTCTATCAGTTTCTCCAGCTCATAATAACCGGAGAGTTCGTCCATAAAGACAAATTCATTTATTTTCTGCAGACTGTGTTCCAGCACTTTCCCTTCAACTTTTTCTGTTCTGAAGTAATTCAGGACCTGAAGTTTTACGGCGCCCATTAGAAATTGTTCTATCGTGGTGTGGATGACCAGGACATCCCGACGTTCCCAGATATTGATAAAAACAGTCTGAATGATGTCTTTGGCTGCTTCTTCACTCTTCGTCCGGCTGAGCGCCTGTAGATATAGTTTTTTCCAGTACAGATCGTACAGCAGGTCATAGGCAGCTTCATCTCCTTGTTTGAGCCGCTCAACGAGTTCTTCCTTTCTGGTACCGGTTTCCAACATGCCCAAAAGTAGAGAACAAATATAAACAGGATGTTAAATTGGAAACCGATTTAGAAGGCCTTCACTGTAACCTGGAGTTATCGGATATTTTCGCTGTCTATTAATTTCACCTGCTTACCCATTTTTTTCTGGATCACTTCAAAATGATGCAGCTCATTTTGGCTAACCAGGGAAATGGCATCGCCCATGGTATTTGCCCGACCAGTTCTGCCTATGCGGTGAACATAGTCTTTTGGCGACCGGGGCAGTTCGTAGTTAATCACAAAGGGAAGATCATCAATATCTATTCCCCTTGCCATCAGATCTGTAGCGACCAATATCCGCAGTTTACCTGATTTAAACTGATGTAAGGCCTCTGTTCTTGCGCCCTGACTTTTTTTACTATGAATGGCTTTTGCGTCTAAGTTATTTTTACGGAGTTTATTCACAACAGCATCTACCTGGTGCACCGAGGAAGCGAAAATCAGTACCTGTTTCATTTCATGATGAGCAATCAGTTGACGCAAAAAGGGGCCCTTTTTTTCCTCTGAAACAATATAAGCAACCTGGTTGATCAGTTCTATTGAATCCACCTTCTCTTCTACCTCAATCACAACGGGCTCATGCAATAGAATTTGATGGATATGCTGGATATCCTTGTTCAGGGTAGCAGACAAGAGTATATTTTGGCGTTTTTTTGGCAGAAGTGCCAAAATCTTGTCTACCTCTTCTTTAAAGCCCAGATTAAGGATCTTATCTGCCTCATCCAACACCAGGGTTTCAATACTGGAGAGGTGTACTGCATTCATATCTACCAGTTCCAATAATCGTCCTGGTGTTGCAACCAGGATATTTATACCTTGCAAAGCCATCATCTGAGGGTTAATAGAAACCCCTCCATATACAGCCAGTGTTTTAATGGACTCCGGCAATGCCTGGCTAAAAGTCTGGAATACATCTTTGACCTGAACTGCAAGTTCACGTGTAGGTACTAAAACCAATACATCCACATGGCGGTTTTTCACTCCAAAACTTTTTTGCACATTCATGAGCAGCGGCAAAACATAACTCGCTGTTTTCCCAGAACCTGTTTTGGCAATACCTAAAACATCTTTTTTATTTAATATGGCCGGTATTACGGTTTCCTGAATGGGCGTTGGTATAGTGAAATTCTGGTCTTTCAGTGCTTTTGTCAAAGCAGATGATAAACCTAGGGATATAAAAGGCATAGTACTCTGTTTTTGTGTAAAAGTAGCTAAAAGAAGCGGAAAGCCTTCAAATCCCTAATTTTTACTCAGCTGATCTACTGCATTAACGAGTTTACTAAATTCTTCCTTATCATACAAACGGGTGAGGAACTGTATGTTACCCTGCCGGTCAATCACGACATTCCTGGTCACTCCTGCTTTCTTGTCTGCAAATTTTTGAAAGATACCTGCGCCCGGATCAAGTGCCAGCGGATAAGTGATTTTCATATCCTGGTGAAATTTCTGCACCTTTTCCAAGGGCTCATCACGGTCAACCCCAATGAGCACCACGCCTTTATCTTTGTAGGCTTGCCAGATGTCGCGCTCCAGGTAGGGCATTTCCTCCCTGCAGACCGTACACCAGGAAGCGGTAAACTGCAGGATAACGATCTTCCCCCTCAATGCTTTGAGTGTTGTTTTTTTGCCATCCTGAAGGATTAGTTCAAAATCGTCAGGTGCTTTATCTCCAACTTTGACCAGATAGCCCCGGCTATCGCTGTTTGGATTTTCGAATTTCTTTTCCTGGGCAAAACCGGCAAGACTTGTTATCGCTATTGCGATGCTTAAAATAATTTTTTTCATGTTTTACAATTCTAATATATGGTTTTAAGATGATCGGTTAATTTGTTAATGGCGCTGGTTACCCGTTCAATTTCCTTGCCAGCTTCTTCATAATGTCCTTCTTCCAATGCTTCTCTGACACCTGGAATGGTTTTTACACCATAGCCGGTATAGAATCCGGGAGCATAAATGCTATGGCTGTACCAGGGCCTTCTTGGCAGTCCGGTTTCCAGCAATAATACTTTTTCAGCCTGATACAATTTCTCATTATTTTTTCGAAGTGAGGCTGCATCTGTTTTAAAATTATTTTGCCTTCTTGTCAATTTAGACGCTTCGTAATGTAAAGAATCGGCTGCCGCCAGTAAAGATGAAAAATCAATTTCAGGAACTGGTATTTTCCGTTTAGGCGAAATTACGTTTTCTTTAGGTACTGCTGCAAGACTGTAAATTCCTTTATCAATCAGCTCATTCTGTAAGGCATTTGCTTTCCTCTGAGTGGTCGCGAGTACAACCAGTTCATCCACATAATTCTTGATGGCTTCTGATAAGCCTTGAAAATCAAAAGGTAATTTCTCCGTGTCCGCTAAACGCAATAC
>NZ_DATMRL010000335.1:0-5819 GCF_035566355.1 Pedobacter sp.
TCATTCACCCTGGAAACCATTATGAAGGCAATACCAATTTGTGGTGGAAAGGTATGGTGAAATTTCGACTTGGTTTTCCGCGGCAGCCCGGCGATGTTCTCGAAAAAACAGTACCGCAGTCTTTAATATCTCCTGTAGGTCTCGGATTGGAACAGCCGGTTACTTTTTTTCTGGCCAATAAGAACGTACGCCATATTTTTATGTCTACCTGGTCACCGCACTTGCTTAGGGTATCGACGTACCGCAACCGCAGTATATTGGAAACTTATGCGCGCAACTCTATTATCGGACGTTTTTCCAATTATCCGGGGTATTATGCCACTGGTTTTACAGACTTGACCTATGGTGCTAATTATCCTTACAAGGGACCGGATATCAATTCTATTTATTACCATCACATCTCTCCACACCTTGCTTTTACATTGGATTTCCTGTTTACAGAGGCCATACAAAGATCGGCAGGTCAGATCAATTTCCCATGGGGGAAACAGGAAGGGTTTGTCTGGTTCAATAATCGAGTTTTCGGGGGAGGAAAAGGAACTGTTTTTGGAGATAGTCTGGTAAGGCCATGGCTGGCAAAAGGCCTTGTTAAAATAGACACACCACAGGTAAACTACATCAGCGGAATATCTAATGATCGTTTTTGGGTGGTTTTGATGAATGAATCAAAAACAGGAAAGAATTTTGATCTCACTTTAGATACCCTTAAAACTGGTATCAAAACCATTGGAATTAAGGCGTATAAAGGTGCGTTGGCGGAGCCGGGTGAGCTGAGCCTTACTGGAGGAAAACTAAACGTAAGCCTTGCGGGAAAGGCATTAAGTGCATATTCTTTTCCTTTAATAAATTCCGTTATAAGTCAAGATCTTCCTCTTGTAAAAAATGGCTTGCAGGCTACTAATTTAGGTGCATCATGGGGTACGTTGTATACTTTCCGGATCCGGTCTCCTTTCGGCTGGGACTCCATTTATGCTTATTTAAATACATACCCTTTAACCGGGGCTACTGCCGAGCTGACCTTAAATGGTACGACCAGTGCCGGTAAACGTACTGCTTACCCTTTTGAATGGACTTTCCTTCACATTGATCCGCTCGCTCCGGTAAATCTTAAACTCGATTTAAAGAATGCTGCCGGTGAAACCAGTCAGTTTGTTGTGAATTTTGACGGGCCGAATAATTAATGCTGATGAAACGAAAAGTTAAACTGATCCTATATCAGGGATGCCCCTTCCTGATCATCGTAATGTTGTTTTTCCTGGGCTGCAGCTCCAGGAAAAACAGTGCAGCAGAACAGGAAAACAGAGAAAGGGAACGGTTGATCTCGGCGAGTCAGGCCGGGGCCATGCCGCTGTTTTTCGATCCATCCGAATCTACGATACCGGTCATAAATCCGGGAGACTTTAACAATCCTAAAGAGTTGCTATTGAGAAATGGCCTTCCGAATTTTTTTAGCAAAGCTAAAAAAGGTCAGGCGTTACTTGTAGGCTATATCGGTGGCAGTATCACCAGGGGTCATAATCTATACCGGACGCAATCTGCCAAATTTATCCAGGGCCTGTACCCGGCCATTCAGATGAAATTTATCAATGCTGGTATATCCGGAACGGGAACAGACCTTGGCGCATGCCGCATACAGGAGCAGCTCCTGCAATACAAACCTGATCTGATCTTTATTGAATTTGCCGTAAATAATGCATTTCCTGAAGGTTTGGAAGGGATGATGCGTCAGATCTGGCAGTCTAATCCATACACCGACATCTGCTTGCTTTATACCATTTACAATGGGCAGTCTAAGATTTATGCATCTGGAGAAATTCCTGCAAATATAGCCGGACTGGAAAAGATTGCCGATCGGTATCAGATTCCTTCTATTCACATGGGACTGGAAGCTAGTTTTCTTGAAAAAGAAGGGAAACTGATCTGGAAAGCAGAGACAGGTACGAAAACAGATCGGCTTGTTTTTTCTAACGATGGTACACATCCGCTGGAAGCAGGAGGAAATCTTTACGCTGCTGCTATGGCCAGGTCAATCCTTAAAATGAAAAATCATGTGGAGGTAATCAAACACGTGTTTCCAGATCCGTTAAATGCAGATAACTGGGAGGATGCAAAGATGTTTGCCCCGGAGGATATTGCCAGTTTCAGTAGGGAGTGGACAAAGATCAATCCGATAATCTATACTGATTTTAAGCAATTTTCAGGCTGGTTCCCGTATGTGATGAAAGCGGAAAAACCAGGAGCATCCTTTTCTTTTAAGTTCAAAGGAAAGATGATTGGCATTTTTGATGTTGGCGGGCCGGAAGCCGGGCAGCTTATCCTGGAGATTGACGGAAAGAGGGCAAGCATTCACAAACAAACCGGAACATTGGCTTTGAAAGCAGATGAAAGTTCCGGCCCATCTGATCCGATCAACAGGTTCAATTTCTTTTGCAACAACAGGTACCGTGGTCAGGCAGAATTCTTTGAGGTACCACCGGGAATTCATACGGTAACGTTTACGGTCTCCGGGCAAATTGCAGATAAAAAACAGATTCTTGGAGAAAAGCAATTGACGGACATTACCAATAACCCGGCTAAATACAACCAAACCGTGATTTATATTGGGAAGATCCTGATCAGAGGTGAAATGATAAAAACAACAATTATAAATACTAAAAAATGAAGAATATGAAAAAAATCTTTCTAGTCGTTCTGCTGCTCGTCAGTCAACTTTCCTTTGGGCAGAGCAATGATAACGCCATCCGGTTGTTTGTGATTGGCAACAGCTTTTCCCAAAACGCTACGGCTTATTTGCCAAATTTCGCAAAAGAAAGGAATAAACAACTGGTGATAGGCAGGGCGGAGCTTGGAGGCTGTTCCTTACAGCAACATTGGGAGTATGCGGAGGCTGCAGAGGCCAATCCCGGAGACCCTAAAGGAAAACCTTATAAGGGCAAGTCGCTGCGCATGCTTTTATCAGAAGGAACATGGGATGTGGTGACCATTCAGCAATATTCTTATTTGTCGCCCGATCTGGATACCTACAGTCCGTATGCTGAAAAATTGTACAATTACATTAAATCTATCCAGCCAAATGCCAGGATCGTTTTACACCAAAACTGGGCGTATCGCAGTGATGCAAAAAAGTTTGGCAGGGTTGCCGCAAATCAATTGGCTAAAGATCAAAAAGAGATGTGGCAGAAATCCAGGGCAGCCTATCATACCATTGCTGAACAGTTGAAAGTGAACATTATTCCGGTAGGGGATGCTTTTAATACCATGGCCTCCGGAACGGAATTTCTGTATAAAAAAGATATGGCTTTTGATTACGAAAACCCGGTTTACCCCAACCTGCCTGATCAGACCAATTCGTTAAATATGGGCTATTACTGGAAAGACAAGGAGTTTGTATTTGATCCTAACCACGCCAATGAGGCGGGCAGATATTTGGGGTCTTTAATCTGGTATGCTTTTTTATTTAAAGAGTCGCCCGAAAAAATACAGTATGTACCCAACAAAGTTCCTGTCGATTTCGCCGCATATCTGAGAAAAGTAGCTGAAAAGACAGTTAAGTTTTAAAAATAATCAAATAAAAAACACCGGGGCAAACCCGAACATTTACTATGATCAAATCAGAAGGAACAGGAGCACGTCGTTTGGTGTCTCAAAATTTAAGTACAGAATTTTTAATTGTTGGAGGAGGACTATCAGGAGTATGTACGGCTATTACTGCCGCCCGTAAAGGAGTTAAAATAGTTCTTGTACAGGACAGGCCTGTTTTGGGGGGTAATTCATCAAGTGAGGTCCGTCTTTGGATCCTTGGCGCTACTTCGCATATGGGGAATAATAACAGGTGGAGCAGGGAAGGCGGTGTTGTAGATGAGATACTGGTGGAGAATACCTATCGGAATAAAGAAGGTAATCCGCTGATCTTTGATACCATATTGCTGGATAAAATTGTTTCAGAACCGAACATCACCCTGTTGTTAAATACAGCAGTGTATGAAGTGTATAAATCGGATCCCGATACAATATCTGGTGTAAAAGCTTTTTGCAGTCAGAATTCCACAGAATATATCATTTCGGCACCTTTGTTTTGTGATGCTTCAGGGGATGGTATAGTAGGTTTTTTAGCCGGTGCCGCATTCAGAATGGGTGCAGAAAGCAAGGAAGAATTTGGTGAAAAATTCGCCCCTACAGCTGAATATGGAGAGCTACTAGGGCATAGTTTATATTTCTATAGTAAGGATACCGGTAAACCAGTAAAATTTACTGCACCGGACTTTGCCTTAAAAGACATTACCACAGAAATTCCGCGTTTTAGAAGTTTCAATGCAAAAGAGTTTGGTTGTAAACTATGGTGGCTTGAGTATGGGGGAAGATTAGATACCGTACACGATACGGAAAAGATCAAATGGGAACTTTGGAAAGTAGCCTACGGTGCGTGGAACTACATCAAAAATTCAGGTGAATTTCCCGAAGCAGAAACGATGACATTGGAATGGATTGGTACAATTCCGGGAAAAAGGGAAAGCCGTCGTTTTGAAGGCGACTACTTACTGTGCCAGCAAGATATTGTAGAACAAAGAGAGCATGAAGATGCCGTAGCGTTTGGCGGCTGGTCTATAGATCTGCACCCGGCCGACGGGGTGTTTAGTGAAAAACCGGGCTGCAATCAGTGGCATAGTAAAGGAATTTATCAGATTCCGTACCGTTGTCTGTACAGTAAAAACATAAAAAACCTGTTTCTTACCGGCCGTATCATCAGTGCTACACATGTGGCGTTTGCTTCAACCAGGGTAATGGCAACAGCAGCACATGTTGGGCAGGCCGTTGGGATGGCTGCATCTATTGCTAAAGAGAATGGACTGTACCCGGCTGCACTTCTTCAAGAGAACTTTATTGGAGATTTGCAAAAGGAATTGCTGAAAAGCGGGCAGCACATTCCTGGTTTCGAACTAAAGGATGATCTCGACCTGGTGAATGCTGCCAAGGTATCCGCATCCAGTGAATATGTACTGGAAGAATTGTCGTCCGACCTGCTTAAACCATTGGATGTTTCAATGGGTCAGATGCTTCCCCTTAACCAGGGTAAAATACCTCGTTTGAGTTTTCATACCGTATCGGATACAGATACATCGCTCGAAATTGAACTTCAGATCTGTAGCAGGCCGGGAAGCTATACGCCGGATCTGGTTCTGGAAAAGCAGGTTTTACCTATTCATCCCGGCCGTAATTGTTTACAGATGGATTTTTCGGCAACTATGGCGACTGGAGTTTACGCCTTCGTTATTTTAAGAAAGAATCCTGAAATTAAGGTGTACTGTTCAGAGCAACGCATCACAGGGATCCTTTCAGTATTTAACCTGGTCAATAAAGCCGTATCCAATTATGGCAGACAAACGCCTGCTGAAGATATTGGTGTAGATGAGTTTGAATTCTGGTGCCCGCAAAGGAGACCTGAAGGACATAACCTGGCAGTAAGGATGGAACCAGCCCTGCGTAAATTTGGCCCCGAACAGGTTAAAACTGGTATTTATAGGCCTACTACCAGTCCGAATGCCTGGGTTGCCGCATTGCAAGACCACTCTCCAAAACTTATCCTGCAATGGGAGCAGCAGCAGGAGATCAGAGAAATTGACCTGTTTTTTGATACAGACTACGATCATCCGATGGAATCGGTTCTGATGGGCCATCCTGAAGCTGTTATGCCTTTTTGTGTGAGAAATTATAAGATCGTGGACGATCAGGGCAATGTGGTTTTTGCTAAAACAGGGAATTATGAAAGCAGGAACACCATCCGGTTAAGCGAGCCTGTAAAAACCAGCACCCTGGACATT
>NZ_DATMRL010000336.1:0-5147 GCF_035566355.1 Pedobacter sp.
ACATGGTATCGCCTTGCTTTACGTGGAATGCCTCATAAAAATGTGGATTGTTCATCAGCGGACCATTTACGCGCCACATAGGAGGAGAGTGTGGATTATTATTTATCCATAAACGCAGGAATTCATTTTTCATCTTTACGCGCCAAATACGCGCAACAGAAATAAAGAATCGTTGGTCTGGTGTATAGCCGCCAATTTTAGTGCTGTCTTGTCCTTCTTTGGTCAGCTTAAAAGCATCATAGGCAATGGAAACGCCGCCAACATCAGCTGCATTTTCGCCAACGGTCATTGCGCCCTTAACATGCACGGTATCAAGTACCACGAAAGTATTGTAGAGGTCAATTACTTTTTGCGTTTTTGCTTTGAACTTTGCATAGTCATCTTTTGTCCACCAGTTTTTTACATTGCCTTCTTTGTCGTACTGGGCTCCCTGGTCGTCAAATGTATGTGTAATTTCATGACCGATTACCATGCCGATACCTCCGTAGTTTAAGGCATCGTCGGCATTGTTGTCAAAATAAGGAGGTTGCAATATAGCGGCCGGAAAAACAATTTCATTGGCGTTTGGGTTGTTATAAGCAGTAACTGTTGAAGGTGTCGTGAACCACTCGCTTCTATCCACCGGTTTGTTGAGTTTAGCCAATTGAAACAAATAATTGTTAGATGAAACGGATACCACATTTTCAAAATATTTTTCTTTTAAAATCACCACGTTGCTATAGTCTCTCCACTTATCGGGATAGCCTATCTTCTTTGTGATGGCAAACAATTTTTCTTTGGATTTTAGTTTTGTACTATCGCTCATCCAGTCGAGTTTGTCTATTCTTGCCGATAATGCTTTTTGCAAATTATTTACCAGGTCCAGCACACGATTTTTTGCATCTTCTGTAAAATATTTTTTAACATATAATTGTCCCAGCGCCTCACCCAATAGCCGGTCAACTGAGCTCGCCATTTTTTCACCGCGCGTTTTTTGTACTGCCTGCCCGGTAATTGCTTTATTGTACTCGAATGAAGCATCGACAAAAGGCTGGCTTAACACATCTGCATAATTATTAATCGTATAAGCCTTCAGGTAAATTTTCCATTCGCTGATGGGAATGGATTTCAGGGCGGCATTCAGCTTGTCGTAATAGGCTGGCTGGGCCACATCAATAGAATCCGTTTTCGCACCCAGTTCATTTAATACATTCTTCCACCCAATATTTGGGTGTTTCTTTTCAAGCGTTGAAACAGACATCTTATTGTAATTGGCATTTATGTCGCGCAATTCAATATTTGTTCTGTGGGAACCGGCGAGTTGTTTGTCAATATTATAAACAATACCTGCATCTTTAGATGCTGTTACTGTATCACTTCCGGTAAGTTGAAACAGCCTGGAGAGGTATAATTTGTAGGCTTGCTGAATAGCCACGCTGGGTGCATCCGTTTTGAAATAATAATCTCTCTCTGGCAGGCCGATACCCGTTTGGTAGATATGTGCTATGTTCAATTTGCTGTTTTTATTGTCCGGCCCCACACCAAAAGCCAGGAAAGAAGTATTGTTCAACCTGGCTTCTGTTGCAACAAATTTCATCAAAGAACTAAGATTACTGATGCTGTCAATGCTGGCAAGCAAAGGCTTAATAGGGTCAAAGCTGCGTTGGTTAATCGTAGTTGTATCCATTCCTGAAGCATAAAAATCACCCAGCTTTTGTTCAATACTGCCCGTAGTATTATTGGATTTTGAAACGCTATCCAGAATGCTCTGCAACCGCAGGCGCTGAGGATAATTCATAAACATATATGCACCCACACCAGATTGCGAAGGAGGTATTTGGGCCGTATCATACCAGATACGGTTAACATACATAAAAAAGTTATCTACAGGTTTAACCGAAGAATCGATTCCTGGTATGTCTGCCGTGGCAACTGTTTCAGGTTTGCTTTGGCATCCCGCAAACAAAAACAATACTGCAAAAAGAAACGGTAATTTTTTCATATATAATGTCGAAGTTAGTAGTTATTGTGATTCTAAAAAATAAGTCAAACGCTGGTTGTAGCCGGTCGTTTATGATCAAATATTATATGGTTATTTTAAAAAACATGAAATGAATAAGCATGGCCAGACTGAGTTAGTTAGTTAAATTCTATTTGATACTATCTAAAAAATTCCCCACATTTTCTTCCCATTTATCCGGCTCATTTTCGCAGAGGTTTTGATGACCACTCTTTTCGTAAACTACCAGTTCTTTGGTAGAAGAAATGTTTTTGAACAAGTCATTGATTTCGGCTTCTGTAACACCTTGATCCTTTTTTCCCCACTGCAGTAAGACCGGACATGTAATTTTCTTTACATATTCATTTGGCTTCATGTCGAATGCCCAAAAGCCATTGATTATGCCTCCCCAGAATGTTAGCAAACCAGCAAGAGGCTTCGCAAATACACCAGTTACCCGCATTTTCCCTTCCACTGTGTTAGGTAGAGATGAAAAGGGCATTTCCAGAATTATTTTTGTTGGTTTTAAATTATATTCAGCAACAGCCCTGGTAATGGTAGCTGCACCCATCGAAATACCGTAAAGAATAACATTTGTTTCCTTGTTAACTTTCAAATAGTCATACACCAACTTTACATCTTCTGATTCTCTGTAGCCGACCGTACAGGTATTGCCTTCACTTTGTCCATGTGCCCTGAAATCGACTAAGAAAGTGGAATAACCCATTTCATTGAACTCATCACTTTGAGAAAGATTGGCTGACTTTTCGCTTCCATGCCCATGAAAAATTGCTATGGTTCCTTTTGCATTTGGAACTTTAAAATACCATGCATCCAGGATTAAGCCTTCTTTTGTTTTCAATTTAACATTAACGAAGGGGGAGTCTGGTGTCGATCCATAAAGCTTTTGAAGTTTCAATCCAAATAGTGCCACTTTCATTTGTCCCCAAAAGCCATCAGTCTGTTCCGATATTGTTTTGACCGATCCTTGTTCATAGAAATGCGTGAAGTGATAAGCCTGATTGATAATGAAAAGATTCAACAGGATAAAAAATACAACTATGGCAAGGATTGTTTTCTTAAAGCGTTTTTGTGTATTTGACATCGGTGGGATTCAATTATGGGGATAAACAAAAATTCGCTTCACTTTTTCAGAATTCAAAATGAAACTAATCCAAATTCCGGCATATACAATGGACCTGGTCAATTGTTTGATTCCATCGGCTTGAACCGATATTAGATGCATGGCCAATTTGTTGGGCTATTTAAACACTTTTATGATCGAATCGGATTCAACTGGTGTCTGTTTGAATCCACAATTGCAATCACAGGTTTTCGGTTTCATCTTTTCCAATTGGAGATCCCTTATCTTTATGGATTTCTCTGTTTCTGACTCCTCGATGTTCATTTTATAACTATCCAGCCGAAGCTGGTTGATCTTTTCAGACATGAGTTCCTTTGTAACGTGTACAGGTTCCAGGGTAAGCGTTTGTTCAACAGTGGTAGTAAAATAGAATATATCAAAAACTAACTGACCTCCCTGTTCACCCACAGCGATTACAGATGCAGGTGCTTTTTGTGGTAAGCGCAATTCAACTCCACCAAAGCCAAACCCATATTCGTTTGTCGCATTTTCTATAATATTTCCTTGTTGAAATACTCTCGAACGAGGCACAATCAGATATACTTTTACCTGGCTACCAAATTTGCCAGTAACTTTTACAATCAACCTGCTTTCTTTTATCCCTTCCAATTCCTCACAAAACCGGTCAATATTGTACCAACCAAAAGTGCTCACCTGAAACTGGTAGTAAGCAACCGGTGGAGCAGGTGGCGATGGCGCGGATGTACCGGTTACTGAAAAGTTTCCCGGAACCAATTTATCTTCAACGGAATACAGGCTGTCTTTGAGCTTCTTATATGCGAGACAACTATCCACACATTTTTTAAGTTGATCGTCGGGTAGTGGTAGCCCTTCTTTTTTACTTTCATTGTCGATATAAGTATATAAACCAGTCAAATCGTCCACTGACAATTCCGGGAAATCCGGCATTGGCGTATTATTGTAGTGCTCGTATAAGCAGTTTGCGTATGGATCACCGGACTTAAGAATCTTCTGATTATTACGAGTATAATAAAATAGCCATTTTTGAGGACGAAGCCTCGAGATATATGCCAGTGCAGGACCTGTAACTGTATTCGCAATGGAATGACAGGTTGCACAATGTTGTTTAAATAACTGTTCGCCAGCGTTTAAGTTTGATATTTGGATATTGGCTCTCATCGGAACGGGGTCGGTCCAATTAATATGTCCGTCGTCGCCTTTTGAACCTTTAAATAGCATCATTTTAGAATCCAGAAATGGTGTGGGCAGACTAATGCTTATCGGCTTAAAGATTCGTACATTTTGACCTTCAGCGGCTTCGATATCGATCATTCCTCCGCTACTTAACATTTTACCATTAGATTCAGTGATTAGTCCAGCTGTAATAATATCAGATATATTAAGTGCCTCTTTAATAGCAAGTCGAACCTTGGAACCATTTCCACCTTCAAAGCTGCCGGCCGCTATAGAAATAAAACTGCCTCCGGGTGCATGTATAACTGTGTCGCACGTATTGTCAATTTCGACAAAAAATGCCTGGAGATTGCTTTCTCGAAATGTACTTTGAACATACTTTTTCCTTTCATGGCAGGAGGTTAAGAAAATAATAGTTGCGATTACATAAGTAAATTTTGTTGAAATGTTCATGGGCTAAGACTTAAGGGCGTTATCTTATAAATTCATTTTAATTCATACCTGAAAAATGCCGTTAAGCATATGCGGTATGAGATCAAAATTTACTTTTACCTGAGATGTTGATTTTTCATTTTTCCATAACTCGGGTTGCTCATGAGACCCCGGTTCTCTTTGTGTCAACCAAATCTTGAGCTGTCCGATGATGATCTCATCAGACAGGTCTTCACTCAGCATCAGTAATTATTTGTACAAAAAATTCCAGGTAAAAAGATAATTATTGATATTATCCGTAGATACAACATGCGCAGGCTGCTGATTGCTGTTGTTCGTATAGACATTAGACACTGTACCGCCGTTTGTTGCATAACCCGTTACCAGATTTTTATTGAACCAGGTCTCGAGACTTAAAAAAGATTCAGTGCCCAGAAT
>NZ_DATMRL010000337.1:0-18461 GCF_035566355.1 Pedobacter sp.
ACTTAGGATGTCTGAATCGCAATTACGCATGAAATCTGTATCGGATAATACCAGAGAATACATCCAGTCTTTAGTAATCAGATATGGTCATTCTCTTCATAAGATTGATGTTATTGACAAATCAATTGAACAAGCCAGGGCAAATTATAAGATTGTTAGCACAAAATATCAGAATCAATTAGCACTGCTGACAGATTTACTCGATGCAGACAATCTCTATCAGGAAGCAAGATTTAATCTTGTTCATGCGCAAATTGAAGCAACCATAATATATTACAATATCCTGTATTCAACTGGAAAAATTTAAGCAACATGGCACCACAAAAACCAAAAATGCACCCAATGAACCTTTTTATCTATGGAGTTGCAATACTAACTCTTATTATAGGCGTCTTCTATTTGATCATATATTTTATTCATTTAAAGAATTATGAGGAGACCAGTGATGCTCAGATAGAAGCCTTTATAAACCCAATATCTGCAAGAACCGGGGGATTTATTAAAGAAGTTCGGTTTACGGAGCATCAGCATGTAAAAAAAGGAGATACGTTGATCATTTTAGATAACCAGGAGCCGAATACCAAACTCAGTGAGGCAGAAGCTGCTGTAGAAGATGCTAATGCGCAATTGATAGTATTACAGGCTAGCATTGCAGCGGCACGTACAGCAACCCTGGTAAATCAGGATCAAATCATCGGAGCAAAGTCGCGGCTATGGGAACAACAACAAAATATTAAACGTTATGAAAATCTGCTTAAAGAAGAGGCCGCTACAGGACAAGAATTTGAGCAGGTGAAATCCAAGTTTGAAGTCGCTTCAAGTGATTATCAGGCAACAAAGAATAATCTAAAAGCCAGCATATCCAGAATTAGGGAGATGGAATCACGAAGGGCTATATTGCTCGCCAATTTAAAATATAAAAAGGCTGAACTGGAATTTGCCAGGATCAATTTGATGTATACGATAGTGACCGCGCCAGGCAACGGAACTATGGGCAGAAGATCTATTATGGAGGGCCAGCAAGTACAGGCCGGACAAACTCTTGCCTCGATAGTGCAACAAAAAGAGGTTTGGGTTACTGCAAATTTTAAGGAAACCCAGGTTAACGGAATGCACTTAGGACAGAAAGTAGAAATCGTAATTGATGCTATTGACGATCAGATTTATGAAGGAAAGATAGAGGCAATAGCTGCATCTACGGGTTCAAAGTTCTCATTGTTACCAGTTGATAATTCTACAGGTAATTTTGTAAAAATAGTCCAAAGAATACCAGTAAAGGTATCATTTAAAAACCCCAACGTTTCCTTATTTAAGGCAGGAATGAACGTCAAAGTTATGGTTCGAAAAACACAAAGCTAATGGAGCAGCCAAATTATTTTAAACGCTGGATCAGAGGATCAGAATGGGCAATCAGGATTGCCTTATTTATTGTGCTGCTGTGTGCACTTGCTCAATTCGGATCCTTTGCACTTACCCAAAATTTCGTCATTGCACATTCAGGGGTCCAAACGGAAGACATCACTTTTGCATTCCAGATAACCTATGTCGCAATTATTCCTTTTATCTCTATCAATTTTCGACTGATGCAGTATTTTGAAATGAGAAGTTACCTGTTAACGGGTATCGTTCTCTGCGTCGTTCTAAGTTTCTTAAGCATGCATGCCGATGATCTGGTCTTATTTTGTCTACTTCGTTTCATGAATGGACTATCCTTGAGTATGGTTTCCGGAGGAGTACTTATCCTTATTTTCGCAAGGCTTGAAAAGGAAAAAACACAAATTATTGGGTTGTCTGTCCTCTATGGAACTGTACTTGGAAACGGGGTTTTGGTGGGGCTGGTTGCTTCAGGAATCAATACTTCGTTAGACTGGAAACACATCTATTATTACCTGATTTTGTCTATGATGATTTGTATTGGCATTGTGTTAATGATTATCCGTCGCAGATCCGGCCATAATCCGCCCCCACTAGGAAAAGTAGATAAATTGGGCTGGTATCTTTTATCATCTGCCACAGCTGCATTTGCATTTGTATGTATATATGGTCCAAAGCATGAATGGTTTGAAGACAAGTATATTATATCAGCAACTGGTTTTACGATGATAATGTCACTATTGTTCTATTTACGCCAAAAAAAAATTAGCGTTCCTTTAATTGATGTTACAGTATTAAAAAATAAAAAATTCCTTACCGGATTGATGCTTTTGGGTCTGTATTACTGCCTAAAAGACAGCATCAATTTAATCTACGCTTATGCAGGAACTGTATTAATGTGGCCTCCCAGACAAGTTATATTTCTCGGACTTTTTAACGTCTTCGGTATAGCGATTTCTATGTGGGTCTCTGCAGAGCTATTATTGAAAAGGGGAATTTCACTAAAATACTTCTTGTTGTCTGGATTTTCATTGATGCTACTGTATCATCTGATTATATATTTCATTTTAACAGTCGACCTCAATTTTACAAAACTGATCATCCCTGTGATTTTACAAGGCGCCTCATCGGGTATGTTGTTTGTACCAATCGTACTTTTCAGTTTTTCGGCTATCCCCCAGACCACCCTGGTCACAGGCATAGTTTTAGGTGCATATGCAAGATTTTTGGCTTCATTGATATCTATAATTGGACTATATGAGTTACAATTAAACCTTAATCTACATTACCGGAATAACATTTTATCTTATTTAACACCAGAAAACAGTATCTATTCGACCTTTCTAAAAGACCAGATACACAATTTAATCGACAAAGGTTATACGCCTGAAATGGCTGGAACCTTAGTATCAAGTATTGTAAACAGACGCATTCAGCTACAGGATCAGCTTCTGGGTTACAAATCAATCTTCCTTCTTTACTCTTTAATCATATCCGGGATTCTCCTGTTTGTTTTAGGTCACATCGTGATCAGAAAATTTACTCAGAAACGATCTGCGTTGGAAACACGATCCTAATAATTACACCGTTGTTATTCTCTACCTTAAACTGCCCTCCCAATTGTTCAGTCAGCCCCTGCATCAAGCCCATCCCCATTGTATTACTAAAATAAGGATCATAATCTGAGTCAAATCCTATACCATTATCCTGAATGGACAAATGATAAAAATCATTAAAACAGTTTAAAGTCACTTGGACTTTACCCTTATTGTATGTTGGAAACGCATATTTAATTGCATTAGTAACAGCTTCATTGATGATTAGCCCCAATGGGATTGCCTGCCCCACCTTCATATTCAGTTGCTCTATATTAGTCGATATCAAAATGTTCCGGCGCGTAGCATTCATTGAATCCCCCATATAACAAATCAAATCGTTGATATAG
The DNA here is from genome assembly GCF_035566355.1 of Pedobacter sp. Classification (GTDB taxonomy): domain Bacteria; phylum Bacteroidota; class Bacteroidia; order Sphingobacteriales; family Sphingobacteriaceae; genus Pedobacter. The sequence goes on from NZ_DATMRL010000337.1 coordinate 3,320, forward strand.
CCGCTTATCTCAAGAATATCCATTTGTTCTGCCTGGCAAAGTTTTTCGTGAATTAGATTGATTGAGTATATCCGCTGTTGACTTTCTTTTATCGCTTTTATTGCATTAAGGTCTGTTAAGTGAACAGACTGTGAGTAAAGCAGTCCGATAACCACCGAAAGATTATTCTTGACTCTATGATGTATTTCTTTCAATAGCCATTCTTTCTCTTTAAGCAAATTTCCCTTTTCCAATAATAACCCTTCTTTTTCAACTACCAACTGTGTTAATTTATAATTTTTTTGATTTATAAGGTCCTGCTGTTTTTTGAGCTTTATGTTGCTCCGTTTCTTTAAAGTGTATGCATAAAATAGAATTATAGTTAATAACAAAATAATTATTGCCCCACCAAGAACCTGCCTTTTAATAAGATTTGCTTTACGCAGTTCATTCTGCCTAATCCTAGCTTGCTTTTCCAGCAAAAGAATATCTTGCTCTTTCTTTGCAGTTTGATATTGTACCTGCAATTCTTCGATCTGTTTGCTTTTCTTTTCCGAAAAAAGAGAATCACTAATGCTTCTGTTAATTTGATAGTGTTTAATTGCTAAAAGAAAATTTCCGGCAGCTGAATCAACTTTAAAGAGAAGGAGATGTGCCTTCTTAATTTTAATCACATCTTTTATAGTTTCCTTATTAAAGAATCTATCGATGTATTTTCTCGCCAAATCATACTTTTTCCAGGAAATATACAATTCAGACAGAAGAATGTAAATGTCTTCCAAATCATTCCTTCTTCCATTGTGCAAAGCATATCCTATTGCCTTTTTATAAGAGGTTTCTGCCATTTTATACTGCCTCTTCCCCGCATAACAATCTCCTAAAGCAACTGAGAAATATTGTTTAGCAAAAGCTGTATTAGGAAATAATTTTCTATTTGTTTTCAATAAAAAGTCCAACGCTACAGACGGTTTATTTTGCCGCAAATAATCACGAACAATTTGGGTAAGAAGTGAATAACAATAAAACTGCTGATGTATATTTGGATTGAGTATCTTTTCCATAATTTGCAAAGCCAGACTATTATAGCTTAGACTTTGGGTTAATTGTCCAAGCTCCGAATTCCACCTCCCTAATCTGGCATTTATCCTGCTTTCAGAAAACATATCTTTTGAATTCTGAACAGATTTAAGAGCTTCCAGGTCTAGGCTAATAGCGTTTTGATAATTACCTTTTCTCCCCTGTACTATGGCAAGCTGATCATATGTAGTAAAAAGTGTCTTATCTCCAATTGACTTTTGCAATTCCAAAAGTTCTCTGAGATGTATTTCTGCAATATCAAGATCACCTCTTTCTACTTCATCTCTGGTTATGCACTGAGAAACTGTTATTTGCATGCTTATATTTCCAAGCTCCTTATATAAGGATAAACTTTTTTTATATCTGTTTTCTTTTTCAGTATATAAAGTATCCAAAAAAGGTGTCCTCTCCGCAAAATTGTACCATTCCTCTGCCTCCATTTGTTTGTTGTTGATCGATTTTGAATGGTTAATCGCGGTCATAAAATATTTAGACGCAATGGGGATATTGTCACATCTAAAATAATATTCACCCAACATGGTCAAGCTTTGATGCTCAAATGTCAACATCCGGAGGGAATGGCTTAGTTTTAGAGCCATTGTTAAATAGATCAACGCACTGTCTACTTTCTTCTTATTTGCATAATTCCACTCAGAATCATAATATTTTTTACTAAGTTCTAAAAGTATTCTAAGTCTGTTGGAAGCAATGGTAGTCTTTTTTAGATCTTGTAATAGCTCTGATTTTGAGTTTTGTGCTCCGGAAAGGTGACTTATAAACAGTAATCCTACCAATGGGATACAAGTCTTTAACATTTCACGAAATGCAGAAAAACGTAGCATAGATTTATATTTTGGTCTTTTTATTTACCCCCTCTCCAACCAGATTTGCTAAAGTTGCTACTTAAAAACATTTCCTCACTGTAATGAATGAAATATCTTTTAATCGATTGAGTATTGGCTAAAATTATTGCTGCATGCCTTTTAAAGAACCTGTTAAAAGTCTTTTCTGAACTTGGACAATAAGCAATTTCATGCTTAAATATTATGAAAAATTCTCACAAGAGGAAACCAAATTTCGTTTCCTCTGTTTAAAGTATTCATAATTACACAACAATACTATCTATTCCCTTTTCAAGGGCACTATCTCTCAATTCTGGCAAGGCAAATCCCTCTGCCCTGACAATAGTTACATCTGAAATGCCAATAAATCCAAGCATTGTTTTCACATATGGAGTTACAAAGTCAAATGGAAGATAATCACCAGAACTATAAATACCGCCCGTCGTCACAGCGACATATGCTTTTTTTCCTTTTACTAATCCTTCGGGACCATTTTCAGTATACTTAAAGGTAATACCTGCCCGGGCGATATGATCGAATCAAGATTTTAACACAGACGAAACACCAAAATTATACATAGGTGCCCCAATGACTATAATATCCGCGTCGAATATTTCTTTAATAGCCTGATTTGAATGGATTATTGCTTTTCTATTTTCATCGTTATGCTTTTCCAATGGGGTAAAAAAAGCATTTAGGTGCGCCTCTTCCAGGTGTGGAAATGGAGATGAGAGAAGATCTTTAACTTCAACCACTGCTCCAGGGTCTTTTTCTTTCAGCTTATCGATAATAGCATTTGCCAATTTGATGCTATTAGAAGCTTCTCCTCTTGGACTTGATAATATATTTAAAATCTTTGCCATTTTTTCTTTAGTTATTGACTGTATTTTGTATTACTAAAGTAGAAAAGGACCTAAATTTACTGCTTGACATTTATCACAAAAATGGATTGATATTTGTCATCTGAGATAACACAAGATGCCGAATTAATGTTCAATCCGGCATCTTGTGTTTACAAACATTTCTTATTTTGTGTATACCCTAACTTCGCCCATAACCATATAAGACTGCGGTCCGGAAATGCCTACAACTTTAAAATATCTGGCATTTTTAAGTACTGGCATATTAAATACCTGTTCGTCATTAATCTGCCTGTTAAAATTAAATACACCTTGGTCTACCCAATTCACATTGTCTGCGCTAGTTAAAAACTGAACCCTATCTGGCGCCCTGTCGTCATCTTTCATTCTCCATAGCCCTATTTTATTGATTATTCTTTGCGCTCCCATATCTATGTTGCAAAAATGCGGATAATGTGAATTCCACGCATCTGTATGCCATCTTGTTGCTGGATCTCCATCTATAAAATTGATCACCTTGTTTTCATCGCCCGGATGCTGGGTAGAAAAATCGATGATCTTCCATTCTTTTTTATCCAGGAAAAAAGTTTCATTTGTTTTATAAGGCGTATAAAACAAATCTATCGCAGTAGAATCGGGTCTGTAAACTGTTCTATATCTGAATGGGGTGCCTACTTTATAATCCTGAAGATCGGTATTAGGTGATGTGGTTGGAAAACGCTTTACTTTCAGCGCTCCCTGGGTATTGGTGTATTCAATTTCTGTGGCAACAGCTCCACCTGCTATGTCTGCAGTTTCCCAGGTAACGGATAATTCATTGGCTACATTTAATAGAGATTCTTTTAAAGGGCGGTCTAATAATCTGCTTTGATAGGTTTCACCATACACTGCACCGGGAACCTCCACAGGTACAGAGACGTTTCCTTTATTGTCATAAGTTTTTATGACGAAAGAATAAAAATTTTCTGGCAAATTAGTAAAAAGGTAACTTATACTGTCCTTATCTTTTGGTGTGGGTACTTCGACAGAATCTTTATAATTATTCCAAAAAATTCTTGCCTTAATAGCATTAGGATCTACGCCATTGGGCCAGACAATTCTTCCTCTTTGATTTCCAGACTGGAATTTTGGATTATTCGCCTTTCCTGGATAATACTTACCGCCATTAACAATAAATTGTTTATAAGTACTATCCATTTTCTTACATGCATTTATACTCGAAAAGCATATAATAACAAGTAATAAATAATATATTTTAGTTTTCATTTGATTTAATATTAATGAACCTATTATAATTTGCCCCAGAAACTGAGTTCTGAAATTGTGATCTGCCCCCCACCACCGTAGGTTTCAAGGGTTTTAAAACGGATGAATCTATACGCTTCGGTCATATCCTCAAACTCAAAATCTTCCCCTTGTGTAAATCCGTAGTTGATATCTTCAGCTGTCACTTTACCCATAGGAAGTCCTGAAGGTTTATAAGATTTAAAGCTGCCAAGAAGTTTCCAATTTCCAAACGAACCATCAGAATTAGGGTTATTTGAACCGTATATTTCAAAAGCCTTTACGTTGGAGCCAGTGTATGTATAATCCGGTGCTCTTTGATGCATTTTCATGCGGCTAAAAATCACTTTTCTACCTAAATCAACTGTAAACCATTGTGGTAGTACGGTACCATGTCTAGAGGCAAAAATTCCCTGATCTACAAGTCCATCCCACATTCTTTCCATTGGATATTGCCCTTCTACAGGTTCATACTCATCAGTGGGAAGTTTTACTGCTGTAAAAGGTTTTGGCACCTTCTGTTCAAATAATGGAACTAAGGATTTTACTAATGCAGGCGATTTGTTATTCCACCTATCTCTTAGGTATACCGAAAATTTCTTTTCAGTAGAACTGAGTCCTCTGGCAGAAAAAATACCCGCAGGTGTTTTGGTATAAAATGTCTGGATTGGTAATAAAACTCCATTGCCTACAGTATCGGCCTCCAGAACGATGGCCATATTTGCTTCCAGTTTGTTCTTAAACCGAATTTTCACTCCACCAAACCCAGCCTCTATACTTAAATCGTCAAAAGCGACGAGAACAGGTGGGGTTAAAGGCGTTATTTTAACATCTAAGGGTTCAGATGCCTTTTCATTTTTACCAACACTATATAATTTAACATTGTATTCTCTCGTGTCTCCAAATCCCTCCAATTTGAGTGTATCTGTATAAAAGGAGGACTTCCCCTCTCGAAAAACACCTGGCTGTATTTCATAAACAGCTTTTACATACGACAGGTTGGGATCAGAAGGGATTTTATAAGTCAGTATAGCTCCGCCAGCTGTACTTTGTGATTTAACACTACTAACCTGTGCGGGCGCGGGTGCATTAGGGTCAATATGATCTAATCTGTCATCTCTTTTACATTGCTGTAAGAGAATCAAAATTGCTATTCCAGTGATATATATTACTTTTTTCATCTTATTTTCTCTTTTTATGGTTTACCAGCCAATGTTTTGAACAAGATTCCGATTAACCAATATGTCACCATCTTTTATTGGCCAGAAATAATCTTTAAGTCCAAAACTTTGGTCAAACAGTACTTTTCTTCTATAGTAAAAATCTGGATTGGCTTGTTCAATATCCCAGCCTTGAACTGGCTTTCGAAATTGCGGTATAGCTTCTTTCCATCTTCTCAGGTCCCAAAACCGTGATCCTTCAAAAGCCATTTCAATAAGTTCTTCCTGATGTATGATTTCCCTCATCCCTGTTAATGTGCTATATTTTGTTGGGTTATTGGAATAATTATCCCAGGATACCTGTACCGATTTTAAACCTGCCCGCTCTCGTACCAAATTAATGTACTGATGGACTTCGGCCGTTGGCCCTGCTATTTCATTTAAGGATTCTGCATACATCAGATATAGTTGGGCCAATCTTATAAGGGGCCATGGATATTCATTAACAGTATAGTCGGAAACTCCGGCTCCTTGCACGTTTTGGTAATGGACATATTTTTTCACAAAGTACCCTGTGGGCGAGCCATAATCGGGTTGAGTCTTACCATCTGGCTGTCCTTTTCTGGATGAAACATAGTAAAGGCTAGAAGGATTAGTGTCGTCATATGAGCCTTGGCCATACCAAACACCCCCATCAAATCCGAGATTCGCATAAAACCGGGGTTCTCTATCAAAATTAATTGCTGAGGTGGTATAATCTTTTCTAATATATCTCTGCTCTGCAACAGTGGCTGTACGTAACGTAAGTTTGTCCTTATTCCAGGTTTTATCTTCAGTAATAGGCACCCCTTTATCTGAATAGAACATCTCTGCTATCTTAATTGGGGGAGCTAATTCAGACATGATCCTTGGATTATCAATGTACCTGAAGTCTACATTCACTGCTGCAACTTTTTGGGTCAGATTAGAAATGCTTTGAGAGTTTGCCCATATAACCTCACTGTTCCATTTTTCTGCAAATGCATTTCTTATACTCATGGTAGTTTTTGTAGAATCCGTGAGTTTATATGGGGAGACAGCTGGATTAAACACATAAAGTTTATTTCCCGCCTGATGGCAAATATCAATTGCTTTTTTACAGGCTACGGCAGCTGAATCCCATTTTACTGTAGATACAGCGGAACTGAACAATGATTTTCCATCTTTGTTTTTTAAGGACCCCATATCTGAGTTTCCATTAAATAGTGGACTAGCTGCAGTCACCAGAACCTTAGCTTTCAATGCATAAGCTATCGGTTTGGTGATACGGCCCAACATTTTAGTTGGATCACCAACGATTAATGGCAAATCATCTTTCGCCTCGTTAAGTAGCTGGACTATATAAGCAAAACAATCATCAACAGGGTCTCTGGAAACTTTGACTTTATCTATAGAGACATCTATAGGCAAATTCTCTTTTATAATTGGAACTGGCCCATACATTCTCACCAGGTAGAAATGATAATATGCCTTTAGAAATTTTACTTCAGCTATCCACTGTGCTCTTTCCTGAGCGGTAAGATCAGGGACTTTCCCAACATTTTCAAGGAAGATATTACAATCCCTGATACCCCGGTAAAGGTCGCCCCAATAATACCCCGCGATGGGATCAATGGTGGCCTGGGTTCCTCTTGCAAGGTTAAAAATGTAATGGTTAAATTCTGGTCTTGGTGGATTATAGATAGCCCACATCTCATCTCCGCCCAGTATAGCAGGGTCAGAGCCCAGATTACCATCCTTTGGCATATAAGAATAACAGGTATATAAATATTTTTCTGCTTCCGAACGCATAGTAAATGCATTATCCAGAGTTGGTATGTTGTCCGGAATAATATCCAGGTATTTTTTGCATGAACTTGCAATGGTCAACGACACGAGGAGTACCATTTTCAGGATCAAACTTCCTTTTTTTATAGGTTGCATAATTGAAAGTTTAAGTGATTAATTAAAAGTTAGGTTCAGACCTACGTTAAATACTTTTTGTATGGGGTAGCCAAGGCCATTTCCAGCCATTTCCGCATCCCACATTTTAAACTTGCTGAACAAAAGCAAATTAGAACCACTTACATATACCCTAAAACTGGATGCTTTAATCCTTTCAACCAGTCTTTTTGAAAATGTATAGCCGAGTTCAACCTGTTTAAGCCGTAAGAAAGATGCGTCACGCATGAACCAGGTACTCTGATTATTGTTGTTGGCATTTAATGTTGGACTAAGTCTTGGCCAAATGGCATAAATGTTCCTGTTTTCTTCAGACCAATGACTGTCTGCATATGCCTTTAACAATTGAGTTTGATTGTTGAATGGTGAAGTTGCACCCTGATCGATCCAGAAAGATTGATTAGATGAGCCCTGAACAAATGCCGAAATATCAAATCGTTTATAACTCAGTGAGAAACCAAATCCATAAATGACCTCAGGAACTGTAGGGTTTCCAATCGGAACTTTATCTGCCTCATTAATTTTACCATCACCATTAACATCAAGATACTTTATATCACCTCCGCCATAATCGCCCACAAATTCCTGTTTTGGAGAGTTACGGGCATCCTGATCATCTATAAAAAGCCTCTCAGCGATATAACCATATTCCTGATTAATAGATTGACCAATTCTGGATCTGTATGATTCAGCATACTGTGGTTCTTCAAAAGCAACATACTTGCTCTTGGCATAAGTGAAGTTTCCTCTTACTGAAAGCCAGAGATCTTTATTCCAGGCATGTTGCATATCTATTGACAGGTCTATGCCTTGCCCACTTGCTTTACCCAAATTAGCTTTGGTATCCGCGGATAGTCCCATAGTTGAAGGGATGGCAGCACGGCTCATTAAGATTTTATCGCGTTTCTCTGTATAATATTCTGCAATAATATTGGCCTTTCCGAACAAGCTGATTTCCATGGCCATATTTTGCTTTTTGGCAACTTCCCAACTGATATCTTCATTTGCATATCGGTTAATTAGTACACCATTTTTATATTCATTTAGTTCTTTTCCAAATCTTGCCCCGCGTGTACCATTGTTCATATCTACATTAGAAAGATAAAAAAAACGGTCACTCACATCTCCAATCTGGTCATTTCCTACTAAACCATAAGTATAACGGAAACGCAGGTTAGACACTACCTTCTTTAATGGCTCAAAAAACTTCTCATTAGACACACTCCAGGCTACACCAGCAGAAGGGAAAAAGCCAAACCTATGAGCCTCTGCAAATCTTTCCGATCCGTTATAACCAAAATTGAATTCGGCAAAATATTTTCTGTCATAAGAATAAGTAGCCCTGCCCGATATGCCCATATTTCTAAATGGCAGAGATTTCTGCAAGTCACCGGCGTTAGCGCTTAAACTTCCGCGGGTAAGATAAACCAATAATCCACTCACCGCATTCTTTTTACCAAAGGTTCTGTTATAATTTAGCATAGACTGTGTGTCAAATGTGGCCATCAGATTATTTTGCCCTTGTTCAAACCCCAGATATTCTTTTCCATTATCATTAATTTGCGAAATCTGGTACTGATCCGTTTGGCTGTCGTAGCCTGCGAGTTGATAATAAAAAGGATCGTAACCTCTTCTGTAGCTGAAGGATGATGTTCTGGTTAAATTGATCATTGAACGAATGGACAGTCCTTTTAAAATACCATCCAGTCCTTGTTTAATTTCAATTGCAGCAAGCATTTGAGATCTCGATTCAGATTTATACCCCCGAACCAGATCGGCATAAGGATTTAAATAACCAGCATCCTTGCCATAGTTTCCAAACATAATGTGCTTAACAAACTGATGTTGTGCATCGACAGGATAATAAGCGGGAAAGAGTACAGGGTTGGAACGGACAACTCTTCTGTACATTTCCTCTCCGCCCTCTAACGGACCATTATAATCATCAAAGTTGCCGCTTAACCTTACAATCAGTTCGGTAGACTTAGTCAGATCAATATTAACATTCGACCTTAAAGTGTAGCTTTTAAGATCAATGTTGTTGTTGAAATTATTTTTATTATCAACTTTTAAAATACCATTATCTTTGTTAAACGCACCTGAAACGAAGTATCTCGCTACAGTTCCACCACCGCTGGCACTTAAATTATAGCGTTGATTGAGTGCATAATCTTTAAAAAGCATTTTTCTCCAGTCATTGGCCGGGTAGACTAATGGATTTTTACCTGCGGCTGTATTTACAATTTTTTCTTCCGAATATGGCAAAGGCATTAGTGGATCTCTTGTCGCTACGGCTTCATTGGACAATTTCATATAGGTAACCGGATCAGCAAATTCTACATTACTGGTTGGGGTAGATGCAGAATTTTCGGCCCGAAATGAAATCTTTGCCTTACCTGCCTGACCTTGTTTTGTGGTAACCAGGATAACTCCATTTGCCCCCCTCGCTCCATATAAAGCAGTAGCTGTTGCATCCTTCATGATGGAGAATGTTGCAATGTCATCTGGCTGCAACCTGGCAAGATCTGTCGTACTAAGTTCTATACCATCGATCAAGATAAGGGGTCTGGTATTATTACCAAATGTAGTGATCCCCCTTATAAAGAAGTCCGCATTATCTCGACCAGGCTCCCCACTCCTCTGATAGGCAATCATCCCGGCTACTCTTCCCGCTAAAGAGGCTGTGAGGTTACTGGATGGTATTTTCAGATCACCGGGTTTAACGGTTGTAATAGAACCAATAACGCTTTCCTTTTTTTGTACGCCAAAGGCTACGACCGATACTTCATCGAGTGCATTTTTAGGATCTGGGAGGAGTTTAACATCGAGTGTTTTCTTCTCTCCAATTACTATTTTTTGACTAATGTAACCTATAAATGAAAAGACGAGTACATCTGATGTATTATTGATCTGGATGGTATATTTTCCCTCAGAATTGGTAACTGCTCCTCTTTCCGTTCCCTGTATCTTAATTGTTACCCCTGGCAAAGCTCCCCCGGATTCGTCGAAAACAGTACCAATAACGACCCTTTGCTGGTATTTTTCATTAAAACTCTTCATTTTCTTACCTTCTGCAGCTGCATATCCAGCAGCACCCAGGACTAGAAAAGCGAAGAGTATGAGCATTTTTTTCATACTTTTACTTTAATTGAAATGTGAATAGTCTACAGTTTCAGAATCCCTGGTTCCTCCCGTGTTTTCTGTACTGTGTAAAAATCATTTGCATTTTGATATTGTCTTTGATTATTCCCCTTACTCCAAATAAGGGGAACCGATCAAAGACATTATAAGTAATGGATTAATTCATATACTTCCCCCTTTCTCTTTTATTAATAAAGATTCTAATAGATTTTAATGGTTGAATAATACAGTGCGGATACGCCATATTTACTAAGCCTAATTCACTGGCTTACAGCAGTTGAAAAGTGATATATTTGGTTGGTTAAACAATGATAATCTAAACTATTTATTTTGGCAACCTGCTCTGTCCTGCTTCAATTTTAATTAGATAAAAAAAGCATGGACAGTAAATTCCGCCATGCTTTTTTTCATCTTTATCCTGTAACTTCTTTACCTATTCCATCACTAAAAACCATTTAGTATCCTTTCTCCTCATTTCATACTTTTGTCTATTGCAGGTCCAACCTTTTTTCCATAAATTTCTTCTAGTTTCCGTTCGATTTCGCCACCTCCTTTTGGGTCTGCTCCAAGCTCTTTTAAAATGATCTTTCCATCAGGGCCAATTAAAAACAAATTCGGGATAGCTGAAACCGCAAAACTGCCTTTTGCTATTTGTTTTGTATCCAAACCCTGGGGCCATGGCAACTTTTCTTCTTCCGCAGCACGTAACCAATCGGCTTTCTTCTGGTCAACGGAGATACTGAACATCTCCAGCCCATTTTTATGAAAAGCCTCATATACTTGTCTCATTCTTGGAAAAGATGCACGGCAAGGATGGCACCAGCTCGCCCAAAAATCTATAAGTACATATTTCCCCTTAAACTGAGAAAAGGATACTGGCTTGCCGGCCAGATCAACCAATGTAAAATCTGTAACTTTACTTCCCAGTGCCGAATTTTTAGCCCCTTGTATCATAGCAAAAAACTCCTTTCCCTTCTCAGTTTCCCTAGCTTTTTTAGTCATTTTTGCATAAAGCTCTTCCTGCAGTTGAAGCGGATACCTTGGCCCTTCATTAGCAAGAATGTATGCTGTAGCATAGGCATCCGGATAGATCGAAGCCTGGTCTTTTAGCAAGGATTGCATCCCGTCTTTATATAGTCGATCTCTGTCTAACAAACAATTATTATAATTTACATCACCTTTTTGTGGATAGGCTGTGCCGTATTTTTTTACGAGTGCCTGATCCATCCCCAAGATCATCTGGTGAATCTTGTTTGCAAATTCATTATATAAAACTGGGCTTTCCATTCCGGTAAAGGTTACCAGTTTGGTCTTTATATCCATAAACACGTTGATATCACCTGGTTGGTCAAATATAATAGAAACCGGTCTGTAGCCGGGTTCAAACTGTGCATTCATGACCAGAAATTGAGCGCCTTTAAATGGAATTTCTAATTTGAATTTACCATCTCGTATTGTAGCGGTGTCTTTATAAGCATTCAGATCGGTAATGTAAATTTTGTCTTTGCCATTTAAATCCCCTTTCACAGTTCCGGTTATAGTTACTTTTTGTGCAAACACAATAGTAGAAGCTAGTAAACATACCAGCAATAATTTTAATGATTTCATATAATTCAATTTATGTGATGTATTTTCAGATTATCTGCGTTCTCTATAAGAAATGTCTACAATTTTTCCAAAACCAGAATAACTTTCAGCCAGTGTAAGCGGCCCATTAACAGGTGTAACATTAAAAATTTCCAGTTTCCCATTGGTTCCGGAAGGTTTTGACGGATCATAGCTACCCACAACCAATTTATTGTTATAAGCTGCAGTTACAGCAGTATTAGGATACACAAAAGTTTGAAAACGCAATAGTGAAATCTTTTCAGCTCCCTTATCCACCATCAGGATACTTTTCTTTAAGAACATATCATATTCATATAGTTTTCCGCCAACGTTATAAAAGATGTAACCTAAATCTGGACTCACAGCGAAATGCTCTGCCGAACCAATCTCTGCAGCTGTCATTATATCCCAGTAGTTTTGCTGAAAACTTAATCCAAAGGCTGCCAGGCTAATCCTTGCCAGATAAAAATTAGCACCCCCAGGATCCTTAAGAATAGCAAAAACATCTCCATTTGCAAAGGATCCATTGTAGGTTGTACTCGCCATATACACCATGTCTTTTCCTGTTGTATAATTAAATAATGTTCCGGTAGGCATTTCGGAGCAAGATGCTGCAAGATTCTGATGATTAACAAACTTACGGTGCGTAGCATCATATAGAATACTTGGACCATAAATTGCAAAGTCTCCTTGTATTACACTGGCAATAAATGGTGCTGCCTTAAACTCTGCAGTTGAACCTGTCATAACATTAATAGGTACACTGTAGCGGTACCCATAATCATTACGGTAATAATAGACTGCTCCATCCTTGTACATGTAAGCCGCAGATTGGTTGCCCTTAGGCTGTACAAAATCAGCCAGAAAATTATCCGGTATTGATGGAATTAACGTCTCATAAGAGATATACATTTGTGGGGTCCAGGCAAATGTTTCGGGATCAATCTTAGTCGTTCCTGTTCCTTTCGAAGAAACATAAATGCCGTAATTACTCACATTGTATGGAAAGCAGGAAATATTGACTGGTGCACCTTTTAATTTTAAGGCAGAGCCAGTAAGTCCCAGGACATCATATATTGCGGTATAAGACTTATCTTTTAAAGAAATCATATCCAAACGTGCTGTACCATCTATGTCGTTCAATACCATCCAGCCCTGATAAATAGGGGTTACAATAGAAATACTAAACATGGTGCTCCATTGAACGCCTGTTTGGGTATCTGTTACCTTGTAGTATACGCTATTGTGGACTCCGGGAGGTAGGTTAATACTTGTATTCAGGTTTCGGGTAGATGCAATGCTGATTTTTGTACCTTCAGCTGCAAACCACTCATAGACATAACGTTTTGCATCTGCTCCATTGTCCTGGGTAAATTTAAGATCTGGGGTGATTACAAGCGGTTGACCTAAAGACACCGTATAACTCGGATTGATACCCCCAATTTTAACCTCATTAATCTGTTTTATATCTCCTGTTAGATTATCCTTTTTACAGGAAACCAACATTACAATGATGCAAACAGTTAAAAAACATATCCTTTTTAACATCGTATTTTAGTTTAAGTTGTTTTCAATTCTCATTTTTGTGCCCCGGTTCCCATGACCATTTCATTTCCATTGGCCTCATAAACAGTTTTACCAGCAGCTTTTTGACTATTCAGATAGCGTTGCATAGCAATTCCATAATTTTGTACTTCCGCTGCGGTTACATTGGAAAAAGCTGGTCCGCTAAATTTCACAGGGTCTATATTCAACACCTGTAACATCAGATAAAATTTCTCCGCACTGAAATCTCCCAGGTAATAGGGATACCAACTTAAAGGCATTTGTAAAATATCACTGGAATAAAGCCTAAACTTAGTTGGGCTTATTGTTTTTCCTGTTGCCGATATACTATTTTGTATATTGGTTACAAAATTCTGATTGGCTTCCAATTGGAAGAACAGTGAAACACTATTCACCTTTAAATCTGCAGAACGGTGCAATAAGATTCGGATAGAATCCGTCAGTTTACCTGCGGGGATTTTAAAATCTTTTTGCAAGAAGTCATAATTCAAGCCTTCTTTTGCAGTAGAGTTTGAAGCAATCCTTACGGTATACGGTCTGTCTGTATTTACAACATTGCCAGTGGCACGTACAGGAATCTTAACCAGCGAATCCTGTAGATTTTTAGTAAGCGTAAATGAAACCGCGAGACTATCTAATCCCCAGTTCTGAATAGGATCTGTGGAAGTTGAAAAGTAAATATTTGCTGGTCCGCTATAAAGCGCAATTTCCTTCTTTTTACATGATAAAAAGAACAGGCTCACCAAAACATAAAGTAGTATCTTTTTCATAATGATATCATTTAATTTCTTAATCACTAATTTCAATTTCCTCCGCCGCTCTCAGATTGTGGAATCGGAACTACATATTGCGATGCCCCAAGGTTAATGTTACCAGATCCTGACGATCCATTTCCTATAGTTGTTAATGCCCGTCTCTTATAGTAGAAAAACAATTGCCCCTCGCCATAGAATTCCCTCACATATTCTTTCTGAATTTCAGTCTGCAGGTTTGCAGTTGCTGGCAAATCCGTTAATCCCCTATTATGTAAAACTGTATTGAGATACTGAAGTGCTTTTACAGGATCGGTCTGTGTTTCAGCAGCGATATAATACATTTCAGAAAGACGAATGAGCGGTTGAAAAAAGCGTCTGTAATCGTTCGGATCTGTAATTACATCTTCAAATTTAAAAAAGGTAAGGCTACTGCTGCCATTTGGCGGCACTCTAAACCATGAAATATACCTGTAGTCGTTTTGCGCGAAAGCATTTCCCAAACGGATTGGCTGAGGAGCAAGAATATTTGTCTGTGTTAAATCATACCTAAATAAGGTATTAAACTGGTTATAGATATCTCGATTCTGAACGCCAAATATCACTTCCGGAGAAAACTTTCTGTCCGTAAATGCTGCTGTAATAGCTAAGCCGTTATTTGTCCATGGAAACCACTTTCCTGCCTCGTTGATAACCTGAACGGCAAGGGTCTGTGCAACATCCTTATTCCCTGCGTAGAGATTTACTCTTGCCTGCAAGGCTTTAACAGCATAATAATTCATGTGTGTATTACGGTAACGGTAAAAGATATCGCTGTTATTCAGAGGAGCAGAAGCCAATGTCCCATTGGTAATAATTGGATCATTAACCAACATTTGGCTTGCTGTGTCTAG
>NZ_DATMRL010000338.1:0-4064 GCF_035566355.1 Pedobacter sp.
CCATCCACACGCATTGCACCCAGAAAATGGCCGATTCCTTCTCCAACAGGATCGGAAGGAGGCTCCAGGAAGGCAACAAATGGCGGCACCCACGGCCCATAATTAGCGCCGGACAACACTGCTGATAAAATATCTACGGTAGCACCTAATCCATAACCTTTGTGGCTTCCATGGTCTTTATCACTGCCTAATGGAAGTAAAGACCCGCCATCTTTTAACTGATGAGGATCAGTAGAAGGGTTCCCATTTTTGTCTTGTACCCATCCTTCAGGAATAGGCCGACCAGATCTTTGCGCAATCTCGAGCTTACCGTTTGCTGCAGCCGCTGTAGCCATATCTACAATTAAGGGAGGATATTTTCCTGCGGGAAAGGCATAGCACATAGGGTTGGTGCCCAACAGGCGTTCATTAGAATAGGTAGGCGACACCAGAGGGCTGGCATTCGTCATACTAATACCAATCATATCTTTTTCTACGGCCATTAGTGCATGATAGCCTGCGATACCAAAATGGTTCGAATTTTTAACGGACACCCATCCGCTGCCATATTTTTCCGCTTTTTCTATAGCTACTTTCATGGCAAAAGGTGCTACAACAAGGCCTAATCCACTGTCGCCATCTACGGTCGCAGTGGTCGCTGTTTCATGAACGATCCTGATGTTTGGTTGTGCATTAATCCTTTTTTTCTCCCAGAGCCTTACATAGCCACTTAACCGGGCCACGCCATGTGAATCTATACCTCTAAGGTCTGATTTTAGCAAGACATCTGCAGCCAGTTCAGCATCTGTACTGTTGCAGCCCATTTTCAGAAAAATACGTTCGGTAAAAGCACGGAGTTTTTGTTCAGTGAAAGTGTGAAAGGTCATAGGTAATCGTTAAGCAAAAAGAATAGTAAAACGGTGTTCCAGAGGTTTGAAACTCTCCAGTAGTGATTGTATAAAGTCATCGCCGTAGAGCACATACATCGGAGCAATGTTCAATACTCTTTCCTGCAATACACCAGAAGGGAATAACCTGTTTTTTAAACCATCTATCTGATTAAGCGAAGTGACATGCTTGCGTTTTTCAGCCCTCAGCATTTTCTTTTCCAGATTATCGATCAGTTTTAGGGTCCTGATGCGGGCACCATCTGTAGATTGTGAAAGTGTTTTATCTATTTTATAGGCGTCCAGTTTAATATGATCAAAAACGGCACTTATTGACCTGCGCTCGTCCTCCAAACTTAAAGCAAGATTATTGACATGAACTTTGATCCATTCGTTTTTAAGCATTTCATTACTATGAAAAAGACTTTGGTGGGTAATGCCCAGAATATGCATTTTTCTCGCACTCTGTGCATCAATCACCAGTGCCGAATTCCTGAGCATCAACACAGGATAAGGTATATGATAAAAATCGAAATTTGATTTGAGCTGCAACCAGTAAGTTACTTCTGCGCCACCACCTATATAGGCCAGGTTGGGAAGTATAATTTCCTGGTACATCGGCCGCATTACAACATTAGGGCTGAAGCGTTCCGGAAATTCATCTATTTCCTTCTGAAGCGATTCTTTGGTAAAACCAATAGAAGTATTGTTTACTTTATACAAGCCATTTTCTTCTATAATCCTTTCGCGAAGCTGATCCTTCATGTAGAAGAAATTAATTTCTCTGGGATTGACCTGAGGTTTGTATCCTTCACCTTCGAGTGCGGCATTAGCAGTGCTGATCTGCTTAAAGCTATTTTGTTCTGTGATGTCTCTGTAAACAAACGGAGCAAATTCCTTTTTCAGCAAATGCTCATCGGCATCTATACAGACTAAACCTTCTTCACCAAAAATACCGTTAACCAGCTCCCTGGTTGCTGCGGCAAGTGTACTGTGACCAGCATAAGCTTGTTCAACAAGGTCGGCCAGCTTTTTACCATTCTCACTGATGCCTAAATAGCCTTTGTAAGCCAGAAGAACCTCAGCCATATCTTTTGTACTCAACCTGCCTGTTGCACCTGCGGCTTTCTTATTCCAGGTCAGTAGCTTGTCTTCTACCTTCACATGATTGATTTCTTCGAAATCGTGGTCTTCGGTAGCCATCCAGTATACCGGAACAAAATTATAGTCCGGGTAGGTCTGTTTCAATTCCCTGGCCAGGTTAATGGCCGTTATAATCTTATAGATAAAATATAGGGGGCCAGTAAAGATATTCAGCTGATGTCCGGTGGTAATGGTAAAAGTTTTCCGGTCTGCAAGAAGTTCAATATGCTGTTTAACCAGGTCACTTTGGGCGATGCCTTCATATTGGCGCTGTAATACCTGTACCAGTAAATCCCTGTTACAATCTGTATTCCGCTCTTCAATAGCCTCCTTGAAACCCTGTATATTGGGCTTGTATTTGAAAAAAGGCTGAAGTACATTTTTCCCTTCTATGTAATCCAATACAATAGACGAGAAGGAGTGGGTGTCCTGGTATGATAGATATTTAGCAAGCATCGGCACGAATTTAAGTTATTAAACCATAATTCATAGAGCCATGCTTTTATTTTACAATCTGTCCATACAGATCGAAATCTTCGGCACGATCAATCTTTACCTGTACAAAACTTCCATTTGCAGCATAACCAGTAGCAGCATCTATTAAAACCTCATTATCTACCTCAGGAGAATCAAATTCAGTTCTTCCGATAAAGTAATCGCCTTCTTTTCTATCTACCAATACTTTATACGTCTTACCTACTTTTTCCTGGTTAATATCGAAAGAAATACCTTGCTGCAATTCCATAATCGCATCAACACGCTCCTGTTTCACTTCTTCAGGAACATCATCTATGAGGTTATGGGCATGGGTTTTTTCTTCATGAGAATAGGTAAAACAACCTAATCTGTCAAAGCGGGTATCTTCCACCCAACTTAACATTTCTTCAAAGTCCTGCTCTGTCTCACCAGGGTAACCACAAATCAGCGTAGTACGCATAGCAATGTTGGGAACTTTATCCCGGATCTGGTTTACAATGTCTATGGTTTTTTGTTTGGTAATACCACGGCGCATAGACTTCAGCATATTATCAGTAATATGTTGAAGTGGCATATCCAGGTATTTACAAATATTTTCCCTTTCGTTCATCGCATCCAGAATTTCCATCGGGAAGCCGGAAGGGTAGGCATACTGCAAACGGATCCATTCTATGCCATTGACATCAGATAAACGTCTTAACAATTCGTCAAGATTGCGTTTTCCGTAAATATCAAGTCCATAATAAGTAAGGTCCTGAGCAATCAGGATCAGTTCTTTTGTACCGTTGGCTGCGAGAATCTTAGCCTCATTCACCAATTCATTCATGTCGCGTGATACATGTTTACCACGCATTAATGGAATTGCACAGAAAGAGCAGGGACGGTTACAGCCTTCTGCAATTTTAAAATAAGCAAAATGAGAAGGAGTGGTTAATAAACGCTCGCCTATGAGCTCATGTTTATAATTTGCACCCAGAGAATGCAAGATATTGTTCAGGTCGTTGGTGCCAAAATAAGCATCAACATTGGTAATCTCAGATTCCAATTCTGGTTTATAACGTTCCGAAAGACATCCGGTTACAATAACTTTAGCTACTTTACCTTCATCCTTAAGCTGACTGTACTGTAAAATGGTATCAATAGATTCCTGTTTCGCATTGTCAATGAACCCGCAGGTATTGATGACCACGATATCATCTTTGCCAACTTTGCCTGCTTCATGAACCACATCCATGCTATTGCCGCGTAACTGTCCCATTAAAACTTCAGAATCATAGATGTTTTTAGAGCAGCCTAAGGTAATGACATTGATCTTAGGTTTTTTAGCGGTAATGATTTTGGAAGTGGTCTTAGTATTCATTTATTTTTTTAGTCAATTTAATATGTATTGCAGATCCTTATTTAAACAAGCTGTCTACAAAAGCTTTTTTGTCGAATAGCTGAAGGTCATTTACTCCTTCGCCTACACCAATATATTTTACAGGGATCTTGAACTGGTCCGAAATTCCAATAACAACGCCACCTTTAGCTGTTCCATCCAGTTTGGTAATGGCCAAAGCATTCACATCTGTTGCTTCT
>NZ_DATMRL010000339.1:0-8864 GCF_035566355.1 Pedobacter sp.
TGGGTAGGTGGAACACAGGAGGGCCAGCCACTGGGAGCTATTTATGGCTATAAACAAATATCCATATTTAAAGATGCTGCAGAGGTTGCTGCAATTGCGGGAAATCGTGTTGACAATGTAGCTAATATTACCGGGCCTAATCTGCCAGCTGGAAAAGGCGGCCATATTACACCGGGAGATGTGAATTGGGAAGATGTTAACGGCGACGGTATTATTGACTCCAGAGATCAGGTGTATCTTGGAAATATCTTCCCGTCCTGGATAGGTGGTTTTAATTTCAGCGCATCTTATAAAGGTTTTTCAGCTTATACGCGTTTTGAATTTAATCTGGGAAATACGATCTATAATGATTTTTTAGCCAGAACATTAGGGGGATATCAAGGAACATTTAACTACACAACTGAAATACTGAATGCCTGGTCTCCGACCAATACAAATACGGCCGTCCCAAAGGTCTATTATGCTGATCAGGTGGTTGGTTCGAAACAAAATTATACCCGGGGAAATTCTGCGAATGCGAATTTGAATGGCAATAACTCCAGTTTGTACGAAAGTGGTGATTATCTGGCCTGTCGTGAAATTACTTTGTCTTATGATCTTCCTAAAAAGATTATAGCTTATGCTATATTTTTAAGCAAGGCAAAAATATTTTGCAGTGGCAACAACTTATTTTATTTGAAAAAATTCTCAGGAGCAGTGCCAGAGAGTGCTAATAATGGTATTTATGTTGGTGCCTACCCAACAGCAAAAAACTTTGTATTTGGTGTTCAGGTTTCCTTATAAGCCTATAAAATTGAAGATTATGAAAAAATATATAGCCATCTTAATATCAAGTCTGTGGATGCTGATTTTAATCACTTCTTGCAGAAAACAACTAGACCTCTATCCTGTTAGTAGTATAAGTGATGCTCAATACTGGAAAACGCCTGAGCAATTCGATGCTTTTGTTGCAGGTCTGCACACGCTCTTCAGAAATAATAACGCTGCCTTTCAGACATTAGGCGAAATGCGTGGCGACATCTTTGGAACGGAACCTGGATCCGGATCTTCTTTTACAGGCGAGGCGACACAAGGCTTGGAAAGGTTCTGGACGCAGAATCTTAACCTGGATAATCCTGGAGTAAGCAACTTTGGAGGTTTTTATAGTACCATTAATCAGATCAATTTACTGATCGCGAAGTTAAATACCACAAGTGTTGTTACCCCGGCTAACAAAAACCATTATCTCGGGATTGCTTATGGTATTCGGGCCTATTATTATTATCATTTATATCGTTCATGGGGTGGAGTAGTTATCTCAACTGAACCTATAACCGGAGATAACATCAATATAGGAAACCTTGCGAAGGCAGCTTCCAGTGCTGCGGAAGTAATGGCCTTAATCAAAGCCGATTTAGAAAAATCTGTGACGAGTTTTGGAAATGACTATGCGATCAGAAATAATAAAGGTTATTGGTCGAAGGCCGCCACTCAGATGTTAAAAGCGGATGTTTATTTATGGACAACGAACAGGGGCGGTGGAGCTGCCGATGCAACGATAGCGAAAACAGCCCTAACAGATATTCAATCAAATATTCCTGCTTTACAGTTATTGCCATCTTATGCCAATATTTTTCCAACAACTTCAAGAGGAAACAATGAAATTATCTTTTCTATACGCTATCAGTTAAATGAGGCTAACCTGAGCTTTGTGAGCAGTAGTTTTGTTCCCCAGACAAGCTTAATTACCAATTTTTATGATTCTTTAGCTGTTAGACAGTTCAATGTGACTACAGATAATTGGGGTGGTCTTTTACGTGCCCCGGTAAGAATTGCAGCCTACAGACAATTTAGTACCCTGGACACACGTAGACTTGCAAGTATCCAGGCTGCGTATACCAAAACAGGGAGCACATATACTATTGCGGGTTGTTTTGCTGATAAATATGCGGGTGAACAAAGTGCGGGCGCAAGGTCAATAGACAACGACTGGCCAATTTATCGGTATGCTGATTTGTTGCTCATGAAGGCCGAGGCAGAAGTTGCGCTAGGGCAGGATCCCTCCGCAGAAATTAACCTGGTACGCGCCAGAGCCTTTAGTAGCAATTACAATGCTTCAGTACAGGGCTATCCGAACCAGGCCATTGACGCAAATCCTAAAGAAGCCATTTTACAAGAGCGGTTTTTAGAGTTTGTTTTCGAAGGCAAACGCTGGTATGATCTGCGGAGATTTGGAGATACCTATGTGTATGAACATACCACTCTTTTACCTTCACAATCTTATGCACTTTACTGGCCAATTGATAGAAATTCATTAACAAACAATAAATTACTGGTTCAGACACCTGGATATTCGGCATTTTAATTGGCTCAATTCAAGAATAATAACAGAATTTAATACGATATGATCATACAAAAACTAACAGGCCTGATTGCCGCACCTTTTACCCCTATGGATAACCAAGGTGAAATCAATACTTCCATTATTCCAGACTATTACCGGTTTCTTAAAAATAATAAAGTCACAGGCGCATTTATTTGTGGATCGACCGGTGAAGGCGTGTCTCTGACCAATACGGAAAAAAAACAAATAGCCGAAGCCTGGGCAGATTGCACCCGTCAGGATCCTGATTTTAAAGTACTGATGTTTTTGGGAGGAACCAGTGTAGAAGACTGTAAAGATCTGGCCAGACACGCCCGTCAAATTGGCTTATATGCAGTCTCCTTTACTTCTCCTTTCTATTTTAAACCGGCTAATGTGGAAGTACTGGCCCGGATGTGTGCAGAAATTGCAGCGGAGGTACCTGATATGCCTTTTTATTACTACCATATTCCCGTTCTGACAGGTGTAGGCTTTGCGATGTATGATTTGCTGAAAGCAATAGAAGGTAAGGTTCCTAATTTTGCAGGAGTTAAATATACGCACGAAGATTTTATGGACTTTCTTTCGTGTAAACATTTTGAGAATGGTAAATTCGATATGCTTTGGGGAAGAGATGAGAATATGCTGTCTGCGCTAATCCTTGGAACAAGAGGAGCTGTAGGAAGTACTTTTAATTATGCTGCACCGCTATATTTCAATATGATCAATGCCTATGAAACCGGAGACTTTGAAAAGGCAAGAACATTACAGCAGCAATCCATTGATATGATCCGTTTACTGGGTAAATATGGCGGAATTGCAACAGGTAAAGCCTATATGAAACTGGTAGATATTGACTGTGGCAGCTTTCGACTTCCGGTGAAAAATATGAGTGCAGAAGAATTCAAATCCTTCAAAAAAGACGTGGAATTGGTAGGATTCCATCAATTTAAATCGCTTGCTCCTCATTAGACGTAAATAAGTGCACCATGTTCAAATCTCCTTTTCTTTTATTCTTAACATTTATGCTGTTTTCTTCAGATGCATTGCCACAGCAAGCATCAAATTTTTTTATTCAATGGACTGTTGTGGCTAAGATTATTCAGGCTGACGGACAGCTGTCTCCAGGTTTTGCAGGTGCAATTAATGGCGTGTTCAATAATACATTTGTTCTGGCGGGTGGAGCTAATTTTCCAGATAAATTACCATGGGAAGGAGGCGGGAAGCATTACTCGGATGAAATTCATGTTTTGCACAGAAATAAAGGCCGGTTTATTTGGAATACCAGGGTAAAAGCTAAGCTTATAGCACCTGTTGCTTACTGCGGAAATACCTCAACTGAGCAAGGGATTGTATATGCGGGCGGAGAAAATGAGAATGGATTATCAGACAAAGCTTACTTATTGACCTTTGATCCGTTAAAAAATCAGATTTCGATAAAATCCTTACCTGATTTACCAGTTGCTTTAACCAATGTTGCACTGACCCATATTGGTGCTGTGGTGTATGCCGTGGGAGGAGATGGGAAGTACAATTCTTCTGATAGTTTTCTAAGTCTGGACTTGAAAAGTGCAAAACCGGAATGGCTCGCTTTACCAAATCTACCTATTGCACTTGCAAACGCAGTGGTTGTGGCGCAGAACGGGGCAGATGGCCCCCATGTTTATGTTGTTGGGGGAAGAACAAAAACCACCTCAGGAATTAGTGAACTGCATGGTACGACATTGATCTACGATCCTGAAAAACGCAGCTGGACAAGGGGGGCATCTATCCGGGATGGATTAAAAGAAACAAATTTTTCTGCTGGAGCAGGACTGGCATTAGGTAAGCATTCGATTTTGATCACCGGAGGGGATAACGGATATGTTTTTCACCAGATTGAAACTTACCTCGCAAAAATTGCCAGTACAGAAATACCTGAAGAAAAAGAGAAGCTCATTGCCGAAAAAAACATGCTGAACATCAACCATAATGGGTTTTACAGAGGAATATTGCTCTACAATACCTTAACTAATCGATGGACAACACTCGGGAAGTTGCCCTTCCCCGCGCAGGTCACTACAACGGCTGTCAGATGGGGGAACGATATCATCCTGTCTAATGGCGAAGTCAAACCCGGTGTACGCACGCCCAATGTAATGCTTGGGCGATTTAACAACTTAAATGTATGGTAATGAATACGAAAAGATATGCCTGGGTAGTTGTTGGTTTGCTTTGGGTGGTGGCTTTATTAAATTATATGGACAGGCAGATGTTGTCTACCATGAAACCAGCCATGCAAATTGATATTGCCGAGCTACAGTCCGCCACCAATTTTGGCTATTTAATGGCCATATTTCTCTGGATCTACGGTTTGACGAGTCCAGTTTCTGGAATTATTGCAGATAAGTTTAATCGAAAGTGGCTCATTGTTGGCAGTCTGTTTGTCTGGTCGGGAGTAACTTACGCCATGGGCTATGCAACTACATTTAACCAGATTTATTGGCTCAGAGCAATAATGGGGGTAAGTGAGGCTTTGTATATTCCGGCTGGCTTATCGCTGATTGCCGATTTTCATTCGCCCAAAACGAGGTCTCTGGCCATAGGTATCCACATGACTGGTTTGTATATGGGACAGGCCTTAGGTGGATTTGGGGCCACTGTTGCCGCTGCATTTTCCTGGCAGGTTACCTTTCATACTTTTGGATGTATCGGTATTTTCTATTCTTTAGTACTGATCTTTTTTTTACGGGAGCATACAACATCAGATCAGTTACAGCAGTCAGGCCAGATTCGAATTAAAGCTAAATCTTCCCTGTTTAGAGGATTTGCCGTTCTGTTTACCAACCTCTCCTTCTGGATCATTCTTTTCTATTTTGCAGTTCCAAGTTTGCCAGGTTGGGCAGCGAAAAACTGGCTTCCTACACTCTTTGCTCAAAATCTGAACATTGATATGTCTAAGGCGGGGCCATTATCTACCATCACCATCGCTTCCTCTTCTTTTCTGGGCGTATTGTTTGGAGGTATATTATCTGATAAATGGGTACAGAGAAATATAAAAGGGAGGATTTATACCAGCGCTATTGGATTGGGGCTAACTATTCCCTCTTTGTTGCTTCTGGGCTTTGGGCATTCTTTGTGGAATGTAGTTGGTGCGGCTATATGCTTTGGTCTTGGGTTTGGAATGTTTGATGCCAATAATATGCCCATCTTGTGTCAGTTTGTTTCTGCCAAATACAGGGCAACAGCTTATGGTTTAATGAATATGGTTGGTGTATTTTCAGGGGCTTACATTACAGATCTTTTAGGCAAATCTTCTGATGCGGGCAGTCTGGGTAGAGATTTCGCAATGCTTGCAGGTATTGTATTGGTTGCATTGTGTATCCAGCTTTATTTTCTGCGTCCTAAACATAATGATTTTATAGAAATATGAGCTGGTGTATTAAACAAATTGCCGGGCTGTCGATCCTGCTATTTCTTATGACCTCTGTAAAGGCACAGGAAAGTAAACACATCAGAATTGCTTGTATCGGCAATTCTGTAACTTATGGTTATGGTCTGAAAAATAGGGAAACCGAGTGCTATCCGGCCAGACTTCAGCAGGGGCTGGGTAAAAGTTACGAGGTGAAAAACTTTGGTCACAGTGGAGCTACTTTACTGAAACATGGGCATAATCCCTATTTTAAGACAAGGGAATTTACAGATGCACTGAATTATAAACCCGACATAGCCATTGTACATCTTGGATTAAATGATACAGATCCAAGAAACTGGCCAGATTATAAAATGGATTTTCAAGCAGATTATACCTGGCTGCTGGATACCTTGAGAAAGGTAAACCCAAAGATCAAAGTCTACGTTTGTCGGCTAACTCCGATTTTCAGTGGCCATCCCAGATTTAAATCGGGAACCCGGGATTGGTACTGGCAAATTCAATCTTGTATTTCGGCAGTGGCCAAAGGAAATCAGACTGAATTAATTGATTTGAATACGCCGTTACGCAACAGACCAGACCTGTTTGTAGATCAGCTTCATCCCGATGCTGAAGGAGCATCCATCATTGCACAAACGATTTTTCAGCGCATAACAGGCAATTTTGGAGGTTTGCAACTGGCTTCAATTTTTAACAATCATATGGTGATACAACGATCCAGACCGATTCCTATTTATGGTAGTGCTAATGCTGGTGAACAGGTTGCAGTGACCCTTGGCGATAGAAAAAAGAGCGTTTCGGCTGATCAGGAAGGGAAGTGGAAAGTCGAGTTTCCTGCCTTAGCTGCAGGAGGACCATATGTGATGAAAGTGCAGGGACAAAAAAGGAAAATGGTTTTTCAAGATATCCTCATTGGCGATGTCTGGTTATGCTCCGGACAATCCAATATGGCTTTTCCACTAAAAAGTGCAGCTACAGGTGATTCTGAACTGAAAACCTTGACCTCGAAACCCTTGTTGCGTTTGTTTAAATTGGAAGGTTGGAAGGAGACAGACAATTCAGCATGGGATTCTGTGTCTTTGTTTAAAGCCAATCAATTGAAGTTTTTTTCCGGTAAATGGAGTACATGTACTGCAAGAACGGCAGCAGATTTTACCGCTGTAGGCTATTATTTTGGGAAGCAGATCATGCAAGAGGAAGGTATTCCAATCGGTTTAATTGAACTTGCTGTTGGTGGATCAACAACTGAATCCTGGATTGACAGGCAGACAATGGAACATGATGATCTGCTGGTAGACGAGTTGTTCAACTGGCGTAAGTCTGATTTTATCCAGCCCTGGGTGAGGGAACGAGCAGATACGAATTTAAAAGCAGCATCAAACCCTAGACAAAGACATCCATATGAACCCTGTTACAATTATGAAGCTGGTCTGGATTCCTTAACCAAATTTCAACTTAAAGGAGTGATCTGGTACCAGGGAGAAAGCAATACGCATAATGTAGAACTTCACGATCGCCTTTTTCAAACCTTGGTAAAGAGCTGGAGGCAACAATGGGGGTATGAATTCCCTTTTTACTATGTGCAGCTGAGCAGCATAGACCGACCATCCTGGCCTGTTTTCAGAGCGGCTCAAAGAAAACTGCAATTCAGCATTCCTAATACCGCTATGGCGGTGACCAGCGACCTTGGAGACTCCTTAAATGTGCATCCAACTAGAAAAAAGGAGGTTGGGGAACGTTTGGCTAAACTGGCATTAAAATATACTTACCAAAAGAACATAGAGGCCAATGGTCCGGAAGTCCGGGAGGCGGTATGGCAGGGGAATGAAATTGTGGTTTCCTTTAATCACGCGGTGCAGCTTAAGACAAGTGACCAAAAAATATTAAGAGGTTTTGAGTTGTTTACAGATCGGGGTTTACAGATACCCGTCAAGGCCGAGATACGTGGAAATGTCATTTATATTACTCCTCCCGCATGTTCGAAGCCAAAGTTGTTGCTGTATGCGTGGAAACCTTTTACACGTGCAAATCTGGTAAACGGCGCGGAACTACCTGCCTCTACATTTTCTATACCTATAAATTAAAAACTAATGAGTTATTCTAACACTGAGCTGAAAGCACTGCAGCAATTTTATAAGAACCAATTGTTAAATGATACTGTTCCATTTTGGTTTCCGCGTTCAATAGATCAAACATACGGGGGATATCTATTGATGCGGGATCAGGATGGAGCACTGATCGATGATGATAAAGCCGTATGGATACAGGGTAGAGCTGCGTGGCTTTTATCCACCTTGTACAATAGCATAGAACAGAAAAAAGAATGGCTGGATGGTGCCAAATCTGGGATCGATTTTTTAAATCAGCATTGTTTTGATGTTGATGGACAAATGTTCTTCCACGTGACCAGGGCCGGACAGCCGATACGCAAACGCCGGTATTATTTTTCTGAAACCTTTGCTGTGATTGCGAATGCAGCTTATGCAAAAGCAAGCGGAGATAAACAGGCTGCCGAAAAAGCCAGATATTTGTTTGGAAAATGCATTGAGTATTCTACCACGCCTGGTATCCTTCCTGCTAAGTTTACCGCTGTAAGACCTGCAAAAGGTATTGGTACACCCATGATCATGATCAATACTGCGCAGCAAGTCCGGGAAACAATAGGGGATCCCAGGTGCGATGAATGGATAGATCATTGGATTGACGAAATCGAAAGAGATTTTGTGAAAGACGACATTCAGTGTGTTATGGAACAGGTGGCGCCAGACGGGAGTATTATAGACCATATTGATGGCAGGACACTTAATCCCGGACATGCCATAGAAGGGGCATGGTTTATCCTGCATGAAGCAAAACATAGAGGCAACGATGCGCGTTTAACTGCATTGGGCTGCAAAATGCTCGACTATATGTGGGAACGTGGATGGGACAAAGAACATGGCGGAATTTTGTATTTCAAAGATGTGTACAATAAACCAGTGCAGGAATACTGGCAGGATATGAAGTTCTGGTGGCCACACAATGAAGTGATCATTGCAACCTTATTGGCTTATACAATGACAGGTGATCCAAAATATGCGGAATGGCATAAAATGGTTCACAACTATGCCT
>NZ_DATMRL010000340.1:0-14361 GCF_035566355.1 Pedobacter sp.
AAGGCTCATAAAGCGGCTTATAATGTGATTGATGCGGCGAAAAGAGTAAAAATCCCCTGGTTGATTCTTCACGGCGACGAAGATATTAATGTTCCTTTCAGTGTGGCACAGCATCTTGCACAAGCACAACCTAATGCAAAATTGCAAAAGATAGAAGGTGCAAACCACGTTTATGGCGCTTCACATCCCTATAAGGAAAAAACAAAACCTCTGCATCTGAAGGAGCTTTGTAAAAAAACACTGGATTTCTTAAAATAGATCAGTCCTCATTCTAAATATCATACATTTACTGCTTATTTTTGAGTTAAAATGCGGCATTTTTTCTATTTTTTGATATTTAATTTAGGCATTGCAGGACATGGTTTTGCACAGCAAAATAAAGATGACCTGGTTAAAAAGAATGTAAACGACAGCATTCTTCAAAACCG
The DNA here is from genome assembly GCF_035566355.1 of Pedobacter sp. Lineage (GTDB taxonomy): Bacteria > Bacteroidota > Bacteroidia > Sphingobacteriales > Sphingobacteriaceae > Pedobacter. The sequence goes on from NZ_DATMRL010000340.1 coordinate 429, forward strand.
CAACCTTAGCGTACCTGCACGCTTTGATGCGCAAAAGGCATTATTGCAGCTTTTCCCAGGCAAATATTACAATCTCTCCAAAAAATCGGGTTATCACAATGAGCTGATCAACTGGGAATGCAAAGGCTGCAAGACTAAAACCTATGAAGACGTTAATGAAGACGCGGCGCCTGCCTTTCCTTTCGCCATGGGTGTGGCTACCCGTCTGCTCAATGTTATGGATTATAAAGATTCTCTGGGCAACGCTTATAAGGTCATCAGTTTTAATCACTCAGAGTTTGATGAGGATGGTGCAATGACATCCCGTTTTACAGGTGGTCTTTTGGGACTCGCCAAATTTGTTCAAACTGGAAATGGGTGGAAGTTAAAGGCATTTCAACCAGCAATTGCTGCTTATGGTGCTTTTTCAAAATGTCCTGACCCCAAGCCGCTGCTAATTGGCCAAAATCAGTATGCTTTTATGATCAAACACAGCAATGGCGGTGGTGGTGGCCCTTTCAACGGCGCATATTTTTTAATCGCAGGCACCAATGGTGCCTACCAGCAGGTCATGGCTGCTTACGGAATAGAAAAAACAGAAGTAAGTGAAGAAGAAGAATTGTGTTCCTGGACCAGTGAATACAGTGTTCCGCCCAGTGAAAAAAGATATTTCAGGGACATTATTATCCATATTAAAGGACAATACACTTTTTCGGACAAAGAAAGTTTACCCGGAGAAGTGGCCACTCGTATCAAAGGCAAAAAGAAAGGTAACTTTACTATGGAACAACGCTTTGTTTACAAAGCAGGCAAAGGCTACGAATTACAGCGGCCCATTAAAACTACGGTCAATTAACTCAGGTTTGCTCCCCTAATTTCGGAGAGGATATCACTGCGAGTTTTCTTTCTCTTTCTTTTTTTAGAAAACGGTATAAAACTACACCAATGATCAGAGTGATGATTCCTTGTATCAATACCGTATCCGGGGTTCCGATCCACTGTGAAATAGCCCCCACCAACAAACCTCCTAAAGGCTGCATTCCAAAAAAAGCCATCGCATAAAAACTGATTACCCTGCCCCTCATTGCCGGATCTACCGTGGTTTGAATGAGTGTATTACTAATGGTAATTTGCGACATCATCCCAAATCCAACTACTGCCGAAAAGAGGAGTGCCAACGGATAATTCGTCGCATGGGAAAATAAAACAAGCCCAACACCAAAGATCACCGTGTTTCTGGCCAGGATTTTCCTCAGATTTCTTCCCGGTTTAAGAGAAGCCAGATAGATCGCACCGCAAAATGCACCAAGACCAATGACACTGTCAATAATACCAAAAGTGGAAGCGGTTCCTTTAAAAATATCTTTTGCATAGACTGGGATTAAAGTAGAATACGGCAAAACCAAAAGGCTGATCAAGGCGAGCATGAGGAGTACCAAAGCAATAGAAGGCGTTTGTTTAATATACACAAAACCTTCCTTCAGATCACCAAATACGTTTTTATTATGTGGTTTTGGAATGTATTTGGGCAACTTCATCATGAACAATGATCCGATTACCGCAATAAAACTCACTGCATTCAGACCAAAACAAATGTCATCACCAAATTTTTCCAGTGCCAACCCTGCTATTCCCGGACCAATCAATCTGGAAAGGTTCACCATGGAAGAATTCAATGCCAGAGCATTCGGTAAATCTGCTTTATCATCTACCATTTCATAGACCAGCGATTGTCTGGCAGGCACATCAAAAGCGTTGATCAACCCGAGTAAAGCGCTTAAAGCAATAATTTCCCATACCGAATAATGTCTGAAAAAAATCAGCAATGTGAGCAGGACTGCCTGGATCATAGAGGCAACCTGCGTAACCAGCAAAACCTTGTAGCGGTTATACCGGTCTGAAACCACGCCACCCAAAAAGGAGAAAATAAAGGAAGGGAAAAGACTTGCAAAAAGCGTAAGCCCAAGCATAAATTTAGAATGGGTTTCTGAATAAATTACCCAGCTGACAGCTGTTTTCTGCATCCAGGTACCAATCAGGGAAATAGATTGGCCACTAAAATACAAGCGGTAATTCCTACTTTTAAAAGCGCTAAATGTACTAATATCCATCATACTGCTTCCAATTCTTCAAAACCCAAAGGAGAGGATACATCTTAGTCTCCTAATTCCTTTTCTATCCAGTTGCCATCCTCTTTAATCAGTTCAATCAGGTCGTCTAGTGCATAATTTGCATGTACATTCTTTTTGACAACTTCTTTACCCCGGTACAATGTAATTTTATCTGGCCCGGTTCCAACATAACCATAGTCAGCATCCGCCATCTCGCCCGGACCATTTACGATACAACCCATAATTCCAATTTTGATGCCCTTCAAATGGTCTGTTCTGGACCGAATCAACTGGGTGGTTTCCTGCAAATCAAATAATGTTCTTCCGCAACTTGGGCAGGAGATATATTCTGTTTTAGAGATGCGGGTACGTGTGGCCTGCAAAATTCCAAAACTGGTGGCATTGAGCAGGGAAAGATCTACAGTCCGGGCTTCTATCCAGACTCCGTCACCAAATCCATCAGTTAGTAACGCACCAAGATCGGTAGCTGCATATAACATCAAATCATCTGCAGTGATCTCTTTGTAAACGCGTTTAATAATCACTGGCAATGTGATTCCAGCGTTCAACAAAGCCATAAAGAACAAGCGTTGTTCAGCCATTCCATTAATTGCAGAGGTTTCCAGCACCAGAATACTAGATACCGGATCCAAAGCTTTTAACTGCACTACGTTAAAGTCTGAGGCATCTACACAAACCAGGTTTAAAGTGGAGTCTTTAAGATTATTAGTTGTATAATCTTTTATGGGAAAGATCGGATGACAATTGGTTTTATCCTTTAGTCCAAGCCAGGTTTGATAATTATATACTTGCTTTAAATTGCCCGGGAAAGAAAAGGAAGGCAAGGCATCTCCCAGATAAACAAGATCACAGGCCTGATCGGCCATATTGTATTTATCCAGTCCTGCACTGTACTTATAACCCGCAACCTGCAGAAAAAATGGATCTTTTAAATTTTGTGCAGAAACATCCAGCATTACCACCGGATGAAAATGGCCGCCTATATGCTGAACCGGAGTGGTATGCCTCCTGTTGTATTCGAAAGGGTTATAAGGAAGTGTTTTCACTTCAATCCTCTGATTTCCCTCTTCACTGCCGGAAAGCAACAAAGCACGTTTTTCGTACCTTAAAGCCAAGGCTTTGGCCACTGGTGCTTCAAATTCAGGATCCTCTGTTAAAGAGACCCGGATGGTATCGCCCAAGCCGTCTTCCAGCAATGTTCCAATCCCAACCGCAGATTTGATCCTCCCATCCTCGCCATCACCAGCCTCCGTTACCCCAAGGTGCAGTGGATAGTTCATCCCTTCTTTAACCATAGTTTCCACCAATAGACGATAAGCCTGCACCATAACCTGGGTATTACTGGCCTTCATAGAAATCACCAGATTGAAATAGTTAAGATCTTCACACATACGGATAAACTCCATAGCTGACTCAACCATTCCTCTCGGTGTATCGCCGTAATGACTCATGATCCGGTCTGACAGTGAGCCATGGTTGGTACCAATCCGCATGGCCGTTCCATATTCCTTACATATCTTAACCAATGGTGTGAATTTCTTATAAATACGCTCCAGCTCGGCCTGGTAGGCTTGTTGTGTATATTCTATATTTTCGAAGCGTTTTTTATCCGCATAATTACCTGGGTTCACCCTCACCTTTTCTACAATACGAGCTGCTGCTTCCGCGGCATTTGGTGTAAAGTGAATATCAGCAACCAAAGGTACTGTATAGCCACGCATCCGGAGTTCTTTTTTGATATTGGCCAGGTTTTCGGCCTCTTTCATACTTGGAGCTGTTATACGAACATATTCACAACCTGAATGCACCATCCTAATGGTTTGCTCTACGGTACCAAGGGTATCCATTGTATCGGTTGTTGTCATGGATTGGATCCTTATGGGATTCAGTCCGCCCATTGGGATGTCTCCTATCTGAACTTCCCGGGTTAAAAACCTGGAATGCTGAGTTAAACTGTTGCAATAACCGCCCTTTAATTCCTTTTGAATAGATACTTCTTCCATGACTTGTATTTCTGGTACAAAGATAAAGATTATATTAATCGATCTTTAATAACTAAGGTATTTGCCGCGATATCATGCCAGCATTGTGCTTTTCTATTAAGAAAACTATACAGATAACCAAAGAACAGAGGAATGACGGATAATATCTTGGAGAAGTTTCTGATAAAAGAAACACCTAAAGAGACCCTGTTCCCCATTTGATCGGTCACCCTGATGTTCAGTAAGCGCTTCCCAAGGGTTGCCTGCTTTGACGAAGCCTCAGCAATACTGCCGTAAAAAAATTTTGCCAGAGGAATTACCGGTAAAAAAGAGAAGAACAGAGTTATTCTTTCCGTCTGACCTGTAACGAATATAAAACAGAGCAGGATCAGAAAAATATAAACCAAAATGATAAAGAAGAAGTCTATAACTGAGGCCAGCAAACGCTGGTCAAATGACGCAAAATATTGTGGCGCGGTTTGTTGAAAAGTAAAACCAAGAAGCTCACGCAGTTCAGGGAACTCGTGAGCTTCTTTATAATCATCCATTCCTGGCTTTTTAACAAAAGTACCCGGAACTATATTTAACGCGGCAAGCTGGTCTAGTTCATATGGACCTTTCGGCTTCCCATTGATGACAACTATATACATTAATACCTCTTGACTTCGAAACTACTTAAACCTCCATCCAGGGCAATAAATATCTTCTTTGCTGCACTGGCATAATTTGAGGTTTCATAGGTACTTGCATTTATTTTAATGAAGCCAGGAAAATCTTTAGAAGACAATCCAGTTTTTGCTGTAATGCGGCAACCTGAACTTGTTGGTACATTAATGTTCACGTCTGCAACACCCGTTTTAACCACCACATCTGTAATAGGCAGCAAATCACCTACTTTTACTTTTAGAGCTGCAGCTCCGCCGTCAAATCTAAAACTCCTTATTTTATAATCAGCAAGATCAAAGTTGACCTCACCCGCCCCCATGCTCACAGTCATTTCCCATTCCGGTTGCTTGTTCAATTTAAAATCAACATCATTTCCGCCGTCATTGATAGACCATTTGCCTTTTTTATCCTGCGACTTAAAAGTAAGTACCTGTGTACTGTCGTTGGTTTCCTTTTTAAGAGAGAAGTTACCTCTCTTGTCTTTAACAGATGCCTGTATTAAGCTATCTGTACTACCGTTCAGATTAAACGTAGTTCCACCTCCTGATATATTCAGGATTACTTTCTTACTGTTCGCTGCGGTATAAGGTTCACTGAAATTCTGGCCCTGTTCATCAGAGGTACTGTCCTGATCATCATCATCATCGAGGTTCAGATCTGTCTTCAGGTTATCTCCTAACCAATTGTTTTTTGGAGGCTGCTGTCCTTTATAAAACAGGAATCCAAGCATAACCACCAATACTCCAATGGAAATGGCCCCGCCAAGTTGTGATTTTTGCCTGTTGAAAAGGATATTCACTCCTGCAATAATCAGGAACACAGGCCAAAATCCCCATACATTCCTCCAGTAAAAATTAATTACGTTAAAATTCTCGAGTAGGAGCACTCCGCCAATAAAAAGCAGTATAATACCCCACATTATTCTATCTAGCTTCATCTTCTTCTGTTTATGTATTTAATATAAGAGACGAATGCCTAAACGGTTGGATCCGGCTCGTCTTTTTGCTCAAATTGCACATTTGGTTTAGATTGTTCTGCAGGAGGAGGCGTCTGTGCCTGACGGCTCTTCCAATCTTCCCAGGCATTTTTCCTTTTCGATTTGGCGATAAAGCTAATCCCAATGGCAACAAATACCAAGGGCCAAAGTTTGCCCAGCCTAAACCAATAAGGTATAATATCAAACTCATTCATCAAAAAGTAGATTCCTATAACGAGTAGAAACAAACCACCTACAGTACGACCGGTATCACTGCTTTTATTGGCTATTTTATAATCGGATTGTTGACTGGCTTTAAACTTCCCTTCTTCAAAAGTTGATGAGCTCCAGTTTGGTGCATTGCCGGTTGTACTTGCTGATGGTGGCTCTTGCTCTGTTACATTTGTTTTGGTAAATGGCGAGCTTTGCTGATCAGCAAAAAAATCATTAAATCTTGAAAAACGAGCTGCAGGATTATTATTTGCAGGCACAACAATCCACATGACCAGGTACACGAGCACCCCAGTACCGACTAAAAAGATAGTCGACAACACAAACAGTAATCTGATGATGGTAACATCAACCTCCATATATTCTGCTATTCCGGACGAAACTCCCGCAATAATCTTGTCGTGCTCGTTTCTAAATAATCTCTTATCCATAACAATATCCTCCTTTACATTTTTATTTCTTTGGGCGTTAAAATTACTTCATCAACATTCACACCAGTACTTAAATTTAAAATGGTATGTAAAGTATCTGCAATATCTTCAGGCTGTACAAATGCTTCTTTTGGTAGACTTGTTCCTTCCCAGGAAGCAGTTAATGTAGAGCCTGGTAAAAAGGCGGTTACTTTAACGTTGTATTGAGCTAACTCCTGCCGTAATACATTATTAAGACTGAGCATTGCCGATTTAGTTACACAATAACTCCCTGCATTTTCAACTACTTGTTTACTGGCTATAGAACAGATGTTAAAAATATGCCCAGATTGTCTTCTGATCATTATTTTACCGAAGAATTTAGAAAAATAATAGGCTGAATTAAGATTTAAAAACAACTGCTTTTCAAAAACCTCATCTTCTTCATCTATTAAAAACGCCGGTAAAAATGTACCAACATTGTTTACCAGCACATCGATATCTCCCAGTTCAGTGACCGTAAACTCACAGAATTTTTTAATTTCTTCCTTATTGCTGCAATCTGTTGCCATTCCAACAGCTCTGGCTCCGAGCAGCTCAAGCTCTTTCACAAAGAAAGAAAGTTCCTCCTTGTTTCTTGAGCAGACAGAGACGTTATAGCCACTCTCTGCCAGCTTGAGGGCAATAGCACGGCCAATTCCTTTTGTAGCTCCGGTTACAATTGCATTCATTGTTTAAACATCTTTTTTATTAAAACGCAATATTACACAAAAGAGGAATAGGTTATGTTATGAAAAGTCAGGCAATTTGCTGTTTTACAGAAACCGCTTTCCATAAAAAATTAAGCGGATAACCAACATCAATTTTTTTATAAACCTGAAATCCAAACTTTTTATAAAAGTCTACATTCCGGTCAACAGAAGTCCGAAGATAGATCGCTCTTCCTTTTTGCTGGCTATAGTCAAGCAAATCCCTTAACAAAGCTGTACCCGCTCCTGAAAATTGGTTTTCCGGCTTTACACCCAATAACCACAGGTACATGGGAGGTTGTTCTGGAGTGTGTGGTAAAATGGAATCCAATAACTTTTGGCGGGTCAAAACCTTATTTACATTAGAGACCCCAATTCCTCCCAACACCAGTTTCAACTCCCAAAAGCGGGTCTTTATCGTGTTCTTTTTCTGATCAGGAAACAAAACCAAAGCACAAGCCTTTTTATCTTCAGAAAGAAAAATACCGCCGTATGCATTACAAATATTATAGGCGTAATTCATTAATGCATAGATATTTTCCCAATTATTTCCACGGGACTTGACCACATCCCTGACACTTAAGTTTTCTTCAAAGGCATAAGTTAAAAGATCAAGAATAAGATCTTTGTCTTTGGGACCTGCTTTAATCATGATATGTAATATAGAGTCATTAATCAGTTATTTGATTAGTCAATCAATACCAAAAACATGCCAAATACAAATTTCAGCGCGATCATTTTAAATTTGATCCCTATAAAGCCAGAATGATAATGACATTTTTATGGTCACAAACCAAGCCACAGATCCCGTTTTTCTATAGTACCAAACAGAGTTTTTGATAAATAATAGAAACCCACAACATTTTTTATTGTTTCTTTGTATTAATATTGTATTTACAATCCGCTTAATCTTCTATAAATGAATTTCACAAACTTTGGCAAGTATATCCTCCTGTTAAAGGCCGTATTTAGAAAACCTGAGAAGACAAAGATCTATATGAAAGCTGTTTTTCAGCAGATGGACTTTATCGGAGTTGGTTCTCTGGGTCTGATCAGTATCATTGCAACCTTTATCGGAGCTGTAATGACACTTCAGATTGCTTTCCAGCTGGTGAGCGATTTTATTCCAAAAACGGTGATTGGTTCTGTAACCCGGGATTCCAGTATTCTGGAATTAAGCCCAACGATCAGTGCCATTGTTCTGGCAGGCAAAATCGGATCGGCGATTTCTTCAGAAATCGGGACAATGAGGGTTACTGAACAGATTGATGCACTGGAAATTATGGGAATAAATTCCCCTGGATACCTCATCTTACCCAAGATCCTTGCGGGTATCACTATGGTACCTTTACTCGTGATCTTTGCCATGGTATTGAGCATTACCGGTGGTTATATTGGTGGAACATTATCCGGGGCGGTATCTCCTGCTGAGTATATTCAGGGAATCACTACAGACTTTAATCCTTATACCATTACCGTTTCTCTAGTTAAGGCATTCGTATTTGGTTTCATTATTACCTCGGTACCTGCTTATGAAGGTTTTTATGTTAAAGGTGGTGCACTTGAGGTAGCACAGGCAAGTACAAGAGCTGTTGTAGTAAGCTGTATAGCGATACTGGCCTGTGATTATATTGTAACTCAACTTTTATTATGATCGAAATCAAAGACATCCACAAATCTTTCGGCGAGAACCATGTATTAAAAGGTATTTCGGGAAAATTCGAAGCTGGGGTAACTAATCTGATCATAGGTGGCTCAGGTTCTGGTAAAACAACACTTCTGAAATGCATGATCGGATTACACCATCCGGAAACGGGTTCTGTGGAGTATGATGGCAGAGAATTTACCCAAATGAGTTTTGAAGAGCGTATAGAAATCAGGAAAGAGATTGGAATGCTTTTCCAGGGCTCTGCGCTTTTTGATTCTATGACGGTAGAGGAGAATATTATGTTTCCTCTAAATATGTTTACCGAACAACCGAGAAGTGAGAAACTGGACCGTGTTAATTTTTGTCTGGACAGGGTAAACCTGGAAGGGAAAAACAAACTTTTCCCCGCAGAGCTTTCCGGAGGAATGAAAAAGCGTGTAGGGATTGCGAGAGCGATCGCCATGAACCCAAAATATTTGTTCTGCGACGAACCCAATTCAGGATTGGATCCAAAAACGTCTATCGTAATTGATGAGCTGATCAAGGAGTTGACCGAAGAATACAATACAACAACGATTGTAGTTACGCACGATATGAACTCCGTAATGGGAATTGGAGACTATATAATGTTCCTTCATGAAGGTAAAAAATTCTGGGAAGGCTCTAACAAAGAAATTGCCCACACGGATATCCAGGAACTCAATGATTTCGTTTTTGCCAGTCGGTTTATGAAAGCGGCGAAAGAGAAATTTTAAGATAATTATTGACAAATACATTTATGATAAGCTTATTAACCCCCACACACTGGAAAGATTATGAGTTGATTGATTGTGGTGACTTTGAAAAGCTGGAACGCTTTGGTAACCTGATCTTGTGCAGACCCGAGCCCCAGGCTGTATGGAAAAAAACGCTTTCAGAGCAAGCCTGGAAGAAACAGACACACATTAGGTTTAAAGGTCGTACAGCTACTACTGGTGAGTGGATAAAGAGTGCACAACAACTGCCTGAACGATGGAATGTGGAATATAAGAATGATGATGTAACGATCAACCTCCGCTTAGGACTAACTTCCTTTAAGCATGTGGGGGTATTTCCAGAGCAGGCTGTGAACTGGGACTATATTTCCTCTTGTGTTAAAAAATTCAAAACACCTGTACCCAAAGTCCTAAATCTATTTGCTTATACCGGAGCTGCCTCTTTGATTGCTAAAGCCGCCGGAGCAGACACAACTCACGTAGACTCCATTAAACAAGTTGTTAACTGGGCAAATGAAAATCAGGAACTTTCTAAATTGAGCGATGTGCGCTGGGTGGTAGAAGATGCGCTTAAATTTGTAAAAAGGGAATTAAAGCGGGGCAAAAAATATAACGGGATTATTCTTGATCCGCCAGCTTTTGGTCATGGGCCAAACGGAGAGAAGTGGAAACTGGAAGATCATATCCAGGAAATGATGCAGGATGTAGTGCAGCTCCTGGATGAAAAAGAACATTTCCTAATCCTGAATACCTATTCTCTTGGTTTCTCTTCTGTTATTGTGGAAAACCTGATCAAAACTTCCTTTCCTCAGGTTAGAAATCTGGAAACTGGTGAATTGTATTTACAGGCTACCTCGGGTATTAAACTGCCTTTAGGTGTATTCGGTAAATTCAACAGTTTTTAAATTTGATTACATATTCATAAATAAGGTGCCCAAACTGAACTACGGGCACCTTATTCCTAACACATTTATATACACAGATTAAATAACCAGATTGGATATACTTTGTTTTACTTTTCTGAACACGGATGACCTCAGCAAACACACTGCGTAATTGAATTAGGAGAAGTCAGATGATTGTGTATTTTTGTAGCATGAAACTACCTTACCTAGCGGGAACATTCTTAATTGGAATACTAACGATTGGATTATTTGCCAATTGCAATTCAGATGCTAAAAAAGCAAACGGACAAACTAAAACAGCCTCTGCTGCCGGAGAGGACACCACAAAAATTCAGAAAGAAATAGAACGGAAGCCTATTGATACGGCTAAATATAACGCTATACTGAAAGAATTGGCTAATGGAGATACGACCGGCAAATGGCCGGTAAAAAAACAGCCTTATCCTCTGGCCGGAGCAATATTACCTTTTAAAAGGATTGTGGTTTATTATGGCAACCTGCATTCTAAAAAAATGGGTGCTCTTGGAGAATATGCACCTAAAGAAATGTGGAGAAGACTTGACCAAGAGGTAAAACACTGGGAAAAAGCCGATCCAACTACTCCTGTACAACCGGGCCTTCATTATATTGCTGCCGTAGCAAGCGGTACTCCGGGTAAAGACGGAAAGTACATTAACCGTATGGCAAATAAACAAATTGATTCTGTTTTAAGTATTGCCAGGATGCGTCCAAATACGATTGTATTTTTAGATCTCCAGGTAGCGCTAAGTAACATCAGAGCAGAATTGCCACATATTGAAAAGTACCTCGAACTTCCCTTTGTACATTTGGGTATAGATCCGGAATTTTCGATGAAAGACGGATCTCTTCCAGGCAAAAAAATAGGCACTTATGATGCGGCAGATATCAATTATGTTTCTCAATACCTTGCCGATATTGTTAAAAAGCACAATCTTCCTCCAAAAGTATTTACTGTTCACCGTTTTACTAAAAAAATGGTAACAAATTACCAAAACATAAAATTACGTCCTGAAGTTCAGATTGTGATGCACATGGACGGATGGGGAGAACCTGAACTGAAAAAAGGAACTTACCGTCACTTTATCTTTTCTGAACCGGTACAGTTTACCGGCTTCAAATTGTTCTACAAGAATGATTTGAAAAAAGCTCCAAACAAGATGATGACTCCAGAAGAATTGTTAAAATTAAAACCAAAGCCGATTTATATTCAATACCAATAAATCATTTAAGATATAAAAAAACGTGCCTTTTATTGAGGCACGTTTTTTTTTGCCAAAGGCACTTATTATCTCCGTCTAAAAAGCAACTTGTAATTAAACATTTTCTTGTTTAATTTAATTTTAATTACGAATTTGGTAATTCATGCAAGATTTTTCTCTTTACTTTCAGCTGGGCTGGCAGCATATTCTTGACTGGCGCGGATACGATCATATCCTATTTGTGATGGTTCTGTGTGGTACCTATAGCATTTCTGAATGGAAAAAAGTATTGATCCTTGTGACCGCTTTTACGGTTGGCCATAGCATTACATTAGCATTAAGTGTGCTTAACTATATACACATTAATACTCCCCTGGTCGAATTTTTAATCCCGCTTACTATACTGATCACGTCAGCCTCCAATATCCTGAACAAAAAGCCTAAGAAGAATGGAGTTCAGTTTAAATACATTCTTACTTTGTTCTTTGGATTAATCCATGGTATGGGATTTTCCAATTACCTGAAAACGATTCTAGGAAAAAGTTCAAGTATTATAGCCGAATTATTTGCCTTCAATATAGGTCTTGAGTTTGGTCAGGTCATCATCGTTGCGGGAACATTAATCGTTTCCTTTATACTGATCTGGATCATCAAAATAAAGAAATGGGACTGGACATTCTTTCTGTCTTCGGCCGTATTTGGAATCTCTTTTGTAATGGCAGCAGAACGCCTTCATGCCCTTCTATAATAACTTTTTGTTAAGTTTTAATTCAGATATCCGTTAAGCTCGGCATTTATCTATCTTTATAGTTCGTAAATCATTTTCCAATGAATTTAAAGTCCGGATTATTCATCTGTCTTGCTATTTATGCATTATTAAACAATGCCTGGGCGCAAGTTCCAACCAACAACCCTTCTGCAGATAAAATACTGTTGCCTAATGGCTGGTCATTGACTCCGGCAGGAAGATCTCTTAAATTAGGCGATCTCCCCTTAAATATTCAACTGTCCCACTCCAAGCAACTCCTTGCAGTAACCAACAATGGACAAGGGAAACAAAGCCTTCAACTTATCGATCCTGCAACAGAACAGCTACTGGATGAGATAAGTATTGGTAAATCATGGTATGGCCTGAAGTTTAGCGGCAATGATAAAAGATTGTATGTATCGGGAGGAAACGACAATATCATTCTGGCTTACCCTCTAAAAAACAACAAATTTGAAAAGCCAGATACCCTTTCCCTGGGAAAAGCATGGCCTAAGAATAAAATCAGTCCTACAGGTATTGAGGTGGACGATTCAAGACATCTTTTATATACGGTAACCAAAGAAGATAATTCTCTTTATATCATAGATCTTTTGACCAGGAAAGTTCAAAAAAAGATTGAGTTGGGCCACGAAGCATACGGTTGCATTTTGTCTGCTGATAGATCAGAGTTATATATCTCATTATGGGGTGGTGACAAGGTTGCTGTTTATGACACCAAAACCGGAACATTGAGCGGAGAAATACCGACAGAAAGCCATCCAAACGAATTACTGCTCAGCAAAAATGGAAAATATCTGTTTGTAGCTAATGCAAACTCAAACTCCGTTACCGTCATAGATCTTCGGATAAGAAAGTCTGTTGAATCCATTTCAGCCTCTTTGTATCCAACAAAATTAACCGGTTCAACAACAAATGGTTTGGCTTTATCTCCAAATGGTAAAACATTATATATTGCCAATGCAGACAATAACTGTCTTGCGGTTTTTGATGTGAGCAGGCCAGGAAAGAGCACAAGCAAAGGATTCATCCCTACGGGATGGTATCCAACCAGTTTAAAAACTGTTGAAAACAAGATCTTGGTTTCTAATGGAAAGGGATTCTCTTCTATGGCGAATCCTAATGGTCCACAACCCATTAAAAAGGACGACAGTGATTATCAGAAAGGTTCTACAGAAAAAAAAGATGTCCAATATATTGGGGGGCTTTTTAAGGGAACATTATCCTTTGTAGACTTTCCGGATGAAGCAAAACTAAAAGCATATTCTGCACAGGTCTATACCAATTCTCCCTTTACCTTGCAAAAAGAATTGAAAGCTCCAGGGAACGATGACCTGATCATTCCGACTAAAGGGGGACAAAAATCACCCATTAAACACCTATTCTATATCATTAAAGAAAATCGCACGTACGACCAGGTCCTTGGAGACATGAAAGAGGGCAACGGGGACTCTACATTGTGTATTTTTCCTGAGAAAAACACACCAAATCATCATGCTCTCGCCCGTGAATTT
>NZ_DATMRL010000341.1:0-5491 GCF_035566355.1 Pedobacter sp.
CTTTTGCGGATATGACCGGGGCAAAAATGAATCCTACAGATGGTATCTCTTTACTGCCAACCTTAACCAGTAGCCATAAGTCACAAAAGAAACATGATTTTTTATATTTTGAGTATCCTGAAAAGGGTGGGCAACTGGCTGTTCGCATGGGCAAGTGGAAAGGTGTAAAATTGAATATGCGGAAGAACCCTGGTGCAGCCTGGATGTTATTTGATTTACAGAATGACCGGTCTGAGAACAATAATGTGGCGGCTCAGCATCCGGATGTTATTAAACGTCTGGACGCAATTGTAAAAAAAGAACATCAGACTGCGCATATTAACGAATGGGAGTTTGTTGATAGCAAAATGAGAAAATAGAAAGGAGCGGAAAGGTTTTAATTTTTTATAAAGGTCTGGAACTTCAATGTTCTGTTTTCTTCAACGTTGAATGTCTTTCCGTTGTCTGTGCTTATGGTGGCTTTTCCTCCTGAATAAGAGCCAAAATCGTTGAAGGCGAAGCCGTAACAGTCTGATGAAGAATTTGAACGGAGTACAACAGCGTACTGCTGCCCTTTATCAACCTGCAGGTTAGGCGTAATGCGTATATTCTTTGCCGACCAGCCAATAGCGTCTGGGGGGATCAGTTTAGTGTATAACGCTTTGCCTGTGGGCTTGTTCGTTGCGTCGGAGGGGTAAACTTCAACCGTCAGGCCCGCATCTGGTGTACCGGTTTTGTAGGATGTAATGGTTACCTCAATGAGTTTTCCTGAACGGCTAGCGGTGAATGATTGCGATCTTTGTATTTGTTTGCCTATATCACATTTGGTGCTAAAGTCTTCAATACCGGAAGAACTGTCGAGATATTTGGTTTTTGGTAAAGAGGAGGCTTTTGGTGATTTGTACACTTCATAGCATTGTAAGGGCTGGATAGAGCCATCTGCTGCAAAGGTGAGCGGTGCCCAGTAGAAATTGGCTAATGCTTCGTTTTTAGCGGCATTGTTCCATAAATCGCTTCCGTATAAATACACGGTTTCTGAATTGATCTTAATGGTCGAAACGAAAGAGGGCTGTCCTCCGCAGGAGTTGTCGCTGATCTTTTTAGCGGCCGACCAGGGGCCTAAAGCAGTGGGTGCTGTGCGGTAAGAGGTTCCGGTACCGGCACAATATCCGCAGTTGGGATCGGAATAAACAACATAATAAATACCATTTCTTTTAAATAACCCGGGGGCTTCTGTTTCACCGCTGGTTACGGATTTGACATGTTCTCCTGTTCCTGTCAGATAGTCTGGGCTGAGTTTTTCTATTATAATTGAACCTTTGGCGCGCCAATCTGTGTAGGCTAAATAAGCTGTGCCGTCGTCATCTACAAAAAGGTCATGGTCGCCATTGTTTAATCCGGCTGCAGGCATATCGTGATTTACGGCTAAGTTTGGTTCTTCAACTTCCTTAAATGGTCCAACGGGTGATTTGCTCGTGAATACGCGATAACCTATGCGGTTGTCGTAAACATTGATCCACAATACATATAATTTCGTCTTTTTATTGTAGAGTACATGCGGACGGAAACAGCCGTATGTTTTACCATCACACCTGGATTGCCAGACTTTGGTATTGGCGTTAAACAAAAAGCCCCGGTCTTCCCAGTTCATCAGGTCTTTTGATGAATAGACTTTAAATCCGCAAAATGGAGCTGTTTTATTGCCCCATTGAAAGCCACAGTCATAACTTGTACCATATAAATAATAAATGCCGTTAAAATGGGCTATTTCTCCGTCATGTGCATCTACTGCATCGCCCACGGTGCTGAATCGTGTGATCTGTCTGCCATTCTTATTGAAGTTTTTGATTTGACTTTGTGCTGTATTCAGGCTGATGGTCAAACTGAGTAAGGTGATCAATAAGCTATTTATACAGTGAGTAATTCGCTTTTCCATAAAAATAAATGTTAATCCTGACGCTTTTTGATACAAGATATATATAAAATGATAACTTAATAAATTAGAATTACAGCAGGCCTACAGTACAGGATGCCAATTCCATAAATACTTTGCATACTTGTATTTTCTAACCAAATTTCTTGTTCTCATGAATCTTTTGCTAAAACATAGTTTCTTTCTTGTTGTCCTGGTTTTATTCAGCGTAAACAGTTTTGCGCAGAAACTGGCGGTTAAAAATCAAACCGTAGAGTATCAATATAATCCTATAGGTTTAGATAGTGCTGTTCCGCGGTTTAGCTGGGCCTTGTCTACTTCTCTGAAAAATACTTTGCAAGCCAGCTATGAGCTCAGGGTGGGTACAGACAGTGTAAAGCTTAAAGCCGGAAAGGAAATGTTTTGGACTAGCGGGACGCGACAAACAGGTCAGTCTGTTCTGGTCAATTATGGTGGTCCGGCATTACAATCGGATACCCGGTATTTCTGGCAGGTAAGGGTAAGAGATAACCATGGAAATACGTCGGCCTGGTCTGCGGTTCATTTCTGGCAAATGGGGCTTAAAGCTGCAGACTGGACCTCAGAATGGATTACGGTAGAGGGTAAGGATACTTCAAAAGCGAGTCCTTATTTCAGAAAGGATATTCAGATCACCAAACCTATCCGCAGGGCAACAGCTTATTTAACGGCTAATGGTTTGTATGAAGCTCATATCAATGGTTCAAGGGTTGGAGATCATTATTTTGCACCTGGCTGGACCAGTTATAAAAACCGGCTACAGTATCAGGCTTATGATCTTAGTGCTCTGTTGAAGAAAGGAAACAATGCGATTGGTATTGTTTTGGGCGACGGGTGGTATAAAGGAAGGATTGGATTTGATGGCCAGCAGAAGTACTATGGAGATCAAAGGGCATTTTTGCTGCAGATTGTGGTGGAATATGCGGATGGCAGCAAAGAAACTTTGAAAACGGATAGCGGCTGGAAATATCAGTATGGGGCGATTCTTTCCTCTGGTATTTACGATGGGGAAGTGTATGATTCCAGAAGAGTGCTCAAGGGATGGTTGGATGGGCGTGTTTTTAAACATGATGCGGTTCCACTATTGGGTACGGTTTCTCCACCGGTAAAAAAGCACGAACAGTTTAAAGCGATCCGGATATTTAAAACGCCTAAAGGGGAAACTGTTGCTGATTTTGGGCAGAACCTGGTGGGCTGGGAACAAATTAAAGCTTCCGGACCGGCTGGAACCAGGATCACCATTAGCCACGCGGAGGTTTTAGATAAGGAAGGTAATTTTTATACACAGAATCTCCGGAGTGCAAAATCTCAAAACACTTATGTGCTCAATGGAGAAGGAACGCAGGTTTTTGAACCGCATTTTACTTATCATGGATTCAGATATATTAAAATAGAAGGATATCCTGGGGTTTTGGAGCCTTCTGCTTTGACAGCAATCGCTTTGTATTCTGACATGAAGCAGAATGGTACATTTGTAACTTCAGATACTTTACTGAACAAATTGCAGCGCAATATACTTTGGGGTCAGAAAGGAAATTTTTTAGATGTGCCGACAGATTGCCCGCAAAGAGATGAACGATTGGGCTGGACAGGGGATGCTCAGGCCTTTTTTAGTACGGCTGCTTACAATATGGATGTGGCCGGTTTTTTTACCAAGTGGCTTAAAGATCTGGCTGCTGATCAGTATGCAGATGGAAGTGTGCCTCATGTGATACCGAATGTATTGGGGAGCGGGCAAGGCGGTGCAACCGGCTGGGCAGATGCTTCTACCATTATACCTTGGGGAATGTACGAGAATTATGGTGACAAGCGGATTTTAGAGGAGCAATATGCCAGTATGAAAGCCTGGGAGGGGTATATGATTGCGCAATCTAGGAATGACCTTTGGGCGACCGGTTTTCATTTTGGCGACTGGCTTTTCTACAGGCCTAACGATGATACGGAAGGCCGGTCTGCTGTAACGGATAAATACCTGATTGCACAGACTTTCTTTGCGCATTCTACCCAGCTTTTAATTAATACAGCAAAGGTTTTGGGTAAAAAAGAAGATGTTGAAGTTTATACCGCTTTATTAGCGAAAATAAAAGCTGCTTTTCAGAGGGAATATATGACCAGTACGGGAAGGCTGGTGTCGGGAACGCAGACGGCTTATGTACTTGCGCTTCATTTTGATATGCTCCCTGAAGCATTAAGGGCCCAGGCCGCGGAACGCCTGGTTAGAAATGTGGAATCCTATGGTAACCATCTTACAACTGGTTTCCTGGGTACACCTTACTTATGCCAGGTTTTGAGTCGTTTTGGTTATACAGATGTGGCTTATAAGCTCTTGTTTCAGGAAAGTTATCCTTCCTGGCTATATCCGGTAAAAATGGGGGCAACAACGATTTGGGAAAGATGGGATGGAATTAAGGAGGATGGGACCTTCCAGAATGATGGAATGAATTCTTTTAATCATTATGCTTATGGTGCTATCGGAGAATGGATGTACAGTCATATTGCAGGTATTAAACTTTCGGCCCCGGGCTATAAGCAGTTTATGATTGCTCCCGAACCAGGGGGGAAATTAACGTCGGCAAAAGGAACTTTAATGACGCCTTACGGATTGATTAAATCGGAATGGAAAATTGAAAATGGAAAAATAATACTGGACATTTCTATTCCTGCCAATACCACGGCAAGTTTGTTATTGCCAAAGGCGGCACAAAAGGAAGTAAAGGAAAATGGGGTGAGTCTTAAAACGGAAGCTTCAAATGCTGCAGGAAAGGATCTTCAACTGAGCCGGGGTTCAGGGGATTATCATTTTGAATACGGATTTTAAGGGCTGAGCGTGGGAAAAAACAGCATAGCCGTTTAGCTGATACAAGAGTTTCAGTAATTGCCCTGTCGTATAAATTGGGTATCGGTGAGCGTGAACAGAAAGTGAACGAGTTCTTTTTTTTCCTTGTTACTTAATGGAATCCCTGCTTTGCCCCGTGTGTACAAAGAACTGTCTAAACCTTTGGCATTATTCAGTCCGTTGCTGTAATGGTTCAATACTTCCATTAAGGTACTAAATCTGCCATCGTGCATATATGGGGCGGTTAGCGCTATATTTCGAAGACTGGGTACTTTGAACTTTCCCATATCTTCCGGCTTTTTTGTAAGTTGACCAAGACCTTGATCTGCAGCTGTTCCTGTACCGGCGTTTCTTAAACTTTCATCGGTAAATAATTCGCCGGCATGGCAGGGACTGCATTTCTGCCTGAATATCATAAGCCCTTTGTGTTCTTCCTGGGTATAGTCCAGACTTTCTTTTCTGGAATACAGATCGTATCTGGAATTGGAAGTGACTAACGTTTGCAGGTAATCTACAAGTACCTTTTTGAGCTTCTCTTCAGTGATGTCTTCTGTTCCAAATACCTTTTTAAACTGCTTTTTATAACCGTCAGATTGATTGAGCCGGGCTAAAACTGCAGGTATACTGGAGGCCATTTCTACTGGACTTTGGATGGCATTAAGAACAGTTTGAGACAAATGTTGTGCTCTGGCATCTCCAAAATAACTCTTTTTCCATTGCAAGTT
>NZ_DATMRL010000342.1:0-4888 GCF_035566355.1 Pedobacter sp.
TACCTGTGAAGTCCATTTACCAGTACCCTTAGATTTTGCTTCATCCTTGATCATATCCAGTAAAAGGTTACCTGTTTTAGGATCTTTTACTTTAAAAATATCTTTTGTAACTTCCAGCAGGAAAGACTTTAAACGGCCATTGTTCCATTTATCAAAAGTGGCATAGATTTGCTCATTGCTGTAACCCAGGCTATGTTTTAACAAAGCATAGGTTTCGGCAAGCACCTGCATCATCGCATACTCAATACCATTATGAACCATTTTAACAAAGTGACCTGAAGCACCAGGACCGATATAAGTTACACATGGATCGCCGTTTACTTTCGCAGAAACTGCTTCCAGTATAGGTTTTACTGCATTATAGGCTTGTTTATCTCCACCTGGCATCATGCTCGGGCCAAAACGTGCACCTTCTTCTCCACCTGAAATTCCCATTCCGAAGAAGTGGATACCTTGTTTTGACAATTCATCCGCTCTTCTGCTGGTATCTGTAAAGTGAGAGTTCCCACTGTCAATGATCATATCACCTTTGCTCAGCAAGGGAACCAGCTCCTGGATTACGCTGTCAACAATCGGACCCGCAGGAACCAATAACATCACCCTTCTTGGCAACTCCAGGCTTTGTATAAAATCTTCTAATGATGCAAAGCCTTTAAGATCATGTGCTTTACCATCCTCTTCAAGTTTCTTCAGCATCTTGGGATCCTTATCATATCCGGTTACCTGAAAACCATTGTCGGCCATGTTAAGTAATAGGTTGCGACCCATTGTGCCCAGGCCTATCATTCCTAAAGTGAATTGTTTCATTGTTCTGTTGTTTATATTTTAGTAGGGTGCTTATTTATTTGGATTAACGGTAACGATCTGATATTTTTCTGCAGCTTTCCAAAGCTTTGCGCCGCCTTTTATACCTTCCCTGTTAGAAGCAATAACGACGTTATCATCAAGTTTCAGATCTATAAATTTTGCATTTCCACCGCCAAGGTAGAGTTTGTCGTAGTTGAAAACGGTCTTGTAAATGTCAATTACGCGTTGAACACGTTCTTTCCATTCTTTATCCCCATGTTTTTTAAGCGCTTTGTCTCCAACATAGTCATCATAATCTTTGTCTTTATGAATAGGAAGATGGGAAAGTTCCAGGTGTGGAAGTAGTTCACCATCAAATAACAAGGCTGTTCCTAACCCGGTTCCAAAAGTGAGTACAATTTCAAAACCTTTACCATCTACAAGACCAAGACCCTGTTGATCTGCATCGTTGATCAGGCGAACAGGCTTATCTAAAAGATTGCTGACCATCTGCGCAAATTCTATCTTGTCCCATTTGCCTTTTTCCAGATTAGGAGCAGTATATACAACGCCAGATTTCGTATAACCAGGAAAACCTACCGAGACTTTACCAAAGGTGCCCATAGTGGCAGCCAGTTGTTTAATCACTGTTAAAACGGCCTCGGGGGTAGATTCTGCAGGGGTAGGTAACTTTGTGTATTCTGAAAGTGCCTCACCCTGAGGGCTTAAGAGACATGATTTGATGTTTGAACCGCCAATATCTATAGATAGAATGTTCTGGATCTCTTTGTCCTCGTTTTTTGACATATGAGTTTAATTTTCGATGTAGATTGTTCTGTTATTCAAAATAACAAATTTAGAACCATTTAATCTTATGAATAGTTAATATATTGCAATATTTATTCATTTTAAAAGCTCTTTTATGGATCTGAATTTAGACCAGGGTTATCATCCAGACGTTTTAGGACAGGGTTTTGAAGCGTTAACTTTTCTCCAGCCAGATGATTATGAAGGAAAGGTAGTGGGAACAATAATCCGGAAATGCTGTCCGCAAAAGAGTTCATTGGCTGTTCTCTATATACATGGCTTCAATGATTATTTCTTTCAGACAGAGATGGCCGGGCAATATATTCAGAACGGTTATAACTTTTATGCTTTGGATCTCAGAAAATATGGACGATCCTTTCTTCCACATCAAAAGATGAATAATGTGCGGGATCTTGCAGAATATGATGCAGATATCAACTTTGCATTAGCTCTTCTTAAGAAAGAAGGAAATACCTTTGTGCTTTTAAGCGGACATTCAACCGGCGGATTGATTGCTTCTCTTTATACGGCCAAAAATATAAGCAGTGAATTGTTTCATGCTGTATTTCTGAATAGCCCGTTTTGGGATATGAGTTTGGGGTTTTTGGAGAAAAGCATAGGAATTCCATTGGTGTCCTGGTGGGGAAAGAGGCATCCGGATGTTCAAGTAGATGGTGGTTTTTCTCCTTTGTACGGCCTGAGTTTGCATAAAGATTTTCATGGAGAATGGGTGTACAATTTGGCTTGGAAACCTAATGTAGCGCCAAGGGTCAATTGTGGATGGGTAAGAGCTATTCATCTTGGACATAAGCGCATGAAGGCCGGCATCTGCATTGAAAAGCCGCTTTTGGTCATTCACTCTTTAAGATCTGTCAGCGAAAAGAAGTGGAGCGACAGGATGTTTAGCGGAGACGCTGTGCTGAATGTTAAAGATATGGACAGGGAGGCTGCCCGTATACAAGGAGACTGCCAAGTCACTGTCATTGAGGGCGCACTGCATGACGTGGTGCTGTCCAGGAAACCTGTAAGAGAAGAAGTTTATGCAGCATTATTTTCTTGGTTGAATTCTTTACCAAGCCGTGTTTATCACTCCTAAAAATAGCTTTAGTTATACTATAGTGATAGAAATCACTTTTTTTATTATATAAAATTGGTTATTTTGTGACAAAGTGCTTTACGATTACCTGGTGTAACCTAACTCTCAACTGCATGAAGAACATCTATCCCTTCAACAAAAAATCCAAAAAAACCTTTTTTGCTTTGCTTTCCTGTCTGGCTTTTCCAACGCTGCTTTGGGGCCAGAATGATCCTGCAGACAGTACAAAAAAGACCATCAGCATTAACCTTCCGGTTACAAAGATTACCTTTTCAGGTATGCTGCAAACGCAGTACATTTATTCTTTTACAAAAGACAATGACATTAACGGCGTCAACCATGCGCCCGGCGAGCAATTTTCCGGAAATTCCTTTTTGGTAAAACGTGCCAGGATGCAGCTGAATGCAGCAGTGAACGACAGGATCAATGCAGTCATCCTGGTTAACTTTGGAGATTTCAGCGGAAACCCCCAGAACAAAGTCCTGGAAAATGCATTTATCAAATACAGTGTAAATGATTACGTTAATTTTCAGGTAGGTCAGTTTCGCCCTCAGTTTGGTCAGGAAGACAATTATCCAGTAGATTTTGTAAGATCTATTGACTATTCCAACCAGTACTATCTTTTTGGAGCCAACAGCTGGCAGAGTTTCCAGTTAGGCGCGTCTTTTTCCGGAGCGGTTAAAAATGGTCCTGTACCTTTCACTTATTCCATAGGTGTTTTTAATGGCAACAACAGGAACCAGGTGGACAATGACAATGGTAAGATTGTTCCCGCCAGAGTAGTGATGGAGTTTGATAAGAGTTTACTGATTGGCCTGAATGGTGGTTATGGAAGCAATACCCGTAAAGAAATCTGGGCGTATGGATTTGATGTAGACTATAAAAAGCCCTTGAATGAAGATTGGAGTTTTGAATTGGTTTCAGAATATAAACAGGGAATTAACAGCCAGATGTTTTTTGCAGCAGCCAGTCCAAGCTCTATTGGTAATTATCAGATGAGGGGTGTTTATGTATTACCCAATTTGGTGCGTAAGATCAGGAATACACGTTTAAAGTCTGTGGAGTTTGCTTTCAGGTATGAATACCTGGATTCAGATTTTAAAAGAGAAGGAAACGCCAGGAACAGTTATGTTCCTATGGTAAGTGCATCTTTCGCGCAATCTTATGCCATTAGGGTGCAGGCAGGATATCTTATAGACCGTTACCAGAATAATATACCAGGAACAGCTCAATATAACGGAAACAGATTAATTTGCCAGGTTCAGGCTCGTTTTTAATCGCTTATTTAAACTACCTTTTATGAAAGAAATTAATTACAAAATGATGTTGGTAACCCTGATTTTTGGGTTAATTATTTGGTTTATTCCAGTTCCGGAAGGTGTTAAACCCGAAGCCTGGCACTTACTGGCCATTTTCCTCGGTACGATCCTTGGAATTATTTTAAAAGCGGCTTCCATGGGAACGATGTCCATGATCGCGATCGCTTTGGTTGCCGTTACTGGCGTTTTAGCACCAGGCAATCCAGGAAAGTCTATTTCGATGGCACTGAGCAGTTTTGGTGATAAGGTGATCTGGCTGATCGGGATTTCCTTCTTTATTGCAAGAGGGTTTATTAAAACCGGTCTGGGCAGTCGTATTGCTTATCTCTTTATACGCGTTTTTGGACGGAGTTCTTTAGGTCTGGGCTATGGCTTAGGTCTGGCAGATTTGGTACTTGCCCCGGCTATTCCAAGTAACACGGCAAGGGGAGGAGGGATTATTTACCCAATTATGAAGTCTATGGCTATTAACTTCGGTTCTATGCCAGATAAACCCGAAACGCACCGGAAACTAGGCTCTTATCTAACTCTGAACTGTTACAATATCAATCTGATCACCTCCTCTATGTTTCTTACAGGAACAGCAAGTAACCCGATGTGTCAGAAGTTTGCAAAAGATCTTGGGATTGACATCACCTGGATGTCCTGGATGTGGGCAGCAATCATTCCGGGAATTATATCTTTAATCGCCATACCTTATATCTTGTACAAGATCTATCCACCGGAATTGAAAAAAACCAATGGAGCAACCCAGATGGCCTCTGAAAAACTAAAAGAAATGGGGCCTGTAAGCCGTAATGAGTGGTTAATGCTAACGGCTTTTATCTTATTGCTGATCTTATGGATTACCGGTGATATTTTTAAAATTGATGCCACGACA
>NZ_DATMRL010000343.1:0-16492 GCF_035566355.1 Pedobacter sp.
TTAGCTATTTTATGCAAACATAATTATGGCGATATTGTAGTAGAAATTATGAAAAGATACAACGAACCCATTGAACTCATCATAGAATACCGCCAGGATCCTCTGATGAAAACAGTGCCAGATATCGCGGCCGATCTGGAAGCCGCAGGTATTCCGGTGGAAAAAACAGCACCCCTGTTTAAACAAGTTGTTGAATCCAAAGAACTGCCCGCAGATTCCGAACTGACCACCAAGGTGACCGTTAGAACAGCTGTGAACGATGTAGAAGTACATCCCTGGGATCTTGCCCATGCCGCTCTGAACTCCGGCACCAATTACCGGTTTATAGAACCCGATCTGTGGCAGGAATATACGGTAGACGATAAAATGCCAGATCATTTCGATACTACCTCCGCCAAGTCATTTGGTACCGAAGCCAAAGGAGATGACGTAGACCCAGACTGGCCACCATCACAAAACCTGGTCTGGCATCTTGACGATGACCATTCACAACTCGGAAGCGCCCGGAAGGAAGTGGCCGAACTTGACGATTACGTTGTTCGTATAGGTCATCTGGATACTGGCTATACGGACCATTTTGCCATTCCGCAGAAGATAAGAGACAACCCTTATCAGCAGAACTTTATAGAAGACGAACAAGCAGATAAAGCCCTGGATATTGGGAGCAAAGGCATGCTCAGACAGCCCTATCATGGTACTGGAACCGGAGGTATTTTAGCTGGCGATAAAATCCAGCTGACCACAGCTACCGGCGAGTTTAATGATTATTTGGGTGCAGCCTATTTTGCAGAGGTGATCAGCTGCCGGATCTCTAAATCCGTGATTCTCTTTAAAACCAGCGCCTTTGCACAAGCACTGAATTACCTGACAGACCTTGTGCATAATGGAACCCAGGTTCATGTGGTATCCATGAGCATGGGAGGTGCACCCTCAAGAGCATGGGCAGATGCCGTAAATGCGGCTTATGATGCAGGCATAACCATTGTAACCGCTGCCGGAAATAACTTTGCAGGTCTGCCAACCCGCCATGTCGTTTATCCGGCCCGTTTCCATCGGGTCATAGCCGCCTGTGGAGTAACCTATACCAACGCACCCTATTATACCAGCCTGATCAATGAAATGCAGGGCAATTATGGGCCATCCAAAGACATGCAAAAGGCACTCGCTGCTTTCACGCCCAATATACTCTGGGCGAATTACACAACCGGAACAGTACAGTTCAACGGTGCAGGAACCTCTTCTGCAACACCACAAATCGCAGCCGCTGCTGCCATTTATTATAAGAAGAACCACCAGGAACTAGATGCAGCAGAACCCTGGCAACGCGTCGAAGCGATTCGGAATGCCTTGTTCAGTACAGCAAAAAAAACCGTTAAACCTGGATTTGGTGATTATTCCCAATATTTCGGTAATGGAATTATACAAGCTTCTGATGCCTTGAAAGTGCCTGTGAAAACTGATATCGCGCAAACCCCGGAAGACAGTTCACCCTGGTTCCCGATTTTAAATACTCTATTTAAAGAAGTACCCGATGAAAAACAACAGTCCAGACTAGACATGTTCAATACCGAGTTATGGCAGTTGTTGTACAGTTATCCGGAACTCGCCCGGCAAATTGGCGATGATGAAGTAGACTTTAACGAAATCAGCGCACTCCATTGGGATGCCTTTACAAATGCCGTAATGGAACATCTAGCGGCATCAAAAACACTAAAAGCATTTTTAAAAAGTAAATTCAATTGAACTAACCCCATAACGATATAGAGATGGCAAAGAAGATCGTCCTTACCCTTGAAGGTAAACTCAAAAAGAAATATGGGGCCAATATAACCCAGCTTAAAACCATATTTAGCAGCCTGGTTGCCGCAGATGCTGCGAAGGGTTTATCAACGCTCATTCTTTATGTCGATGATGTGACAACCGCCGGGAAATATGGCTATCCCATTCCAGCAACCTTTGATGAAGCGGCCTGTAAGAATATTGTAGACCAGATCTATTGGAAAGAAAGTCCGGAGTATCTGGCTATTTTTGGCGCCCAGGACATCTTTCCCTTTCAACAGCTGGTTAATCAGCTTCACCAGCCAGGTGTTGCAGGCAGTGACCCAGATGCACTTATTCCATCAGATCTTCCTTATGCCTGCGATTCCCCTTATAGTACTGACTGTAATGCCTTCACCAGTCCTACGCGTGTAGTTGGTAGAATTCCTGAT
The DNA here is from genome assembly GCF_035566355.1 of Pedobacter sp. GTDB lineage: Bacteria > Bacteroidota > Bacteroidia > Sphingobacteriales > Sphingobacteriaceae > Pedobacter. The sequence continues at coordinate 2,211 of NZ_DATMRL010000343.1, forward strand.
ATGCCCTTAAACGATCAGGAAGAAGGGACTGGAGACATTGAATATGTAAAAACAGTCATCGAAAGCATCAACACTTCAGTACCCGCCGATCCGGATATTTTTAAAAACTATTTCGCCATCTCTGCCGATGTCTGGACAGGATCCACACAGATCAGTTTGCGAAATACCTTTAGCAATGCTTTCCAGATGAAAATCAGTCCACCTGATCTGGCAGGCGGCTATAGCGCTTCCGAAATAGGTGCCCTTCCTCACTTCTTTAACCTCCATGGTGCACTCAGCAGGCCGAGTTTTTATGGACAAAAAGGCGGCAGTTATCCTGAAGCATTACGTCCGGCCGATCTGTTTGGAAAGGTTAGTCCCGGAACCTTTGTATCTGCAGAATGCTGCTACGGCGCACAATTACTTCCTTTAGGGAAAGGAATGGGCATGGCCAGCACTTATCTGTTAAACAAAGCTGCGGTCTTTATGGGCAGCTCTACAGTAGCCTATGGCCCTGCATCAGGGCAAGGCCTGGCAGATTTGATGTGCCAGTACTTCAGTATTAATGTCTTGAATGGCTCTTCCAGTGGTAGTGCGCTGCTGTCTGCACGTCAAAAGTTCCTCAGCGTGAGCGGACCAGCCCTCGATTTCCATGAATTGAAAACCCTGGCACAATTCCATATTCTTGGAGACCCTTCCATACACCCTGTACAATCTCCAGAGCCTAAGCAAATGAATACCATTGAAGACAGGCGGATTACCTTGCAGGCAAAAGGTATCAATCTTGGTCTAACCATTCCCAACACCGAAAAGATCAGTGATTCAAGATCTCAAAACCCGTTATTGGAGTTTCCATCACTCCAAAACCTGGTTAAATTTGGAGTAGCAGATCTGAAAACGGTTTTTGAGGTTGATGAAGTATTTACTAATGATTTCGCTATTGCTGCTCATAACTTTAATATACCCAATCTGGCTGGTAAACAGAAAGTTCGCTACCATGTGTTCCAAAAAGGAAGTATCTTTGATAATGGAATTTGTGATCTGAAAGTCCTTGTTGTTAAAGAACGCGACAATCAGTTCATGGGCTACCGCGAATACTTAAGCAGGTAAATGATGAAACTTACTGGGAAAATCATTCTAAAACCCTTTGCTACAGGCTCTAAGAGTGAGCATGATGCGGTGTACCTGGAAACCACTACAGGAGATTACCTCCTTCAGCGGAAGGATGACAATCCATTTGAATGTTCTGACCTGGAAAGTTTTGCGGGGAAAAACGTAACCGTAGAAGGAGAATTGACTGATTATCTTTTTATAGCGAATGATGTTACAGAAGAGGAATAAAGAATAGCAGGAGGTTGTATGTAGCAATTCTATTCTGTTATCAAAATGGATATTATTATATCCATTTTGGCTATTTTTGGACATAATAATATCCATTATGAATTTAATAAAGTTGTCTTTTCTAAGTATTACAGGTTGTTAGTTTAATTGTATTGTGATAAATGAAAAAGATAGACAAGTTGATTATTAGTTTCCTTGTGAGCTTACCGATAGTTTTTGTTTGTTCGTGCTTTTTATGGTATACTTTTTTCGGTTTAGACAGGCAACAATTGTTTCTAAAAGAGAGCAGGGATTTGACGTTTAATGGGAAGATCGACTCCATTTACTTTGATAAAGCAAATCATCGCATTTTTACAATAATGTTAAGAAATGGATATCGTTATGAAGTCTACAGCAATTGGAAGCAATTTTTTGAAAAAGGAGATTCCATTGTAAAGAGGAAAGATTCATTGAGCCTATTCATTTATAAAAAGAATATGAAACCCATTGTTTTGGATTATAATGAATTAAAAAATATCTATAAAAAATAGAACTTCATAAATAACATATGAACAGGTTTATTCTTCACTTCCATAATTCAAATTTTTGTCTAAGGAAATATATTCAAATTGCGCAAATGCTGTTCGTTCGGGTCTATGGGGAGAAGGTTCTTAAAAAGAAACCATTTGTTGCAACCTTAAAAAATGGAAATGTTTGGGTTGTAGAGGGGAGCATTGATAAAGGCGTAGATGGAGGTGTTCCACATTTAGAAATGCAGAAGTCTGATGGTAAGATAGTCGATCTTTTTCATTACAAATAATATCTAAGCTGAAGGATCATTTACACTTATCTTTACGGCTGAAAATATATTTATGATTGCATACAAACTTTACACCACGCCAAATGGAGGATCAGCCTTTCAAAAGGGAAAAATAACCACACTTCAGCATGTTCCCACATCTTATACTTTTTTCCAGCAGGATGACCCTGCACACCGCGAATTTGACTGGCATGCTGCGCCAAGGAACCAATACGTATTAACCCTACAAGGTTCGTTGGAATTTACCGTAACAGACGGAAGTACTTTTGTGGTAAATCCAGGAGATATACTTATTGCGACTGACGTTGAAGGAACAGGACACAAGTGGAGAATGTTGAGTGAAGAAAGCTGGCTGAGAGCTTACGTAGTATTGGAAGATGTAAATCTAGATGGATTCGTTCAGGATCAGAATCAATGATATTCTAGAAGAAATATCTGTCGCGATACTCAGTATCGCGACAGATTATCGAGTATCGCGACAGATTTTACTAATTTTTGTCGCGATACTCAGTATTGCGACAAAAAATCAAATCATTTTATTGTTCACCGCGTAAGAAAGCGCTTCCACCATATTACTCACACCCAAACGCTCAAAAATCCTCCTCCTGTAATACTTCACCGTATCAGAAGAAACAAAAATCTTTTCGGCAATCTGGTTAATCGTTAAACCCTGCGCATGCAGCCGCAAAATCTCTATTTCCCTTTTGCTCAGTTTCGGTTTCTCCGACTTACGCCAAATACCATTCCCTGTATTGAGTTCCCAGGTCTCGTCAGTACCCTGTTTATGGATATAAACATTACCCGCATTTTTATGGTGCGCAATAGAAACTATGCACATCGATTTCCAGATCTTTTCATCGCTGGTCAAAAATAAGGGAGTCAGCTTATGATTAATAAGAATCTGTTTGCCATCCCGGTTAACCAAATGAAAATCATAGGTGATGCTATATTGTTTTCTCTCCTCAGAAGGCAGTTTTGCAAAAAAATCAAATCCAGCGTCGTTAATCAGGTTCAGTAGTTCCAAATCCTTTTCAGGCACGTTTTTAAAATAGAACTCATAGCCCATTTGTAACACTTCCTCAGAAGAGTATCCACATAAAAACAATGGGTTTTCTGAAACATACTCAAAACCCATCTTTTCATAATCGATAATATACACGCTTTCATACGTCAACCTTGCAAAAGACTTTACCACCTCCAAATAATCTTGTTGCTGAAGGTGATCCTCCTCAGATGTTTTTTTAATCCGATTCTTAGTCAGCAGGCTCGAGTTAACGTTAGATTTCATTAGGTGCAATAGATGAATAGCAAATTTACACTAAAGTGTAGTCTTAGAAAATATTTTTGTGTTGACTTTTGTTGGAAACAATCCTATCGTAGTTAAGGTAGAGGTTTAATTAAAAATAAAAGCATGGAAAGTAAAAAAAGCACATTATCGCTGCCTTTTGCGATGATTGCATTTCTCTTAGGGGTAGCCGTATATAAAGAAATAGATTTTGAACAGCTGAGTTTTAAAAAACCAGCCCTGGGAGTCCTTTACTTATTAACTTTTCTCTTCTCAGTTTTTGTTATTGTAAGAGGAATGATCAAACAAAACAAGCAATAATGCCCATGGATATGATCAATTGCAAATATTGTAGCACCACGATCAATGGCAATTTTTGCTGCAATTGTGGCCAGCCTGTACAAGTTAAAAGAGTAGACAGTCATTATGTCCTGCACGAAATTCAGCATATTTTACATTTCGAAAAGGGTATATTATATACCGTAAAAGAATTACTGATCAGGCCCGAAAAAAGCGTCAAAGAGTTTATTGCCGATGACCGGAGCAGGCTGGTAAAGCCGGTTGTCTTCATCATCATCACTTCCTTAATCTATACGATAATCGCCCATTTTTTCCATATCGAAAAGGAATATATTGAATACAGTGAGGCCAAATCAACTACCGTAGGTGTAATTTTCGATTGGGTACAAAGTCATTACGGTTATGCCAATATTGTATTAGGCTTATTTATAGCTTTTTGGCTGAAGCTGTTTTTTAAAAAATATGGATACAATTTTTTTGAACTGCTAATTCTACTATGTTTTGTTGTGGGAATGGGGATGCTGATCATGGCTGTTTTTGCCGCTCTTGAAGGAATCACAAAACTAGACCTGACTAAAACTTCTGGAGTTGTTGAAGCAGGCTATTGTGCCTGGGCAATCGGGCAATTTTTTGATAAAAAGAAAATAGCAAGCTATTTAAAAGCCCTCGCGGCCTTTATGTTGGGTATAATTACAGCTTGCATCGCAATAGGACTTTTAAGCGCTGTCATAGATTCTTTTATAAAGTCATAAATGGCCTTAATGCCTAAAAGTCCGGCGGTATTCCAGTGGCGACTTACCGGTTTGTAATTTAAAATACCGGTTAAAATTTGACAAATTACTAAAACCAGACTCGTTGCAAACCGAGGTAATGCTCTCATTGTTTTCCCTCAATAACTTACAGGCGTGCTCAATTCTAACCGCAATCAAAAAATCAAAATAAGTTCTGCCCGTACGTGATTTAAAATAATAACAAAACGCATTAGGCACCATGTGAACAATAGCCGCAATCTCTTTCAGCTTAATTTCCTTGTAGAAATTATCCATGGTGAAAAGATAAATCATTGTTAACCTGGTTTCATCAATCTTTTTAAACAGGTTGGTGTCCTTATAATCCGATAAATTCAAGATTTCCTCACTCTCTCCAATTTTATTCAGTAACTGCAGCAATAAAGGTAAGCGCTCATAATAAAGCGAGGTTTCAATCTTTAACAAATAGTCAACCACAATCATCTTTAAACCCTTATCGATCAGAAGACCCTTCTTTGCTTCTATGAGTAAGTTCTTCAGGATCCTGTTTTCCGGAAGCGTTAAAAAATCATGACCTAATTTATTTGGATCGAAATGCAAAGTCAGCAACTGCAAAGGCACAGGCGGTTTCGCATGTTTCATCGCATAATCATAATACCTGTTGGTCTCAAATTTGAACATATGCGGCACATTCGGGCCAATCAAAATCATGGTGTCGCCCGAAATCCTTTTGGAAGTATCTCCGATAGAAAAAGTCCCTTCGCCCGATTTAACATAAATAAGTTCCATTTCCTGGTGGCTGTGAAAACTGTTCAAAGCATGGTACATATTGGCATCTGCCAATGTAAACGTTGAATTTTCAACTTTTAAAACCTGACCAAAGAATTCCTTCATTTATACTATATAAATATAAAATGGTAAAAATGTAAGTAAAGTTATGAATATAATATCATTTCCTCTTAATATATAACAAAGGCACATCTGGCTTGACCTCTACATTTGCTTAAGATAATTAAGCCATGAACATGAACAGATTTACAATGGGGCTCATTGAAGCTTCAATTGGAGACATCGAATTAGTAGGTGGAAAAAACGCATCTCTTGGAGAGATGCTGCAAAAACTGACTCCACTAGGTGTAAAAATACCCGATGGGTCTATTCTTACAAGCTTCGCCTATTTTCAATTTATAAAAGACAACAACCTGGATCAGAAAATAAGAGACATTATTGAACATTCAGATATTGATAACCTGCAGATGCTCTCTTCAAGCGGCGACCAGATCCGGCAACTGATACAAAACGGTAAATTTTCTGCAGAAATGGAGGCAGAAATTTTGACAGCTTATCAAAAACTCATGGGACCATATGGCGACTACTCTATAGGCGTTGCCGTTCGTTCATCAGCTACCGCAGAAGATCTTCCCGATGCATCCTTTGCCGGTCAGCAAGATACTTATTTGAATATCAGAGGAGAAGAGCGCCTGTTAACCGCCATTAAAAACTGCTTTGCATCATTGTTCACCAACAGGGCAATCAGTTACAGAGAATCCTTCCAATTTGGCCATTTTAATGTTGGCCTTTCTGTATGCATACAGAAAATGGTACGTTCAGACATAGGTGTTTCAGGAGTCGCTTTTTCCATTGATACCGAAAGTGGTTTTAAAGATGCCGTAATTATCAACGGTTCCTATGGACTGGGCGAACTGATTGTACAAGGCGCCATTAACCCCGACGAATTTATTGTATATAAACCACTGCTAAAAAACGGATTTCCATCCATCATCGAAAAGAAACTAGGCAAAAAACAAGAGAAGATGATCTACGGAGCCGGAGAAACAGCCGTAACAGTTATAGAAACACCAGCAGAAGATTCCTCCAGATTTTGCTTAACAAATGACCAGATCCTGCAACTCAGCAATTGGGTAATGATCATAGAAGATTACTACACTAAGCTCAGAGGAAAATGGTGCCCAATGGACATAGAATGGGCAGTAGATGGAGCCTCCGGGCAGCTTTATATTGTACAGGCAAGACCAGAAACCATTCATTCACTTAAAGAGATAAATTACATTACAGAATACCGCATTACAGATGTAAACAGACATCAAAACATCTTGTTAAAAGGTATTGCCGTTGGCGATAAAATTGCCTTTGGCCGGGTACACAACCTACAAGGACTTGAAAAGCACCATATCCATGAAATCAACTTCTTGCCGGGCGATATCATGGTTACAGAAATGACAGACCCCGACTGGGAGCCCATCATGAAAAAAGCCTCAGCCATCATTACCAACAAAGGCGGACGGACCTGCCACGCAGCCATTGTAGCCAGAGAATTAGGCGTACCAGCTATAGTAGGATGTGATCATGCCACAAAAATGCTAAAAACAGGCAAGGAAATTACCGTTTCCTGTGCAGAAGGAGAGGCTGGAATTGTATATAAAGGGCGGGTTTCATTTACAAAGATTGAGCATGATCTTTCCGATCTGCCAGAAATCAACACCCCGGTCATGATGAACATCGGATCACCCGATATTGCCTTTCAATATGCCAGTTATCCTGCAAAAGGCGTTGGGCTTGCCAGGGAGGAATTCATTATCAATAATTACATCAAGATCCACCCTATGGCGCTCCTCAAACACCAAACGTTAAACGATGAAGCCTTAACCGCACATATTACATCAACAATTGCCGGTTACACAGACGAAGAGACCTATTTTATTGAAAAGCTATCTTATGGTGTAGCAAAAATTGCTGCGGCCTATTATCCAAACAAGGTCATTGTCCGTTTTTCAGACTTTAAAACCAATGAGTATTACAATATGCCCGGAGGTAAGTACTTTGAACCCGGAGAAGAAAATCCAATGATAGGCTGGAGAGGTGCATCCAGGTATTATTCTGAGGCTTATAAGGAAGCCTTTGGAATGGAATGTAAAGCCATTAAAAAAGTCCGCGAAATTATGGGATTTGATAATGTTGTGGTAATGATTCCATTTTGCAGAACTGTTAACGAACTTTTGCAGGTTTATGAAGTCATGAACCAATATGGTTTAAAACGTGGAGAGAATGGCCTGGAAGTTTATTTAATGGCAGAAATTCCATCTAATGTGATTCTGGCCGAACAGTTTGCCCTGCATATTGATGGGTTTTCTATCGGTTCAAACGATCTTACACAATTGGTACTCGGGCTAGACAGAGATTCTTCCCTGGTGGCTGGTTTGTATAACGAACGGAATGATGCTGTGAAAATGATGATCTCCAACCTGATCAAATCTGCCAAAAAGATGAATGTAAAAGTGGGTATCTGTGGACAAGGACCATCCGATTACCCGGATTTTGCGCAGTTTCTGGTAGGAGAAGGAATTGATTCCATATCGGTTACACCAGACTCTTTCATGAAAACAGTTCATGCCATAAAAGAAGTGGAAGACAAACTGAATAGTGTTTTATTGAGCTATCATTGATGAAATATTTACTGATGAGCCGATTATTTTAGCTAATCGGCTCATAATTTTGCTATATTTGAGCCGATTAATATAATTAATTGGCTCAAAATGTATAACTGGCAACATAAAGAATGGCCCAGGTTTACTTATAAAGCAGAGAGATTGCACGAAATAGCAATTTTGTTTGCCCAAGAGTTGGGCCTGGTAAACGGTTTGGTTTTAGGTTTAAATGAAGAACTTAAACAAGAAACTGTGCTGGAAATTTTAATTTCAGAAGCCATTAAGACTTCAGAAATTGAAGGAGAATATATGAGCAGGGAAGACGTAATGTCTTCTATTAAAAATAACTTAGGTATAAAACCTACCATCATTGTTAAAGATAAAAGAGTTTCGGGTGTTGCAAAACTGATGCTTGAAGTTAATCAGGATATTCATCAACATTTAAATCTCGAAAAAATCCTCAGCTGGCATAAAATTTTAATGGAATATGATCCAAAAATTAACGCAGGCGAATGGCGTAAAGGAACAGAACCTATGCAGGTTGTTTCGGGTGCTTACGGCAGAGAGGTAGTGCATTATGAAGCGCCGCCATCAGAAAATGTACCTGCCGAAATGGAAAGTTTTATGGACTGGTACCATAACTCAGAATTACCTGTCAAGGATCATCTTTCCAAAGCTTTGTTAAAGTCGGCTATCGCACATTTGTATTTCGAAAGCATTCACCCCTTTGAAGATGGCAATGGTAGAATTGGACGTGCATTAGCTGAATTTACACTTTCTCAAGGCTTGAAAAGCCCTGCATTGCTTTCCATGTCAAAAACGATTGAGCAAGACAAGAATAAATATTACGATCAACTCAAGTTTGCACAAAAGACTTTAGATATCACAGATTGGCTAAATTATTTTGCTGAGATGATATTAGAAGCACAAAAAGATGCCAAAGAGCTGATACAGTTTACACTCAAAAAAGCGAAATTTTTTGATCAATACGCTCAACAACTTAATGAGCGCCAGTTAAAAGTAATTCAGCGTATGTTAGAAAGTGGTGCTAATGGTTTTGAAGGTGGGATGACGGCTAAGAAATACATAAGTATTACCAAAATATCTAAGGCTACAGCAACCAGAGACCTCCAGGAGCTTCATGAATGGGGTATTTTTACTCCAGAAGGAGCAGGGAGATCGGTGAGATATAAACTGGTTTTATAGGACCCTAAACGCTACGGGCGCTACGGATGTCTGTTTCTTAAAGAAATTAGAAAAATGCGCAATATCATCAAAACCCAGCGCGTAAGAAATCTCGGCAATGTTCCAGTTGGTTTGTTTGAGCAAGATCTTAGCTTCCTGCACAATGCGGTTGGCAATGACTTGGGTAGTGGTATTGCCGGTAACCTCTTTCAGTACCTTGTTGAGATGATTTACATGTACTGCTAATCGGTTTGCATAATCTTTTGCCGTGCGAAGATTTAAACGCTGATGCTGTGATTCAATGGGGAACTGTCTTTCTAACAACTCGATAAATAAAGACGAGATCCTGTCGGAAGCATTATGTGCACCTTCAACAACAGATACAGGCTGAAGTTTCTGGCCGTAATGGATCAGTTCCAGCACCAGATTGCGCAATAAATCATATTTAAAACGATAATCGGAAGCAATCTCCTTGTGCATCTTTTTAAAGATATATTCAATCTCCTTAACTTCTTCCGGATCCAACTGGAATACCGGCACCTGTCCGGGTTGAAATATAGGCAGATCATCCAGGTCGGCACCTGTTTTTCCCTGTGCCAGAAAATCGGCCGTAAAAATACAGAACATGCCAGTTTGGTTGCCCTCTTCGGGGATCCAGTTATAAGGAATTTTAGGCGTAGCAAAAAGCAGGGCACTTTCCGGGATATCAATAGTTTTATCCGCGTACTCTGCCCTGCTTTTTCCTCTTATCCAGCTTATTTTATAATAGGCCCTGCGGCTGTAAGGCATCTGCCGGGCACCGGTCTTTTTATCAAACAGCGACTCAGTAACAAACACATTAAAATGGCCTATTTCTTTGGCGATATCAGTAGGTAGCGGCGCAGCGCTTTCCTGATAAAACTCATTTAATGATGTCTTGCCGATCATGTCTATTTTAATTAATGATTTCACCGATTGCATTCATATTGCACAAATCAATCAGTGAAATCAAACCCAAGTTACAAAATTTAAAGCTTAACTATACATGCATACCACCTGATACTTCGATTCTTTGGCCGGTTATCCATCTGGCATCCTCAGTACATAAAAAGGCCACTACACCACCAATATCCTCTGCAACGCCCGGGCGACCCATAGCCGTTACACTGCTTACCGCATCGTTCAACTGCGGATTATCACGAACCTGCCCGCCGTTAAAATCGGTAGCGATAGCCCCCGGAGCAACAACGTTGGCGCGGATCTTTTGGGCACCCAATTCTTTCGCCAGGTAACGGGTAAACACCTCTATAGCGCCTTTCATAGAAGCATAGGCCGATGCACCCGGCATAGCAAAACGCGCCAGACCTGAGGAGATATTAACAATGCCACCACCATCATTCAAAATGGGTAAGATGTTTTGAGTCAGGAAATAAACCCCTTTAAAGTGAATGTTCAGCAATTCATCAAAAGCTTCTTCTGTCGTTTGGCTGATAGGAGCGTGATGGCCGGTACCAGCGTTGTTAATCAGGAAATCCAGATGATCAGTGCCAAAAGTATCCTTCAAAATGCTTTTTAACTGTTCTATGAACGCAGCGAAGCTTTTGATGTCGCCGGTATTTAACTGTAAGGCGACCGCTTTTAGACCACTTTGCTGTATTTGATGAACAACCTCCTGGGCATCATCTGCTTTACTGTTATAGGTAAGAATAACATTAATTCCTTTTTCGGCCAGTCTAAGCGCCATGTCTTTGCCTAATCCGCGGCTTCCGCCGGTTACCAGTGCTATTTGATTTTTGTTTTCCATGTCGATTTCTTTGAATTTATGGTACAAATATCGGGTAGGAATAGAGGGGAGTGTTTGGACAAATCAATCGGTTATTTGCGAAATTCAAATAAGGAAGAATGTAGATTGAACCAATTTAAAACTTACATCAGTCTATTAGGGTGTGCTTTAAAGTTTTTAGCAACTTAGTTAGCCTCTCATCACTTAAATCTTCCAGCATATATTGCCTATATGTTTTCTCTCCATCACGAAATGTTACTTCAAATTTTTCATCATATGCTTCAATCATAATATATTTTTGATCTGGCCTTAATTTGTGTTGGACCGATCGGGAAATCAATAGTCTGTGAATGGATGTACCGAAGCGGAAATAACTATCTTCCCCTTTCTTTTTTAAGTCTAAAATAAATTTTGAAATTGGTTTTAAACGTCCAAAACCTGAGTAATTATCAATAAGGTCTTTAAAATAAAGATCTGTTTCAGTCAAAGACTCTGCAAATTGATTTAGTATTATTTGAGTTCTATTCTGCATATAGAAATTTATAAACTGAATAAAGGTATTTTTATCGCCAGAAAATTCCTGTTGGCTTTAACATTAGCCGTTCGGTTTATTAATATAATTTTTTATCGGAAAATTTGAAATCCTGTATTTTTGGTAAGGGTCTGATTAAAACTATTTTTTTCCTTTTACTTAGTGCTTTCTTTGAACCTGATTTTTCATCAGTTTCGGTTCTGAGCCCTGTAATTAAGTTAAATCTAGTTTCTGTGAATATTGTGTTTTCGTCAATATATCCTTTGGTTGCGTTATTAGTTAACTTTTTCACGTTAATTAGTTCAAAATTGCCATTGTGGTATTTAAAATCGTAAGTAATATTTCCTCCTTTAATTTCACTCCACATGGTTAAAATCCCTTTTTCAATGAAAAAATCTGGAATTTGATATTCATTAGGTTTCCCCTGGTTCTCAACAGGATATTGTGGTTCAATTATTTTGGTTGAAGATACCGCTAAAGTTAATTTTCCATTTGGACGAGATAGAAAAATTTGCAGTATTAATGGCCTTGTTTCATCTATTGTGTCCATTTTTACCAGTATTTTGTCCATTTTGCCATCATTGTTTAAATCGCCCTTTTCTTCCCTTACTTGATAAGTGTAATAGCCTTTATGTTTGATGTTTTGAGCAAATAAATCCATTTGGGCTGAAATCAAAATGAATACAAAGCATAGATAAATGTTCTTCATAATTTTATTTTATTGTCAGTTTTGAAACTGACGGTTGGCTCATAAATATACGAAAGTGTTCGAGTTCAATTCTCGAAACGACAACTCTGCCGTTTGACGCGTGCTACCCGTTGTCTTAATTTAAGGTGAAAAATACCGTTCACCTTAAAATTGGCCTATTTTTAAGGTGAAAGATCAAAATGTCAATTGATTTTAAGGTGAAAAATACCATTCACCTTAAAATTAGCCTCTTTTTAAGGTGAATGGTGTTTTCGTAGTTGACTTTGATGCCAATTGATGGATTCACCTTAAAAAGTCGTGTATTTTAAGGTCAAAATGGTTATGTTTGTATTATGAGCTATCCAATCAATTCTGATAGAAATAAGCCTTGGAATAATATTCCTAATTTACCTATTGATACCAGCTTTTACGAAGATCTTGATGTGTATAAGCAGTTAGTAAATGCTAAAGCAGCATTAGGAAGATTACAAGGAAGAAGTATTGCTATTCCAAATCAAGGTATGTTAATTAACTCAATCAGTTTACAGGAGGCTAAAGCTTCTAGTGCCATCGAGAATATTTTTACGACGGACGATGAACTTTATAAAGCATATAGCGAAGAAAACATACAGCAACTACCGGGACCCGCTAAAGAAATTTTATTTTATCGTGAAGCATTATGGACGGGGCATAAACATCTCGAAAACAATTATACTCTAGATAGGGACTATTTTATAAAAATGTACCGAATTATAACTGGATATAATGATGGAATCAGAACACCTATTGCTCAAATCGTTATTAAGGAAGGTGGAACAGGACCTAATGCGGGTAAGGTTTTTTATACCCCCCCCAGAGGAACGGGAATAGTTGAAGAAAAGCTTGATAACTTGATTGAATTCCTGAATGACGATGATCGATATGCCATTGATCCACTGTTGAAAATGGCGATTGGTCATTATCAATTTGAAGCGATACATCCATTTCGTGATGGAAATGGTCGTACAGGTAGGATATTTAATATTAATTATTTGACAAGTAAGGGGCTTTTAGATTATCCTATACTTTTTCTGAGTAAGTATATTATGGACAATAAAGACGACTATTATGCAGGCTTGTCAGGTATCACGCAGCGTGGAAGCTGGAAGAACTGGTTGATTTATATGCTAAAGGCTGTTGAAGTTACATCTAATATTACCTATAATAAGATCAATGATATTATTGCAGCCAAAGATGCTATTTTACAGGCAATTGTAGAGCAAACCCAAATTACACGTCCTGAAAGTTTAGTGAATGCAATATTTACACAACCGTTTACAAAGGTTAAACATCTGGTTGATGCAGGCTTGTACTCAGAAAATACTGGCAGAAAATACCTCGATGAGTTGTCGGCTATGGGAGTTTTGGAAAAGCGGATAATTGGAAAGGGGACTTATTACCTGAATCTGGAATTGTATAGGATACTTTCTGATTAAAAACAGAACAATCTGCATAACAAAATTTCTCCCACTCTGTGAACAACTTAAGAAGGTTACCCAAAAACTGAACACATAATAGCGACATGTCCAGTTTTCGACTAAAAATTGGACATATGCATGGCATCAAATTTTTTCCCTGTTGCTTTATCAATAGGCAAATAAACCAATTTCTCCAGATCAAGTTCGTCCTTATCAAAAGCCGCTGTCGATTCCATTTTCACCAAGCTTGATGCCTTTGCAGTCGCATCGCAGCCCTGCGCTCTTAAATTTTTAATGAGCTGTTCCCGATTTTGTGATTCTATCGCAATCACCCAATAAGTATGATGTAGATTAAGCCGACCTATCTTCATTTCATCAGGTACATTGCCTAATATAGACAAAGCAAGCTCTCTTCTTTTTTGTGTATCATCTACAGGGTAATGACCGACGCGTCTTGCCATTAATTTTAAATTCGCGTGGCAAGGTCTGTATCTGATTTTCTTCATGACATCAGCACCGGGGAAACCCTTTGTAAAACCAGCCAGTACATCGTCGAAATCTCTATTCGATGCTCTGGCAAATACATAAAGCATACTGAATATCCATCTTAACGTAATCACTTTAATGGCCAATGCCTTAAATATCTTCTTCAAATACAATTTGGGACTTTGTATTGGAAGTTGATCATTGAGCAAAACAACATTGTGATATAAGCTGGGATTATTAAACCGGAGCATTGCCCCAGTTAAACTCGTATTG
>NZ_DATMRL010000344.1:0-10184 GCF_035566355.1 Pedobacter sp.
ACTTAAATTTTTCTTATTTTTGGATCAATAAAAAACCGAAAAATTGACACTGATAAAATCTATTTCTGGAATAAGAGGAACCATCGGCGGAATTGCCGGAAACGGGTTAACTCCAATTGATGTTGTAAAATTCACGGCAGCCTACGGCTCCTGGGTTATTGCGAAAACCAATAATAAAAAGATTGTGCTTGGACGCGACGCCCGTATATCTGGTGAAATGGTCAATAACCTGGTGATCGGAACCTTACAGGGCCTGGGCATCGAAGTTATAGATCTTGGACTGAGCACTACCCCAACTGTAGAAGTTGCCGTACCCCTGGAAAAAGCAGGTGGTGGTATTATTTTGACAGCCAGCCACAATCCAAAACAGTGGAATGCCTTAAAACTGCTTAACGGTAAAGGCGAATTTATCAGTGATGCTGATGGAAAAGAGGTACTTGACCTGGCAGAGCGTGCTGATTTTGACTTTGCAGACGTTAATGAATTAGGTAAAGTTGTGTTGAACGACACCTATCTTCAAAAGCATATAGACGCCATCCTGGCCTTGCCACTGGTGGATGTAGAGGCTATTAAAGCTGCAAATTTTAAAATTGCAATTGATTGTGTGAATTCCACAGGTGGGATCTTTGTACCTGCCTTATTGAAAGCACTCGGCGTAAAAACTATTTACGAGTTGTTCTGCGAACCTAACGGTGAATTTCCGCACAACCCGGAACCACTTCCGGAGAACCTGACGGAAATAGCCAAAGTTGTGCAAAGCAAAGGTGCAGACCTGGGGATCGTTGTAGATCCGGATGTAGACCGTTTGTGCTTTGTTTGCGAAGACGGTTCCATGTTTGGAGAAGAATATACATTGGTTGCCGTAGCGGATTACGTTTTAAAGCATACACCAGGAAATACCGTATCCAACCTTTCTTCTACCCGTGCACTGAGAGATGTTACGGAGAAAGCGGGAGGTACTTACAATGCGGCAGCGGTAGGAGAAGTGAATGTGGTGAACAAAATGAAAGAAACCAACGCGATTATTGGCGGAGAAGGCAATGGCGGGATTATTTATCCTGAATTACATTATGGAAGAGATGCCCTGGTGGGAATCGCTTTGTTCCTGACGCATCTGGCTAACTTCGGAAAATCCATTTCTTTACTGAGAAGCAGCTATCCGAATTATCATATTTCTAAAAATAAGATTACGCTTACACCTGAAATGGATATTGATGCTTTATTGCTGAAGGTGCAGGAAAAATATAAAAACCAGCCAAGCAGTACCATTGATGGTTTGAAAATTGAGTTTGACAATGAATGGGTACACCTGAGAAGGTCAAACACAGAACCGATCATCCGGATTTACAGCGAAGCCCAGAACGAGACTGTTGCAGAAGGACTGGCTTCAAAAATCATCTCGGATATCAAAGAAATCTTAAAATTGAATTAAAAAAAATGAACAGAATCTATTTAGATAATGCCGCTACAACTCCTCTGGATAAAGAGGTGCTGGCTGAAATGGTTAATGTAATGGATAATTATTATGGAAATCCATCTTCTATCCACGCCCAGGGGCGGGAAGTAAGAACATTAATCGAGAAGGCCCGCAAAACCGTAGCCGGCTTATTAAATGCGGTTCCTGCAGAAATATTTTTCACTTCAGGTGGTACCGAAGCAGACAATACAGCCATCCGGTGTGGTATTGATGCTTTCGGTCTTAAACATGCCATTACTTCTAAAATTGAGCACCATGCCGTAGAGCATACCCTGGAAATGCTGTTAAAAAACGGTGCGATCGATAAACTCAGTTATGTGAATATCGATGAGAAAGGAAATGTGGATTATGCCCACCTGGAACAGCTGTTAAAAGAGAACGAGCGTTCTTTTGTTTCGCTGATGCATGCCAATAATGAACTGGGTACCTTAACCGATATTGTCAAGGTAGGCGATCTTTGTGAAACCTATAATGCCATCTACCATTGTGATACGGTACAAACTATGGGGCATTATGTCCATGACGTCAGGAAACTGAAAGCTCATTTTATTGTTTGTGCAGCACATAAATTTCATGGTCCTAAAGGTGTGGGTTTCCTCTATGTGAACCACAACATTAAGATCAGTCCAATGATCTTTGGCGGTGCTCAGGAGCGGAATATGCGTGGTGGAACAGAAAATGTATATGGCATTGTAGGCCTGGCTAAAGCAATGGAAATTGCCTATGCAGAAATGGAAAAGCACCAGAACTATATCCAGGAACTGAAAACCTACCTGAAAAACAAACTGATTGCAGAAGTACCAGGGGTTGGGTTTAACGGAGAAACAGAACCAGAAAAAAGCCTGTATACCGTTTTAAATGTTTCTTTTCCGGAAATGGAAATGTCTGATATGTTGTTGTTTAACCTCGATATCAATGGGATTTCGGCATCAGGAGGAAGTGCCTGCTCTTCAGGTTCCAATATTGGTTCCCATGTGCTCACTGGAATAGCAGCAGACCCAAATAAACCTTCGGTACGTTTTTCTTTCAGTAAGTACAATACCAAAGAAGAACTGGATTTTGTGGTAGATAAGGTAAAGCATATCGTGCAGCAAAATGTCAGCGCTTAACTTTTTAAAAATAACTGACCGGAAAGATGAACGTCTTTCCTTTGTAAAGGCACTTTATCAAAGTGCCTTTCCTGTACAGGAGCGAAGGGAATGGCCGGTCCTTTTGTCTATGATCGGTACAGGAGCGGAGATGCGGGTGGAGCTGGTCACAGACCAGGAACAGCCTGTAGCCTTTGTAATCTGGTGGGAGATTTCGGATTGGCTGTTTATCGAACATCTGGCCGTATCCTCTGCAGAAAGGGGAAAGAATTACGGAAGCCGGATCATGCACCATTATCTGGATGCTGCGAAGGGAAAGATGCTGCTGGAAGTGGAAGCTCCTTTAAGCGAAGAAGCGGAAAGAAGGATATCCTTCTACGAGCGTCTGGGGCTGCACCTGCTCGACTATGTCTATGAGCAGCCTTCCTACCGGGACAGGGGAGTTGTTTATCCTATGCGCCTGATGAGTACCTGTAAAGACCTGTTGGACAGGCCAGTGTTTGATCAGCTTGTGGAACAGATTAAAGCTAAAGTTTATTTTATATAAACAATACCTGCTAGGGGCTGTTATTATATGAACTAACGATTGTTTCATTTAATATCTACCACTATGACACAACATCCCGAAAACAAAAAAGACGAAGAGAAAAAGAAAACAGTTTATAAAGAAACTGAAGATCCGGAACAAAAAAAAGATGAGGGAGAAAGTTCCTCAGGTTCAGACTTGAGCAGAACGGATCTGATCTCTAAACCGGATAGAAAAAATAAGCCTCTTGGTTCCAGCCATGAACCCGGTACTATGCCAGGAAGCGGAAGTATCTAAATTGAAAAAGGCGTTTGTGAAACCCACAAACGCCTTTTTTAATTTATCTATCTTTTGTTAGTTCTTCATCATCTTTAAAAAGCTGGCCAGTTTTGATTTCATCGCTCTTCTGTCTACAATAAAATCAAGAAAACCATGCTCCAATACAAATTCAGAGGTCTGGAAACCCTTCGGAAGATCTTTTTTAATGGTTTCTTTAATTACTCTTGGGCCGGCAAAGCCAATCAGTGCACCAGGTTCTGCAATATTGATATCCCCAAGCATGGCATAAGATGCCGTTACACCACCCGTTGTAGGGTCTGTCAATAAAGAAATATATGGAATTTTTGCCTGGCTCAATAAAGCCAGTTTAGCCGAAGTTTTAGCCATTTGCATTAAAGAAAATGCAGCCTCCATCATTCTGGCACCTCCAGATTTGGAGATCATCAGGAAAGGGATTTTATGCTTAATGCTGTAATCGATTGATCTGGCAATTTTTTCCCCTACAACCGATCCCATAGAACCACCAATAAAATTGAAGTCCATACAGGCAATGACCAGTTCTTCACCTTCGATCTTTCCATGTGCAGCCCTGATGGCATCGTTTAAGCCGGTTTTAGCCATGCTTTCTATCAGCCTGTCTTTATAAGGTTTGCTGTCTGTGAAGTTTAAAGGATCCCCTGATTTTAACCCTGCAAATAGTTCTTTAAACTGGTTGTCGTCAAATAATACCTGGAAATATTCTTTAGAACCTACCCTCAGGTGGTAATCACAATAATGACAAACATATTTATTTTCTATAAGATCCGAACTGTGTAATGCCTTTTTGCAATTAGGACATTTGTTCCATAAACCATCCGGCGCTTCCTTTTTTTCTTCTGTCAGTGTACTAATACCTTTATTTTCTCTCTTAAACCAAGCCATGTTATTTGTTGAAAAATGCGACTACAAAGAAACAAAAAAAAAATTGAACCGTCTATGATAGTTTTAGGATAAAATAAAACCTGGCTTAGATTTGCCTTAATCTATATTTTTCCTAACTTCGGCGTATACAAAAATTAGAAAAATGAGTTTAAAAGGCTACAAAGGAGTAATTTACGGAGACGCCGTTCAGGAATTGTTTGAGCAGGCTAAAAAGCATCAGTTTGCATTACCAGCAGTTAACGTTACGGGAACCAATACGATCAACGCAGTAATGGAAACAGCGAAGGCTGTAAATTCACCCGTTATGATTCAGTTGTCAAATGGTGGAGCACAGTTCTACGCAGGTAAGACATTGAATAATGAAAACCTTAAAGCATGTGTACTGGGCGCAGTATCCGCAGCTAAACACGTGCATTTACTTGCAGAACACTATGGTGTAGCTGTAGTATTACATACGGATCATGCGGCTAAAAAATTACTTCCATGGATTGATGGATTGTTGGACCACGGTGAGCAATTCTTTGCAGAACACGGAAAACCATTGTTTTCTTCCCACATGCTGGACCTTTCGGAAGAACCGATTGAAGAAAATATGGAAATCTCTGCTAAATATTTAGCCCGTATGGCTAAAATGGGCATGACCATTGAGATCGAACTGGTCGTAACCGGTGGCGAGGAAGATGGTGTAGATAACAGTGATGTAGACAGCTCTAAACTGTATACGCAGCCTTCTGAAGTAGCTTATGCTTACGAAGAACTCAGTAAAGTAAGTGATAAATTTACTGTAGCGGCCGCATTTGGAAATGTTCACGGGGTATACAAACCAGGTAACGTGAAACTACAACCGGTAATTTTAAAGAACTCACAAGATTATATCAGAGAGAAATTCAACCTGACAGCAGAAAAACCAATCAATTTTGTTTTCCATGGTGGTTCAGGTTCTTCTCAGGAAGAAATCAGAGAAGCCATTTCTTATGGTGCAATCAAAATGAACATCGATACAGATATGCAATGGGCATTCTGGGAAGGTATTCTGGATTACTATAAAGCGAATGAGGCTTATCTGCAAGGTCAGATCGGAAATCCTGATGGAGAAGATAAACCAAATAAAAAATACTACGATCCACGCGTTTGGTTACGTAAAGGTGAAGAAGCATTTGTTAAGCGCTTAACCCAGGCTTTTGAAGACCTGAACTGCAAAGACGCCAGCGATAAATTATAGTACATTCCTCCTTTCTAAAAGGGTTGGGATTTCATAACAGAAAAGCGCTATAAGTCAGAACTTATGGCGCTTTTCTTTGTTTTATATATATGGACACATTAGAGGTTATTAAAATCAGCAACCAGGAGCAACTGGAAGATGCGTTTGCAATTCGTAAAAAAGTATTTGTTGATGAGCAACATTGCCCACCTGAACTGGAATGGGAGAATGAAGATGTTTCTACTCATTTTTTAGCTCTACTTGGTCAGCAACCCTGCGGCGCCTGCCGCTGGCGTAAAACAGATAAAGGTTATAAACTGGAAAGGTTTGCTGTATTAAAAGAGTTCAGGGGAAAAAGAATAGGGCAGGCCATGGTGGCGGCTGTTCTGGCCGATTTACCTGAAGATCATCAATTTGTTTACCTGAATGCACAACTGGATGCTGTTTCCCTCTACAGCAAGTTCGGCTTTGCCGCAGAAGGACCACAATTTGAAGAAGCAGGTATCATGCACGTCAAAATGGTGCGTAAAGCCTGATCTTTGTTACAGTAGAAATTAAAGAAAAATCCTGGAAGAATAGGCCAGGGCGATCTTCCATTTGTCCATATTAAGTCCGGTAGGTTCAGCAATACGGTCCAGGTAACTGATTAAGTCTTCTGTTGCCAGATTTCCCGTGAGGTCATCTGCAGCCATAGGACAGCCTCCATATCCCTTTAGTGCGCTGTCAAAGCGCCTGCAGCCACTCTCATAAGCAGCTTGTATCTTTTCCTGCCGTGTTTCCGGTGTACTGTGCAGGTGAACGCCAATTTCAAGGTCACCAAAGCTTTTGGTGATTCCAGGTAAAATAGCCTTAATCTTTTCTGGAGAAGAAACCCCCGTGGTATCAGAAAGAGAAAGGATTTTTACACCCAGTCCGGCCAGTTCCCCTGTCCATTGTTGTACGATATCAATATTCCAGGGGTCGCCGTAAGGATTTCCAAAGCCCATAGACAAGTATACCACGGCCTGTTTGCCATGCT
Organism: Pedobacter sp.; assembly: GCF_035566355.1. GTDB lineage: Bacteria > Bacteroidota > Bacteroidia > Sphingobacteriales > Sphingobacteriaceae > Pedobacter. The sequence goes on from NZ_DATMRL010000344.1 coordinate 6,511, forward strand.
GGTCACAAAGCTCCAGCATTTGCTTCACGGTATCCATAGATTGCAGGATACTTGAATTGGTGTTGCGTTGCTGGAAGGTTTCCGAAATAGAAAAAGGAAAGCCAAGATAGGTGATCTCCGGATGCTGAACCGCTTCTTCAGCACCTCTTACATTCGCTACAATGGCCAGTAATTTGGAAACCGTATTGCTCAGATCCAGTTTAGACAATACTTCTTTGGTATCCCTCAATTGAGGAATCGCTTTAGGAGAAACAAAGCTGCCAAAATCAATGGTGTCAAAACCGACTTGCAGGAGCAGGTTGATATAGGCTGCTTTAAGGTCTGTATCAATAAAATGATGGATGCCCTGCATGGCATCTCTTGGGCATTCAATCAGTTTAATCCGTTTTTCCATAAGGAAGCTTTATGCATTTTTGTAAAGATAGATACAACAAAAAAGGCATCCAATAGATGGATGCCTTTTATATACATTTTATTTGTATTAAAGTCTATTTGCTTTTTCCGAGATCCACTACAATTGGTGTAGAGATACAAAGTGAAGAATAAGTACCGATAACACGGCCAATTAATAAAGCAAAGATAAATCCTCTGATGCTGTCTCCACCGAAGATGAAGATCACCAATAATACAAAGAATACAGTTAGTGAAGTCAGGATGGTACGGCTTAATGTACTGTTCAGCGCGAAGTTGATCAGTTTATTACGCTCTTCACCATGAAGATCTTCTTTACCATGCTCAGCAAGTTTCTCCCGGATACGGTCAAATACAACTACTGTTTCAGTCATGGTATAAGACATTACCGTTAAAATTGCGGCGATGAAATCCTGTCCGATCTCTAAAGAGAATGGAAGCACGCCATCTAAAATGGTGTAGAAAGAAAGTACCAGCAATACGTCATGGAATAACGCGATTACCGCACCCAGACCATAGTTCAGTTTTTTAAACCTGATGATGATATAGAAGAACATCAGTAAGCAAGAGAACAATACAGCACCATAAGCGCTATATACCAGGTCACTTGCAATGATAGGTCCTACTTTCTGGTTACTCTCAATGGTGTATTTAGCTCCGGTTTTATCCAGACCTTTTTTCAATGCATCTTCTACCAGTTTATCCGCATGTGTATCCTGATCGGCAATGTGGAAAGTGGTGGTGATTTTTAATTCATTGTCATTACCAGCAGTTTTAACCTCTGGTGCCTCGTTGTCGAAAAGAGGGGTTAAATCAGATTTAACATCTTCAGTAGATATGTTTTTATCGAAGTGAACGATGTAAGTTCTTCCACCTTTAAAATCAATACCAAGTTTCAATCCGCCATTTTTAAAGTAGAAGATGAAACCTAAAACAATGATTACAGAAGAAATGGTGTAATAGATCTTTCTGCGTCCAACAAAATCAAAAGCAATGTTTTTGAAGGCATGCAAGGTAGCTTTGTTACCAAATGTAATGTTTGCATTTTTGCTCAGCAGGGATTCGAAAACCAAACGGGAGATCAATACCGCACAGAACAGGGATGACAAAATACCAATACACAAAGTAGTAGCGAAGCCTTGTACTGGTCCGTTACCGAAAATGTACAGGATCACACCTAAGATCAATACGGTTACGTTAGAGTCAATGATAGAAGGCATTGCATGTTTGAAACCTTCTTTAATAGAAAGTGCAGTGCTTTTGCCATGTAGCAATTCTTCTCTCACCCTTTCAAAGATCAGGATGTTCGCATCAACCGATAAACCAATTACCAAAATGATACCAGCGATACCAGGTAAAGTTAATACCGCACCTAAGGATACCAGGATACCCATGATGAAGAATAAGTTGATCACAAGCGCCAAATTAGCTACCCATCCAGCTTTGTTGTAATACAAGGCCATAAAGATCAGGATCACAATGAAGGCAAGTACAAATGACAATAAGCCGTTGTGGATTGCAGCCTGACCTAGAGAAGGACCAACTACATATTCTCCTACAATTTTAGCAGGAGCAGGTAATTTACCAGCTTTTAAGATGTTGGCTAAATCTTGTGTATCGTTTACAGTGAAACTTCCTGTGATAGAAGAAATGCCGTTAGGGATTTCATTTTGAACAGTAGGGGCAGAGTAAACTGTATTGTCTAAAACAATAGCAATTGCTTTTTTATTGTTTGGATCTGCAGAAGCTTCTGCGGTGATTTTTTTCCATTTTGCAGCACCTTCACCGGTCATGTACATGGTTACTTCCGGTTTGCCTTTCTGGTCAAAGTCATGACGGGCATCGCTGATCGCGTCACCACCTAAATCTGGTTTGCCATCTGCTGAGGTTACTTTAATTGCATACAATTCGAAAACCTTGGTGTTTTCCATCGGTTTTACACTCCACATAAACTTGAAAGTAGGAGGAATGATAGACGCAATTTCAGGTTTTGCAAAGTAAGCGTTTACTTTAGCGGTATCTTTTTGAGCTACCCATCCTACAACCGGACCCGGACGTAAAGCAGGCTGTCCGTTTTGACCTTGATAGGTTGGAATACTTAATACAGCGAATAAAGGGTTGTTTTTAGAAAGCTCCTGTTTTTTAACATCAGCAGAATCTTTGGTTGCCGGCTTTTTAGCCAGACCAGCCAGTTTACTTTCTGTTTTAGCTGTAGTGTCTTTCACAGCTGCAGTAGCTGAAGTATCTTTTAAAGCGGTAACCAGGGTTTTGTTGATGTTTTCCAGAACAGAATAAACTTCTTCATTCTGGTACACCTGCCAGAACTGAAGTTCTGCAGAACCCTGCAATAATTTATGAATCCTTTCTTTGTCCTGAACACCTGGCATCTCAATCAGGATACGGTTGGTACCTTCTTGTTTCTGCATGTTCGGGCTCACTACACCAAATCCGTCGATACGACTTCTGATGATGATGAACGAACGGTCGATAGCGCTGGTCGCTTCTTTAGACAAATACGTTTTAACGTCTGAATTACTGGCATTGGCTTTAAGGTCCTTTGCATTGTCCTGATTGGAAAAGAAATCAGCCAGTTTTCCGTTAGGGCTTAATTTTTCATATTCGTTTACGAATAAACCAATGAAATCTTTACCACCAGCGTTTAATTGCGTTTGAGCGTTTGAGATCGCTTTGTTAAAATTAACATCAGCAGGATTGTTAGCCAAAGATTTTACAAGTTCACCTAACGATATTTCCATCGTTACGTTCATACCGCCTTTAAGGTCTAATCCAAGATTGATTTCTTTGGATTTACAGAACTGGTAATTAAAGCCAAAGACCGGATAAACCGGAACAGTAGCCATAGAATCCAAATAAGCCTTTTCTTTTAAAGGATCTCCTTTGGCATACGCTTTAGCGTTTTTTTCTACGTTTGATGTAACCAGGTTAAACGATAGAGAATACACACAGACAATACCCAATAGTATTGCCATAAATTTTATAAAACCTTTACCTTGCATTTGTTTGTAATTATTTGTCTATATGCTATATATTTTTTTAACAAGTCGGCAAATCTAATTAATTTTTTAATTAATAGGCCTTCTTATTAATTTTTTATTATAGATGATACACTAACGGCGTATAAGTGTCGAAAATGTATATCCAATAGGGTTTTTCTCATCGGGTTGATGAGGTTCAACCTCCGTTTCTGACCAGATGCCAGGATCAATCTCCGGAAAGAAGCTGTCGGCTTCAAAACTCCGGTG
>NZ_DATMRL010000345.1:0-9097 GCF_035566355.1 Pedobacter sp.
AGAATAGGGGAGTGTCTGGATGGAACAACCCTTTCTTTTTTTATAGCCAGATTCAATTAAATATTTAAATTATCCTGCTTTTTTCCTTAATCTTCACATTCGTCCCAAAAAAAATTATTATTATTTGAAATAAAAATAAATGTGCTTAAAGCGTATCATTTGTTTTTTATCATTGGTTTTCCTTCAATCTGGTTCTGTTTTTTACCTCTCTTTTTTATTTTTACTTTTGTGTTTTAAGCGTATTGTTTTGCGTTTAATGCACTGTTTTACAGTGTTTTTGTTGTTTGTTTTAATTGAAAACTACATTAGATTTACGATTGTAGACCAAAAAATACGTACCCTATCTCTGAATGAAGTGATCCGTATTTAAATAAGTTATATTGTTTGCAAAGTTTAATATTCATGCCAGAGCGTTATCGTTTATCCGTACTTTATTGTCTTGTTAGAATCGTTACCTTAATTCTGATTTTTACCTTGCCATTAAGCCACAGGCTTATTGGACAGGAAGTTATTGCTATTCGAGATCATATACCCCATCATATTATATCCTATGGAGAGATCGATTATCTGGAAGATAAATCCAATAATTTGACTCTTGAAGATGTTTTGAAACCATCAATAGCGTCTAAATTTAAACCAAACAAGAACTATACACCCAAAAATTATAATTTAAGTTCGGCCTATTGGTACCGGTTTAAAATTAAACACAATAGTTTAAGCCGGAAAAACTGGATTCTTGAATTTTTCGATCAAAGTATCCATAACATTAGCTTGTACGTTCCGGATAGTCTGGGAAAATACAGCACCTTTTATTTTGGAACCGCCTATCCCTTTGGAGAGCGACAGTACCAGCATAAAAATTTCACTTTTGACCTTAATAACGATACCGATAAAGAGTTGACTTATTATGTCCGCCTTAAATCTTCCCAGTCGGTAGGCGCAATTATTGTACTTAGAGATGTGCATTGGTTTATAAAATATGCATTGAATGAGTATTTGATCTTTGGATTATTCTACGGAATGGTCATTGTTTTTAGTTTGTATAATCTGCTGATGTTCTTTGCCATTAAACAACGGCAATATCTTTATTATGTGCTTTATAATTTAAGCATCGGCCTATATGAGATGAGTAGTGACGGAATTGCTTTTCAGTACCTGTGGCCCAACCAACCTTGGTGGAATGAATATGGATTCGGTTTTGCGCTGTTCTTCAGCAGCATTTTTGGTCTGCTTTTTACCTTAAATTTTCTGTATGTTAAATCGAAAGCACCAAAATTATATCGCTTAATTATTGGAATGATCATTTTGCGTTCTTTGTTTTTCATTCTTTGCCTATTGAATAAAAATCTCTTTAGCTATAAGCTCATAGAACTTGTTCCTTTGCTGCTTGCCTGGGGAACTGGAATTTATATCTTCAGAAACAGATATCGTCCTGCACGTTTTTTTGTAATGGGTTATAGTTTTCTGCTCCTTGGTTTTGTAATTAAAATTCTATTGCTTCTTAATGTGAGCTGGCTTCCCTATGGTCCTTTTACCTATTACAGTTTAAGTTTTTGTTTCGTTATTGAGATGATCCTGGTCTCCTTTGCAATAGGCGATAGTGTCCGTACATTAAGAAGAAAAAAAGACAAAGCACAGAAGCGTATTATTGACCAGTTGCAGATTAATGAAAAACTGAAAGATACCCTTAATAAGGAGTTGAGCTCTTTAGTTGATGAAAGAACAAGGGAATTGTTGGATAAAGCCACGATTATTGAAAAGCAGAATGAGGAGATCTCGATGATGAATGCTATGCTTGAAAAAGACAATCAGGAGCTGCACACCAATATAGAAAAGGTCACCAGGGCAAGGGTCATGTCTCATGAAGTAGATTTTGCAGAGTTTAGCAAAATATATCCGGATAGGGAAACTTGCTTCAAATACCTTTCTGAATTGAAATGGTCTAAAGGATATACTTGTAGGAAATGTAGCAATGAACAATTTCTGGCCGGATATCTGCCCTATAGCAGAAGATGTACCAAATGTGGATATGATGAATCTGTTATAGCTTATACCCTTTTCCAGAACAGCCGTATTCCGATCAATAAAGCCTTTTACATGCTTTTCCTTGTGTACTCTACAAAAGGAAAAATCTCTTCTCACAAATTATCGGAACTGTTGCTGATACGCCAAAGTACTTGTTGGTCTTACAATAGTAAAATGCAGAAGGTGCTGGAAGAAAGGAAAAAGGAATTGAAAAATGCAGGAGATGGGGGATGGAGTAAACTCGTATTAGAATCTAATTAAATGCCTTTTGTTATGAAAAGATCAGCTCAGGTTTTATGGTTTATCAGCATGCTGTTTGGCTGTTATACTGCAGGATGGGCCCAGCCTGTTATTTATGTAAACCAGGTGGCTTACGATTCATCGGGAAGCAAGATGGCCGTTGTTGGATTTGATCAATTATCTGACCAGACCACTGAGTTTCAGATAGTAGATGCTTCTTCACTTAAGGTTCTGTATAAAAGCAAATTGAATGGTCCTTTTAAGTTGAAAGAATGGGATATCAATAAAACCTATTATCAGGCAGATTTTTCTCGTTTCCACCTTAATGGGACATATAAGGTTTTACTCACAAAGCATGGGAAATCCCGGTCTTCAGTGCCCTTCAAAATCGGAGAAAATGCCCTTGCCAGAATCACATTGCCTGCACTATTACATTATTTTAGAAAGCAGCGGGCAAATACATCTGAAGAATGGAAAGCTGATGAGCACGTGCAGTTATATCGCAGTGATCAAACCGTTGATTTGAGAGGTGGTTGGTGTGATGCTTCCGGAGATGTAAGTAAATACTTTTCTCATCTTGCTTATGCGAATTTTATGTCTCCCCAGCAGATCCCATTGGTTACCTGGTCATTGGTTAACACCACAGAAAAAGTTCCGAAACTGCTGGGAGAACTTCACCTTCTGGACTCCATTCGGGAAGAAGCGATATGGGGCGCTGATTATTTGAGGCGTTCCTTGTCCGGAGATGACTTCTTTTACATGACTTTGTTCAGTTATTTCAGCAAAGATCCCAAAGACAGAAGAGTAGTAGGATTGCGGGCCAACAGTGTGACCACTAATGAGTATCAATGTGCTTTCAGAGAAGGCGGAGGGATGGCTATTGCCGCATTGGCCCGAATTTCCAGATGGAAACTAAATGGCATTTTTACTTCATCACAATATCTTGAGGGCGCAGAAAGGGCTTATACGCATCTGCTTAAAAACAATGATAAGTACACAGATGATGGGAAAGACAATATCATTGATGACTATTGTGCTTTAATGGCGGCCACAGAATTGTGGATATCAACAGATCGTGGTTTTTACAGGGATGAAGCCAGGAAATTTGCTGTGCGGTTGAAAGCAAGACAAACCAGAGAAGGTTATCTCCTCGCGGATGATGGGATTCGCCCGTTCTGGCACGCATCTGATGCAGGTTTACCAGTTGTTGCTTTAAACAGGTATTTAGAAAAGGAAAATGAACCGACATTCAGAAATAGTGCCTCTGAAATGATAAAAAAAATACTGGACGATCAGATTCGCTTATCCAAAAATATAGAAAATCCTTTTGAATATGCACGTCAAAGGTTTCTTTACCAGGGGAAATTAAAGGATGGATTTTTTATTCCTCATGAAAATGAAACGGGCTGGTGGTGGCAGGGAGAAAATGCCAGATTAGCTTCTTTAGCTACATCTGGATTTTTAAATGTGAATAGCAAGGCGCTGACGAAATTTGCTTATAACCAATTGAACTGGATCTTAGGAATGAATCCCTTTCAAAGATGTTTTATGTATGGATTTGGTCAGAAAAATGTGCCTTACATGCATTCTAGTTTTGGGCATGGCTCAGAAACAGGTGGGATATCCAATGGGATTACCGGAAGGGAAAAGGATGGTCGTGGAATCCTCTTTAAAGAAGAGGATAATGGTAATGAATGGCGCTGGACAGAACAGTGGCTTCCGCATGCTGCCTGGTTTTTACAAGCTGTAACAGCAACGGTTAAAGAAGATTCAATACCTTCTGTAGCCAGAATCAATAAACCACGTTTTCGTGTACTGGCATTTGCAGAAAATGGGGGCCACCATTTGGCCTATTCAAAAGCTGCGAGGGTCTGGTTGGATAAACTGGCCGCAGACAGTAGTTTTAAGATAGACTATGTTCAGGACACACATCTGTTTAATGACTCATTTTTGGCTAAATACCAGTTGCTTATTCAACTGGATTATGTTCCCTATGGCTGGAAACCACAAGAGATGGCTGCTTTTAAAAAATATCTGGATCAAAAAAAGGGCGGCTGGATTGGCTTTCATCATGCTACCTTACTTGGTGATTTTGACGGTTATAAAATGTGGTCCTGGTTTTCTGATTTTATGGGTGAGATACAATTTAAAAACTACATAGCCGATTTCTCCAGCGGAGAAGTCAATGTAGAGCAAGCGAATCATCCTGTAATGAAAGGAGTGTCCAGGAAATTTACGATAGAAAAAGAGGAATGGTATACCTATAATAAAAGTCCCAGATCAAATGTAGCAGTCCTTGCTTCAGTTAACGAAGATTCTTATCGTCCAGGATCCGATATTAAAATGGGGGATCATCCCGTGGTCTGGACAAATCCTAAGATTGAAGCCCGAAATGTATATATTTTTATGGGACACGGCCCCGAATTATTTAAAAATTCTGCTTATACCACGTTATTCCGAAATTCAATTTTTTGGGCTGCCCAGCCACAATAATGCATTGATGATCATTCTGTTTTGGGTAAGATTATCGAAAGTATGCGAAAGGTCTTTATTGGTATGATGTTCATAATCAATATCATTATGCCCCATATTCACATAGATCATTTTATATTTCCTGTTACTCCAGACCACTGGATAATAACCACTGTGCCATATTTCATTAGCTTTAGGACCTGTCCCCAAAGGAAAACTCGTGCTGTCTATAGCAAGAAGAATATCAATGTCAGGATTCTGACGGAGGTCTTTTTCCCAGCGATACCATTCATTAGGTGATGATTTAAAAGTACGAGCGATTCCTTTCATTGTGGGATGCCTTTTGTTTACCACCTGCAATATAGCTGAAGTGGGGCGCCAGGTATTGCTTCTGTAAGAGCCAGAACCCAGAAACTGGTTGTGGTACCAATCCCAATTGTCTGGATAAGTTGATTTTGCCAGAGCAAAAGCAGAGAAATGAAAGCCCATCCAGGCACCACCATTGCTCATGTATTGTTTAAAAACTTCTCGCTGCCCAGGATCTTCAGGTCTGGTGTCAAGAAAAAGTACCACCTGGTACTGTGCCAGAAATTTAGCATTCAAGTTAGACCAGTTTGAGGTCGAATCATAGTCGAATCCATAGGTTAATGCCATCTTCGGAAACCAGGTATTGGCCTCGTGTACAAAACTGATATGCGCCTGGTCGTTTGCGGCGGTATAAAAAGCAATGACTTTGAATCTGTTTTTTTGAGCGTTTACAGTAAGACTTAAACACATAGAAAGAAACAAACTGACTAGAATCAGCCCTCTGATCTGACGGAAATTGTTCATGATTTTTTTATTTAAGAGGATTTACTGATCAAATATAGAATCTTTTAGGGCAAAAACACATCTTCTATATTTTGAATGTGCCATTTAAATAGATTTAAATGCTGTTTTTGACTCATGTTCATAAGTTTTTTTAATTTTTTTTTCGTGCTTTTTTACCGTATCAAACCTAAATATCCAAAATAGAGTAAGGACATCATAATCAATGAAAAAGCAGTTTGTTATTTGTGTTTTAAGCGTATCAATAAAATTTATAAGTATCTGAATTACAATTAATTAAGAAATATTTTTCTTGTTCATCTGCATTTATTCAAATAGTTTTATCCCACCAATTTTAATTCTAACCAAATAAGCAAATGAAAAAAAGAATTACTCTTCTAATTGTATTCTTTCTAACCAGCTGCGTACTGGCCTTCGCTCAGGACCGTACGGTAAAAGGTATTGTGAAAGACAAACAGGGAGCACCAATACCTGGTGTATCCGTAAAAATCAAAAATTCCAGAATCGGTGTCTCTACCGGAGCTGATGGAAACTATTCGATCTTAGCATCTGGAAATGCAACTTTAATCTATTCTGCGGTTGGTTATTCCACTAAAGAAATTTCTGTAAATAACCGTAATCAAATTGATGTGGGCCTTGAGGAAGAATCTAAGGGGCTATCTGAAGTGGTGGTGATTGGTTATGGTACCACTACTAAAAAAGATGCAACCGGGGCTATTTCCAGTATAAAAGCAACACAATTGGAAAATGAGAATCCTCAAAGTGTAGCTGACATTCTAAAAGGCAATATTGCCGGTCTTTCGGTTAGTTTGAATACCAGTGCCAAGGGAGGCGGAGATTTACTCGTTCGGGGAAAATCAACCTTAACAGCAGGTAGTTCACCATTGATCGTATTGGATGGAGTGATCTATAACGGTCAGCTTTCCGATATTAACCCTAATGATATTGAAACTGTCGACGTACTTAAAGATGCGAGTTCACTGGCGGTATATGGAGCTAAAGCGGCAACGGGTGTGGTCGCCATTACAACAAAAAAAGGAAAAGGAGATAAACCGACGATCACATTTAATACAAATATCGGTTTGGCCACTCTTGCACAGAATATGCAACCTTATACCGGGCAGGGATTTTTAGACTGGAGAGCTGATGTTATGAGAAGTGGGGGAGCAACTGCAACTTATCTGTATAATGATCCTAGAAATTTACCTTCGGGTGTAACGATGACCCAATGGTTAAATGGCCAGACAGGAGATCCTGTAGACCTATGGCTAAACAGGCTTGGACTTACCGCTAATGAAAAATCCAATTACCTTTCCGGTAAAACTGTGAATTGGTATGACGAGATTTTCAGAACTGGTTTGCGCCAGGACCATACCCTGAGCATGAGCGGCAAGAAGGATGAAATCAGCTATTATATGTCTCTCGGGTATCAGAAGAATGAAAACCTGATAGAGGGGGGGCAATTCAGTACGGTACGTGCCAGAGTTAATTTAGAAGGACAGGCTGCGAAATTTATGACGATAGGCCTTAATGCACAATATGCAGACCGCGATGAAGGTGCTATAGAAGCAGACTGGAATCAACTGATTAGTTTATCTCCTTATGGCGATATGTATAATGCCGATGGAACTTTGAGACGTATCCCGACAGATGATAACGGTTTGAATGCGAGAAATCCTTTCCTGAATACCGCCTATAATGAAAGAATGAACAGGCAGAATACTTTATTCGCCAGTTTGTATACAAGAATTAAACTGCCTTTAGGCATTACCTATCAGCTCAATTTTAGCCCTGGTATAGATATGTACCGCACATTTGATCATGCTTCCTCTAAAAACCCCAATGTGACCACTCCAGGAGGTTCGGTTACCCGTGCAAATGAAACCCGCTACAATTGGCAAGTCGATCATTTACTCAAATGGAATAAAACCATAGCTGATATTCATAATTTTGATGTGACCTTATTAGCCAACGCGGAAAAATATCAGACTTGGTGGACGCAAGCTGGAAATGAAGGCTTTGTACCAGGCGATGTTTTAGGGTATCATAATATCTCCAGTGGTATTAAACCATCTGTAAACAGTGAAGATAAAGTATATACGGGAGATGCGCTTATGGCGAGGCTAAACTATAGCCTGATGCAGCGTTACAATCTAACGTTATCGGTGAGAAGAGATGGCTATTCCGTTTTTGGTGCCAATTACAAAAGAGCAACTTTTCCTGCTGCTGCCTTTGCCTGGAATTTTACAGAAGAGTCTTTTATGAAATCGTTTACCTGGTTAAATTATGGAAAACTCCGCATCTCTTATGGTGTTAACGGTAACCGGGATCTTCGTAATCCGGATAACAATACTGTTGAGCCTTATGCAGCCTTGGCTACACTTGGAAGTGATAAATATCAGACTGTTGACGGCAGTGGTACAGCATCAAGTGTAAATACACTGGCTATAGGTTCAAGAATGCCAAATGCCAATTTACAATGGGAACAGACCAAAGCTTTAAACTTAGGCCTTGACTTTTCTTTTCTGGGCGATAGGATCAGTGGTTCCATTGATGTTTATGATAAAAAGACAAATAATCTTTTGGTTAAGCAAACAGTACCAAATGTTACCGGCTACGCCTATGTCTATTCAAATCTTGCAGAGATCAGGAACAAAGGAATGGAACTCAGTTTAAACAGTAAAAATATCACAGATGGAAAGATAAAATGGAATACCAATTTTAATTTTTCGTTTTCAAGAAATAAGATTGTGAGTTTAGCCTTACCAGCAGACGATCCGGGAAATGGTTGGTTCATAGGAAAAGATATTGATGTGATCTGGGATTACAAGGTTGTGGGCGTTTGGCAGGAAAATGAAATGGCAGAAGCTGCAAAATATACTAAAGCGGCAATTAAACCGGGTGATTTTAAATTAGAAGATGTTAATGGCGATTATTCCTATAGTGACGCAGATAAACAGTTTCTCGGCTATAAAACCCCCAGGTTTATATTTGCAATCCGGAACGAATTTAATATTTTCAAAAACTTCGACTTCTCTTTTCAACTGTTGTCTAACTGGGGACAAAAAAAAGAATATAATTCTGCAAAGAACCAGCCAGGTAGTGTAGGTTTTGCCCGCCAGAATTCTTATGTACTGCCTTACTGGACGCCTGATAATCCTATTAATGACTACGCAAGGCTGAGTTCAGGGACTAGTGGAACCAGTTTTAGTGTTTTTAGAGATAACTCTTTTATCCGTTTAAATACGATTGCGCTGGCCTATACGCTTCCACAAAATTTAATCAACAAGTTGCATGTTAAAAATGCAAAGATTTATGCAAATGTAAATAATGCAGCAGTGTATACAAGAAACTGGAATTACTGGGATCCTGAAAACAATGGTCCAACACCAAGATATTACACTTTAGGCCTAAATGTTTCTCTATAATAAGATCTTCAAAATGAAAACAATTAATAAGAAATTACTCATATTATGCACTGCGGCATTACTGATTGCAGACAGTGGATGTAAAAAAAGTTTTCTGGATTCTG
>NZ_DATMRL010000346.1:0-3702 GCF_035566355.1 Pedobacter sp.
TGATATCTTCCGGAGTCACAAAATCGCGCCCTTGTATTCCGGCCATCGCCTTGGCGCTGTTGATCAGGGCCAGGGAGGCACGAGGAGAGGCCCCCAGGTAAAGCGCTTTATTGTTCCGGGTTTCCTGGGTAATTTTGACAGCATACTCGACCAGTTTTGGCTCTACATGCAACGCTTTAACCAGTTTTCTGCAGGTCCTGATCTGTTCTGTACTCAACACCGCTTTAACCTCACTGATTTCTGCGCTAAGGATCTGCTGGTGCTGATTTTGCAGCATCAGGATCTCTTCTTCGAATGTGGGGTATTTGACCTCGATCTTAAATAAAAAACGATCCAGCTGCGCCTCTGGTAATCTATAGGTTCCTTCCTGTTCAATCGGGTTTTGAGTGGCCAGGACCATAAATGGTTCCTCCATCAAATAGGTGTGACCATCAACAGTTACCTGTCTTTCTTCCATTACTTCAAATAAGGCAGATTGAGTTTTCGCCGGTGCCCTGTTGATCTCATCGACCAGGATGATATTTCCAAAAACAGGACCTTTCCTATATTCGAAGGAAGAAGACCTTGGATCAAATACAGAAGTTCCCAATACATCCGAGGGCATCAGGTCAGGTGTAAATTGTATCCGGGAAAAAGAAGCATCTATACTTTTAGCCACCAGTTTTGCGCTTAATGTTTTAGCCACCCCCGGAACACCTTCCAGCAGCACATGACCATCTGCCAGCAATCCGGCAATCAGAAAATCTACCGTATTTTTCTGCCCTACAATAATGCGGCCCAGGTTTTCCCTGATGTGCTCTACCGCTCTGTTAAGTTCCGCCAGATCGGTTCTTTCACTAAAAATTTCCGGTTCCATAATTTATTTGGCTTGTTTATAAAATAGTTCAATTTTTTGGTTGAGATCAATCAGCAGCGCATCGTTAACACCTGCACCTTCAGTTACCTGATTGATCGTTTTGAATAAGTCATTTACAGCTGAATCCCCGGCCCCGGATTTCAAGGCCAGGGCAGTTTTAAATTCCTGATCTATGACTGTCGTCTTTAAATGATAATTCGTCCTGATGTGTTCCAGAAGATAGTTAATTTTCTTCTGAGCAATATCCCGGTTATCCCGTTGCTGGTAGTAGACCTTACCCACCAGCTCCACAAATTCGACCGAAGAATTCTTCAGGGGTTCTATGACGGGTATGATCCGCTGACGTCGTTTCATTTCAAACAAAACAAAAATCACCAAACCGATCAGCGCAAGCTCATAGGCCCATCGAAGCGGTTCATGCCCAAAAATTACCCGGAGCACAGATTGGTCTTCTGTATTGCCCCTCGTATTGTACTCATCCCAGATTATAGTACCCGATGCCGGAAGATAGGATAAGGCTTTTCCGGCGTATTCCGCTCCCAAAGGATCCAGCAGATTATAATTGGTCAGTAATTGCGGATTAGGAAGGATATACAATGCACCTTTACCAATCGCATATTTGATAAAATTGACGTGTCCCTCTGCATCTTTACCCAGTACGGTTACTCTGGAGGTATCAAATTTACTAAAGTACTGGTCACCAATCCCCTTATTAAAAGTATACCCTGCAGTAGATTTCAATTGAGGATTTACAAAATTGACCCTTGTTTTCTTTTGTTTCGCAAAATTGAACGAAGAACCCGTCTTCAATTTCAGCGTATCACTTATAAATTTACCAAAATCAAATGCCGCAATAAAAACACGATTCCCACGGTCTGCAAATTTCAGCAGTTCTCCGCAACCTGTTTTATCCAGATCCAGTCCGCCACTAATTAACAAATAACTGCTATTATTGGAATCATTATCCTTTAAGGTATTGTACACCGGCAATCCCGAGACTGTAATTTTAGTATCCGGAAAGAGATGTCCCATTTGATGGTAAAGAATATACAAACCGAAAGGAATTTTATCCTCTTTTAGATAACTCGTCGTCCAGTCTGTAGGTTTAGGTTTGTAATATTGGGCCAGTAAATAACCGATTACAAAAATAGCACTAACGATCAAATATCTTCTTAATCCTTTCATGATGCCTTCCCAATAAATTGATCAAACCCCTGTTTAATCAGACCAAAATTATCTTTATTGATAAAGAACTCCCCATACCAGATATATTCAAACTGATGTGTAAGCATAGAGAACTGCTTTCTTCTCTCCGGATCCTGGATCTCTCCAATATAAATTTGATTTGTTTTTCCCGGCTTCCAGTCAATCCGTCCGCTATCACTTAATTTCTTTAGTGATTTCAAATACAATAACCTCACCGCAATCCTGTAATTTCCTAAACTGATCGCCTTATCTATTTCTTCGGTAAAATTGATTTCGTGGATGTTATCGTCAGATTCGCTGTAAGGCACTTCAATAGATTTTGATCGACGGGAAAATATTTTCAAATCTGCTCCGATGAGTTTCAACACAGCAAAGACCACCAATGCTGTTGAAGTAATGATGAAAAAATACTTCACAAAAGGCACTGTTGCCTTATTACCCAGAATATGCTCAAGAAGCGCCCAGAACCACCTCCAAAAACGGCTCCATAAACTTTGTGAGGGCACAGCATCATCGTAAATAAATGCTTTTTCTTTACTATAAGCGCTAAGTTGCTCTGCGTCAAATCTACGCCATACAACTTGTGCCGTATCTGATTTCAGCACCGCAGTTTTAACAACTTCACCCGATGGAGTTGTCTTCGCATGTAACTGGCTAAAACTCAAAAAAAGAAAAATCAAGAGCAGAAACCTCATCTTAATATTCCTCCGGAGTCGAATTCAGGTCTTTTTCTCCTGTACCAAACTGATCAATCCTACTCATCAGTCCTGTACTTTCCTGCCGCTCAGTCAAATTGAAATAACAAAGTGTAACGCCAATAACCGGCAAGACCATAAACAACTGGCAGACATACTGGATAACCGTAGAAATAATAACAATAGTACTGCTCAATCCACGTCCACCCGATGTAAATGCCCCAACCAGGCCTAATATTATAGCGGGTAAAGAAGCAAAAGACATGGTCGCATAAGCAATGATCCAAATCACAAAGATGGTTGCAGCAGTTGTCCACCATTGATCTTTTAGCAATTTAAAGGAGCGGTTAAATGAATATCCAAGTGTGCCGTTTTCCAGAACCATGATTGGATAAAATATCGACATGGCAGGAAAAACATACACCCCTGGAAAAAAACAGCACATAAAGGCCAGCAGCATAAAAATACTAACCACAATACCACTGCCCATGACCCTAAAAAAGTAATATTTAAAATAGGCCCAGACCTCTTCTACTGTGGGCGCCACATTCCCTTTTTCGATATATAAAGCAATAAAACTTAATGTAGCAACATACATCGAGGTATAATTGGCCATAACCAGCAGGATCACCATAAAATAGCTGATGGAAAAGACCTGTGATAACCGGGTAAAGCCATAGGGATCTGCGGAATTTGGAGCCGCCAAATTCTTTTGCAATGACAGCTGGTAAGTAATGGCAGCGATCATAGCCGCAAGGATAAAAAATCCGCATAAATAAATAAGTGCTTTCAATAATGGCTTAAAATTTTGTTTTATGAACAAAAAGGTATCATTAATGACCTCACCGAATTCTCTGACTTTTTTAAACTCTAATCTATCTAACATTTTTAAGGGGTTTGAGTGCGTTTAATAATTTGTTGCGGGTAAAGAACTACATACCACAA
>NZ_DATMRL010000347.1:0-3800 GCF_035566355.1 Pedobacter sp.
GATCGGAGATAAGGCAACGATACTTAAAGTCGATGTGGATAAGAATCCGTCTGTTTCGAGGATTTACCAGATCCAGGGTGTACCTACCTTAATTTTATTTAAGGGAGGACAGATCAAATGGAGGCAGTCTGGGGTTATACAGGCCAGTCAGTTGAAAACTATTATTGAGGGGGCAATAGACGGCTGATACCGACTATTTGATTATTCTTCCTTTGATTTTAATGGCTGGGTTTCCTGAATAAACTGTAAATGTATCCAAATTAGTGGTGGCTACCGAACCTACCGTTAATACTGCATGGGCTCCTACAGTAAGACCGGGGCATACGGTTGCCCCAGCTCCGATCCATGCACCATCTTCTACAGTTATTCCTGCATTGCGCAGATCGAAAGTGCTTTTTGTGTAATCGTGATTTCCGGTGAGCAATACAGCTTTTTGTGAGATACAAACGTTTCTTCCTATACGAACATCTTCCAGGTTTTCTATGTAACAGTCTGCGAGCCAGGAATGGTTTCCTAATGACAATTTCCAGGGATATTTAATGTGGATAAAGGGTTTGACGCGCACATCTTTTCCAATCTTTGCGCCAAACAATTGAAGTATACCAACCAGCAGGGTGCTGTTTGGCAGCAGTCCGGACCTGAATAACAATAAGCTGGTCAAATACCAGAGGCTGATTTTAAGTTTACTGGCTCCCGGGTGATAGGATCCTTTGTTAAAGGCTTTTCTTAGTTTTGTCTCCATATTGATTTTTAGAATGCACCCATATCATGGTGAGGAGCCCCATAATGCTGTAGGTAAGAAAATTGAACAGAAAATGTAGATTTATCCTATAGTCTGGCTGCCAGTAAAGTGTAATAAGCAAGAGGCGGAGCAGGTTGAGGGTTTGGAAGCTTGTTATGCCCAGCAGCAGGAACAGGAATTTCGATCTGATGGATTTAGAGTAAGCCATGACAAAGGCTGCAAATGCACTCATAATTCCATAACCGAGACAAGAGTAGACCAGGTGAAAACCAGATCTGCCGGTAACATGGAGGTTGAAAATGGTTTTTTTTACTTCGTACCCCATCAGGGTCAACAGGGCTGCAGAAGAGGAAATATTAAATTCACGCCAGTATCTGATGTAGTTGAGGTGCTGGTCCAGCCATTGGTTGTAAAACTTTCCGGGTGTTGTTATTCCTATAAAACCTAGATTACCGAGATAGAGGATCAGGAAAAACAGAAGAAACCTGAAGGCAAATTTCCTGCCGGCGGACGGTTGTGGTTTTATACCTTTTAATCTGAACTGTTCTTCAATTTTTATGTCGACAATTAATCTGAACCAGAATGCCTGGAGGAAATGATATAAGATGCCGGTTGTTCCATCCAATATTCCTTTTTGAAAGAATAGACGAAAGAAAAAGTAAAGGTAGGGTCTCAGGTATCTTGGGAGGATATTCCAGAATTGTTTTAGCCAGGCTATATGTTCATTGGGAGCACCCCATAACTCGGTTCTATAAGTTTTTACAGGGAGGTATAGCCGGTTAACTTCTTCTTCTGCGAGAAGATCACTATACCTGTTGTGTTTTTCCAGCCAGAAAGAGATGTTGTTCTCTTTGAGGTTTTCTTCAATCAAATATCCTTTTCTCCATATTTGCGTAGGCCCGGGAACCAGAAAACGATGGTCCATATTCTGGTTGAGATCGGAATAACCGATGTTGTACCGGAACATTTTGAGCATATACTTAGGAAAGTAGCCTCCGTGTTTGATCCACTTACCCCTGAAATGGTACTTTCTGTTGAAATAAATTCCGGTTAAGTGATGATGATTTTGGTGTTTGAAGTTTTTGAGTTGCTGGTACAGTTCCGGACTGAGCATCTGATCTGCATCTAATCCAATCACCCAGGGGGTACGTATAGGGAAGGTGTTGAGGGCATAGTGCCATTGTTTAGGGTGGTTATCAAAAGGGCGGCAGGTATATTGTATCTGATAGGTCTTGCAAATATCGATGGTCTTGTCTGTACTGCCGGAATCTAAAATGAAAATAGGGGCTTGAAGTCCCTTTATGGAGTCCAGTAGTTTGGGAAGATGTATTTCTTCGTTGAAAGTGAGGATGATAAAGGTATAATCAGTTTGCATTTTTTAAGGTTTGTTGGTACATGTCCTGATAAAGGATGGTCAGACGTGGGGCGGAGAAATCATTCAGAATTTGTTTTGGTGCATATTTCCTGATTTCACTCCTTTTATGGATGTCCTTATAAGCCTTGTAAAGCGTGTGTGTTAAGTCTGTAATAGTGGATTTGCAGATCCAGCCAAGATCGTGCTGCAGTACATAGGCTGCCAGTCCAACTTCCCTGGTGAGTAGGACCGGTGTGCCGCTGGCGAGACTTTCTATGACCACGTTGGCAAAATTTTCATTTTGGGAAGGTAAAACCAGCAAGTCGTGTTTTTGGATAAAATCAAATTTCTCCTGTTGGTTAAGGTAACCCGCCCAGTTGATGTGCTGATGTATGTTTAAATGAAAACTTAGATTCTTTAATGACCAGATGTAATCCGGAGAACCTTGACCGGCTATAGACAGGGTCCATGCAAATTTAGTTCTGCTCAAGGCCTTAAACAGGAGGTCAATTCCCTTTTTTTCTTCTATCCTGGAAAGAAATAGAAATCGAAATGCATTCTTTTCTGTTGTAATACCAGGGTTTTTAGCGGTCAGATCATGATGAAAAAGTGAGCTTGGGCAATTGATGAAATTGGGAATTATATAAATGTCCTTTGGACGGAGTTGAATTTTGTAAAGATCTTCCATTTCCTTTTCTGAAGTGGCATGTATAATACACTGTTTAAGCAGCCAGATTCCAATCACCTTATGAAAAAGTTTCTTAATCAATGATCTTTTGTTTTGCAATGTATAAGGAGTGAGCATTCCTCTGGGTGAAAGAATTACGGGGATACGGTACCATATGGCCAATATTAGAGAGAAAATGGCGACTGTGTTCCACCAGGAGTGAATATGGATGATCATGTGCTGCTTGTGATGGCTTTTAATCTGCTTTCTAAGATTCCAGAGCAAAGCAGGTGAAAAATGGCTGTGGTCCTTTGTAAGGCGTTTAAAATACCAGGTCTTAACATCGTCTACATGACAAGGCAGATTTGACGGCGTTTGCAGAACGGACTCCCCATTGGCATTAGTGGTCAAAACTTCTATTTCTAATCTGCTTTTGACGAGTTCCTCGCATAATTTGGAAACGGAGGCGGTAGTTCCGCCATAGATATAAGCGGGCTTATAAGATGGGGTGATCTGGAGGATTTTTAGCATCGTTTATTTTTTGAAGTATTTGAAAATGTTTAAGCATATGAAACAACAGGAGCATCAGGGCAAAGCCGTATGTAATGTTGTTGAGTAGAAATTCCCAATTGTTTCCGCGCCAAAGCGGTAGAAAAAAGCCGTTAAAGATAATCATGCATCCCAGTGGATAACCGCCGAATAGGGTTTCAGCTTTATTGCAGAGCCATTGTGCAATCAGGCCATAAAGAAACATAGCTAAAAAGACAATCTGGGATCCCCCACTTAGATAGGCATCAGTTACAGGGCGGGTCTTCGCAGAAGCTGCCGATAAACGGTTTACAGCCCCGCAGGTATATACCCTTTCCATGGAAATTTTTTCAGTATTGGGTTTTTGACTCCAAAAAATTCTTGGAATTAAGGCATAGAAGGAATTCTTTAAAATTTTAAGGCCATAATAGGGTTGCTGATCCGGTACAGCTTTGATGTACTGGCAAAACATTTCTGTCTCACTGAAACGGTGGGTTAAGAAATTCCAG
>NZ_DATMRL010000348.1:0-3353 GCF_035566355.1 Pedobacter sp.
ATCCGGACATTACTGGCGGTTTAACCAACTCATTTTCTTACAAGGGTTTTACTCTTGATGTTCTGGTGACATTTATTTCAGGAAGGAAACTGCGCAACGGCTATCTTTCAGATAAATTTCAGGACGCAGGAACGGATAATCCCTACCAAGTCTGGGGCGGTTCATCAGGGCCTGCTTCTAACTTTAATGTCTCTGATTTTTGGAGTAAACCAGGAGACATAGCCAAATACCCCGGCCTGATCACCAACAAAGTAGATAAATGGCATATTGGGCAAAGCATATTTATAGAAGACGCCAGTTTTATCCGGATCAAAAATATCAGGCTGGGATACACCATTACTGAAAAATATACCAGGAGAATTGGCATCAGATCTATCAGGCTATACGGCATGATGGATAATGTTAAAATATGGTCCAGATCTACCGTTCCTGATCCGGAGGCTGTAGACATCACGGGCTACTCTGGAGGGAATGACTACCCGATCCCTAAGAAATACACCTTTGGACTGGATTTAACCTTTTAACGAAAATTCGATATGAAAAAATTAATTATATATGTAAGCTGTTTACTATTGGGCACAGCCTTACTTTCCTGCAAAAAATTTCTAGACGAAAAACCCATCAGTGTTTCTACTGATCAAACCTTCTGGCGCAATGAAAGTGACGCAGACAAAGGTGTAGCCTCCGCTTACGCTTTATTAAGAGCCAGCCTGAACACCAATGGAATGGCCTTTTATGCTTATGGGGATTTACCAACGGATGAATACAACACCAATGAATACCGCCTGGGAGATGTATCAAAGATCAACTGGTCAGTTTCTGTTCCCTTTGCTGAAACCGGGGACCGGATGATGAGATTAAGACGCTATGATCTTTTTTACAGAACCATTGATCAAAGCAACCGTTGCATCCAGTTTATTGGCAAAATGACCGATGATCAGTTTTCTTCTGTTGCTGCAAAGAACAATTTTCTTGGAGAAGCCTATTTTTTAAGGGCATTCAATTATTTCTATATGGCCAGAATCTGGGGAGACGTCCCGCTGGTTGTTGAATCTGTAAATATTACAGAGGCAGTGGACCTTCCAAGAAGCCCGCAAAACGAGATTTTAAAACAATGCATTAAAGATGTTAATATGGCCATAAGTTTGTTGAGCTGGGACTATTCAAATGCCAACAATCGGGCGGTAAGAGCCAATAAAGGAGCAGCATATGCACTTCTTGCTCACCTATATGCCTGGCAGGGAGATTATGCCAATTGCAATACGGCCGCATCCGCAATTCTGGATAGGAAATATTATCAATATGAGAACCGTGCCAGCTATTTGAATATTTTCAAAGGCAAATCTGCAGAAGGTATTTTTGAAATTGCGCAAAGTGATGAAAACGAAGGTAACAACACCGGAATATCTTTCTATACGCTAAAAAGTCCCTACCTGACCACAAATACAGGAAATGCCCTTTTTATCATCAATCAAAATACATTGAGCAGTTTGTTTAACAATGACAGTCAGGACCTGAGGTTCCAAAAAGCTTTTGCTTTGACCAGTACAACAGATCCCATATGTATCAAATACAGCAACATCACCTACACGAGCGGACAAAATGTAACCGTTGGTGTTGCCCACAATAATATCATCATTTTCCGCCTTGCCGACATTACCCTGCTAAAAGCAGAAGCCCTTGCCGCATTGGGCCAATACAGTGAGGCAAAAACCTATTTAAATGAAGTAAGAAACGAAGCTGGTCTTAACAGCTGGGACGGAACAAACGACAATCTTTTTGAAGGGATTATTGATGAACGCGGGCGGGAGCTGTTTCTGGAGGGCCATCGTTTTTATGACCTGGTCAGACTCGGCCGCAAAACCGGAATTATGAAATTTGGCGATGATAAGATGAGCCAGGGTGATTTCAATGCTGGAAAATATTACTGGCCACTGGATCCCGCTTTGATGAGCATTAACAAAAAACTAACCCAAACCCCTTACTGGCGTTCTAAAATGTAATCCTATGAAAACCAAATCCATATACCTACTGGCCTGTGCTCTTGCACTAACTTGTTTTTTTAGCTGCAAAAAGAGCAGTTATCTGACAGATGGCGGTTTAAGCGATCCCAAAAGCTCCCTGAGCACTTATGACTATTTAAAACAACATAAATATCACCTCTTTGATACCCTGATCATGGTTATTGATCATTATAATCTGAAAGAAGAAGTCAATGGTGCAGCAACTTTCTTTGCGCCCACAAACTATTCCATTAACAAATACCTTAAAGTAAAAAGAGATTCCATATTGCAAGAAGATGAAAACGGAAAATACACTTTAGATGATATGTATAAAGACATCACCGCCGATTCTTTAAGGATATATATGGTCAAATCTCGTGTGGAGCTGATGACAACACCAGAACAGGCGGCAATGGCAAACAATGCGGCCAATACAAAAACTGCAATCCAGCGCATATTACAACCTAAGGCCTCTGGGGCTTGGTCTTCCGCACCAATTTACTATTTGTATTATATCAGGGTTCGCGGAGCATTAGACCCACCAGGATCAACTTTGCCTGCAGACGACCCGACTTCAGACATCAAGGCCCAATGCCAGACAACAGGCATTGAACCATCAACGGGCGGTGTACTGCATGTGCTGAACAACCAGCATACTTTCATCAGGTTCTAAATGCATTTGGTTTATCAATAGACAAACACATCATGAGAAAAAAACATATTGCACTATGTGCTTATTTATGCACCATTACCGCACTACTGGTGTATGGCTGTAAAAAAATAGAGAAGGGATTTATCAGCGATTACATGTATTATACCCCAAATCCTTTAATCGCGACCCAGGGAAATGTAACCACTTCTAATTCATTAGAACTGGATGGAACGACAGGTCCAGTCCATGTGAAACTCCTCGCAGTAAGAAACCTAACTACAGGAAAAAATGCACCAGAATTGCTAAAAGAATATGTCATCAAACAATTCAACGGGCAGATCACAGCAGCAGATTCTACAATCGAACTGGTCAATAAAAAGATCGTACTCAAACCCGCAGTTGCCTTAAGCGTTGGAGAAATTGGCGGCAGGATTGCCTTATCGCAGGCCACAGCAAACATTGATACCGGCAGGTATACTATTGATGTTGAGGTGAGCAATGTAAATGGTATCAGGACCATCAACAATGCCTGTACCATTCAAATTACGTCAAAAGCCAATTATGCAATCTCCAACAGCCCATTTTACACCACCTCTGATCTTGGTGCCGAAACTGGTTTTACCAGTAGTGCTTTTTTACCCATTACAGTAGACTATGACAAATCAGGACCAAATAAGATCATCTTCAGATTCACAGAC
>NZ_DATMRL010000349.1:0-2996 GCF_035566355.1 Pedobacter sp.
CAAAAGGGGTGAAACGTTTGTGGTTTGCGTACGTCTTATGTACAAAGAGAATTTAAAAAACTTAAAACATAAAGATATGAAAACCGCTATCAAAACCTTATTCGCAACAGCATTAACTGCTATCGTTTTAACTTCATCTGCATTTACCACTTTTGCAAAAGAAGGCGACAAAAATCTATCCGCAGTTTCTACCGTTTCCGGTGCAACCATGATTAAAGTGACTGGAAATGTAAAGGTATATTTAACTCAGGGCGCTAAAGAAGGATTCCGTGTAGAGACAGATCAAACTGAAGCTAAAGTTTCTTTCAAAAGAGAGGGTAACAAATTGTTCATCAATTCTACGGGTGATGAAACAACAACCGTGTATTTGACCGTGAATGACTTGAAAAGAATTGATGCTTCTGAAAATGCAGTTGTAAAATCAACCGGCCGTTTCAACTTGCCAGTGCTTCAGGTATTTGTACAGGACAATGCCAAAGTGGATGTGAATGTTGTTGCACAGGATGTATACACGGTGACCAAAGACGCTTCTTCGTTGAAACTAAGCGGATCTGCAGAACGCCATATATCGGTAATCGCTGATGCTTCACAAATCAATGTAAACCAATTTGCAGCCTTAAAAACTGTTTCATCGAGCCCCGTATTTCATGCTGATCTGGATGCACAGCTTGCAGAGTCGGTTAATATAGTTGTAACTTCTAGCAAAGTTTCGAAATAAGAATAAAGAATCGGATCAGAAATGGCGGGTATCTAACTGGTGCCCGCCATTTCTGTTTTAGCGAGAGTGCTACCTTCCTCGGTGTTGGTTGTTCGATGATCCGGCATTTCAGCGCCAATTGTTCGACAAAAGTACCTGTATACCTAAGTTACGGCGAAGAAAGGGCGAACAAGCTACGAACCAAGACGAAGCCAGATACAAGGCTTTGGGGCTGCTTTTGCATAGGGGTTGTCGTTTTATAATCCGGTTAAAACTGGGCATTATTGTTTTTTAATCCTGAATTGGCTTAACAAGTGAAAATATGTTTTCTTGGATGCAGACCGGGGAGGGTGCAGATGTAGGTTTCTAAATATTAATAGGTAATAGTTACTATTCCGCCGGTAAAGCCATCTATATAGTCAAACTTGTAGAGTGGGGCAGGATTGGGAGCCTGGCCCGCAGGTATCAATTGAATTCCCAGTAAGGGAACATTAATTTGTCCTTTATATACCCCATTTTTATAGTACTTTACTTTTGCCGCTACGGTGGCAGTAATGTGTAATCCATTGTTAGCCAGTTTTATAGTGGTTTCAGGGTGGTTGAATGTTAAAGTTTTCTGTGGCATGGCCTTAATTTTTGAGATAATTTGCCTACTCTATCCGGTTTTCAGCTGCTCCGTTTGCCATTTCTAATTGACATAAGCAAAGTAACAGCAAGGACCAGGCATATTTTAGGGCAGAAAAGCCCAATTTATCAAACAGGTAAAAAGACCTGGTTGCACTTAAAATTAAGAGATCACCTCAAAAATATGGTGTTTAATGGCAAATAAAACCAACCCTGCCGTATTACGACAGCCTGTTTTGGTTAACAGATTGTTGCGGTGCCCATCAACAGTCCGGATGTTAATAAATAGCTTTTCTGCTATTTCGCCATTGGTATGTTCCTGGCAAATGTACTGTAATACTTCCCTTTCTCTTGGTGATATTTCAATAACGACACCATTATCGTTTTTAAGCGCATGAGGCTGTAAGGAGGTGTGCTGCATCGCTTTCAATACCTGCATATTCATATAAAATCCAGTTTTATAGGTGGTCTGCAGGGCTAAAATTAATTCTTGTTTATTGCAGTTCTTGGCCAGATAGCCACTTGCTCCATCATGGATCATCCTAGCCATCAATCGTTCTTTCGTGTACATGGACAGTATAATAACCTTTATCTGAGGATATAAGCGCTGGATCTGGTTATTGAGCTCTATACCATCCATTACAGGCATTTCCATGTCTACTAAGGCAATGTCGGGCAATACATCTGCACGTTCAAGGGCAAGCAGAAAATCCTGACCATTTTCTGCTTCCAAAAGAAGTTCGAATTCCGGTTGAAGTTCAATAATTGAAGCTATTCCTTCCCGAAATAGTTGTTGGTCGTCTACGAGTGCAATTCTGATATTTTCCATAAGTTAAACTGGTAATGTAACAGATAAATTAAACCCGGCAATGTTATCTGCAATATGATAACTGGCACCTATCATTCCAAGTCTGCTTTCTATATTTTGCAGACCCATGCCTTTTTTGTGGCCAGGAGCCATTCCTGTGCCATCGTCATGATAGTCCATCGTACAGAAACCATCTCCAAAAGAAAAACAAAGGGTGATTCGTTTTGCTCTCGCATGTTTAATGGTATTGTTAATGAGTTCCGTAATTACTCTGTACATAGCCAATGTAACTGTATCAGAGAAGTTGACCGTTTTGTCCTGATCAAAGGTAACCTGGACCGTTATTTTTCCTGAATTGTTTATACCATCACAGTAATCATAAATCATATCCTGAAAGCCATAAGATTTGTTGAGCAGCGGGGATAAATTGTGAGAAATATTACGTGTATTGGTGATGATGTTGTCAATTATAGCCCTGCATTGCTCATTGAACTGATTCAATGAGCTGCTGCCTTCATTTTTTTCTACAAAATTCTCTATTAGAAGGCGGAGATAAGACAAGTTTGCACCCACTTCATCGTGTAAATCCATTCCAATACGTTTCCGCTCTGATTCCTGCGAGTTGATAGTAGCTTTTAATAAGTTCTTTTGATATTGCACTTCTGCCGTCTTCAGTTCGTATTGTTTCTTTAAAATGTTTTTCCGGTACTTGATATAGAATAAAATAGTAGCCAGGCACAGCAGAAATGTGGCCGTCATGCCCAATATGATATATAAATACATACTCATTGGCTTGGCTTTAATCGAAGGAATGCCCAGGCAAAGATAAGGTACATAATGACCATGATCGTGGCGTGTAAATTCCAG
>NZ_DATMRL010000350.1:0-13617 GCF_035566355.1 Pedobacter sp.
GTACCTGACCTTTGCTCACTGCATCCCCTAATTTTACCGGCGCATTTTGTACGCGTCCGCTCACCATAGGATATATTTTAGCCATTTTTTCTTCGTTGGCTGTGATCTTGGCAGAGAAATTCAGGTCAGCCTGATTATTTGCTCCCTGAACAGTGTCAATTTCCAGTCTTTTAATCAGAGAGTCTGTTACTACAAATTTGTCTTCTTTGGGCGCTTCTTTTTTCTGTTCTGAGCAGGCAGATAAAATAAGGACGGCGGAGATGGCAGTCAGTGCGCCGATGTTTTGGATAATCTTTTGCATGTGTGCGTTATTTGAAAATGTTAGATCCGGTCACAAAATTGATTTCTTCTTTAGCGTTCATACGCTGGTATTTCAGGGTGTTCATTTGTAGTGTGCTGGCCTTGTAGGAATCATAGAAATCCAGGAATTCGATTAAGCTGATGTTTCTGTTCTTAAAGTTTTTGATCACCTCACTGATCAGTTTGTCAAAATCCGCATTGAAATTCTTGTCAAAGCCGTGGTAAAGATTTTCTGTGCGTAAGGCTGATGCGTAGCTGTTGTACACTTCATTCTCCAAAATGGCATCCTGCTGATTTAAGCTGGCCTTTCCTGCATCGATGGCAATTTTGGCTTTTTTAATTTCGCCTTGGTTTCGGTTAAATAAGGGAATAGGTAATTTAATGCCAATCCCGGTATATTTTGTTGGATAGCTGCCTTGCAGATCGTAGGTTAATGAAAGTTCTACATCAGGTATGGCATTGGCTTTCTGGAGCTTTAAATTGTTCTCCGCATATACAATTCCTGTTTTTGCCAGCTGAAGATCAGCACGGTTGTTACGGGCTGAATCCAATAAGTTGGTATAGACCTGTTTGTCCAGCTGATAATTCTCTTCCTCTTCAGGAGAAACCACGAGGGCAAGTTTTGCATCGGGTTTGATATTGGTCAGGAGTTTGATCTGGGTTTGCAGGTCTTCAATATCATTCATCAGGCTGCTGTATTCTCCCTGCAAACTATACAATAGAGACTTTATCCGGATAATGTCTTTCATGGCCACATTTCCCATTTTTAACTGCTGTTCATTTGCGGTTAACAGAAGTTTTAAAGAATTGATCTGCTGTTCATACACCTTAGCCGATTGTTGGTCATAATAAGTTTTATAGAAGGTAGATGTCAAACTGAAGCGCAACGTCCGCATGAGGTCAAAATACTGGTACTCGCTCAATTTTACCCCAGCTGTAGCCAGCTGTATATTTTTATTACGCTTACCGGCAAGTTTAATGACCTGCGAAAGGGATGCCTGGTATTCACCGGTTGTACTATTCGTTTGCAGAAACTTTTTGGTTTCATGGTTGTACAACTGGTTTTCATAGCTGATTTCAGGGTTATCGAACAAGCGAGCCGTAATGACGTCGGCTTTGGCCTGGTCCGTCTGGTATTGCTGTGCAATCAACTGGTAGTTGTTTTTGACAAAGAGCTTTTCGGCTTCAGGCAAACTTAATTTCAGTGAGTCGGTGTTTTGTGCCGATGCACCTGCTCCCATGCATAGCAGTGCAAGGCAGCTTAAAAGTTTTGAGATTTTCATTGGGATCTGGTCATTTATAAAATTATTGACCAAACCTACCCCTGGTGTATTAAAGCGAAATTAAAGAGAAATTAAAAAGGAATTAAAATTTAGGGAAAAAGACTTCAAAGATGGTTCCCTTGCCTTTTTGTGACTTTACAGTGATGTTTCCTTTGTACAGGGTTATAATTTTATAAGCCATATATAGCCCCATTCCATTACCCGCATGTGCTGTTTTAGAAGAAGAACTATAGAAGGGTTTGAATATATGATCTAATTGCTGCGGCTCCATACCGATACCCTGGTCAACAATGAAAATATGAATGCCAGTTTCATTAATTTCCAGGATGCATCTTACCGCAAGCTGATCAGAAAACTTAAAGGCATTGGAGATGATATTGTCCAAAGCGATCTGCAGTAGAGTAGGATTACAATTCACCGTTAGTAATTCTTCCTCCATTGGCAGGTTCTTAACCTCTACCTGGAACTGGTAATTTCCAGGTTTTTTAGTCCATTCTTCCTGGATAGACCAGATCATTTCATCTATCCTCAGTTTAATCAAATTGGTTTCCCCATATTCCAGATCTGTTTGGGCCAGATTGAGCAGGCTGCTGATGATATTTTCCAGTTTTTCTGCATCTTCCAGAACGGAGTGTAAAGCCCTTTGATAATCTTCCTTGCTTCTTTCCTGGGAAAGGGAAATCTCTGCACCAATAATCATTCTGGTAATAGGGGTTCTGAGTTCGTGAGAAGCATTGGCAACAAAAGTTTTCTGTAAAATAAAGGACTGTTCCAGATGCTCCATTAAATTGTTGAAGTTCTGGGCAAGCAGTTGGACCTCATCTTTATTGGCACCCTCACTTACTCTAAAGTGCAGATTGTTTGATTTAATAAGTTTTACCTGTTCAATGAATTCATTTAGTGGCAGGAGGATTCTTTTCGCAATCCATCTCACAGAAAGGAGCAGGCCAATAAAAATGGTCAGAAAGGTCACCACCATGATTTTCCATAGTTTTTCTACACGGCTGATGGTGCTCTGATCTATAGCAGAGGCGAGGATTACAAAGTCACCCTGGTTGTCCTTATAATAAATGCCCACCACTTGTCTGAGGCCTTCTCTGAACTGCAGTTTTTTTGCATGCCTTACTTTTTCAATGGTTTCAATGTTCCAGTATTGCTGGTCGTCCCCGATAAAAGTTGCATCATTTTTGTCGTTGTAAATCCGGATTACCTCACCATTTAGTTTTTCGAGATATTGCTCCCGCACCCTGCTCAGAGAGTCACTCGAAATCTCATCTGCCTCCAAATAGAGTTTTGCAGTGACCATGGTACGGTCTGTAAGCCTGGAAAAAAATTCTGCCTGCATAAATTTCAAGAAAGTAAAATAGATGGCAAACAGTACACAAAGGAGAATCAAGGTACTGATTAAGGTGAAATACAAGGCTAGACGGTCCTTTATCTTCATGCTTCTTTGAGAATGTAGCCCATTCCGATCTTGGTGTGGATCAGTCGTTTGTCAAAATCTTTGTCTATTTTCTTTCTCAGGAAGTTTACATAGACATCTATCACATTGGTTCCCGTGTCAAAAGTAATGTCCCAGGCATTTTCCGCGATATACTGACGGGAAAGAAGGCGGTTTGGATTTTTGAGGAACAATTCGAGCAGGGTATATTCTTTGGCAGTCAGTTCAATCTGTTTACCCGCTCTTTCCACAGTTTTACTATACGTATCAATTGTAATATCAGCAAAACTGAGTTGGTTTTTGGGAGCGAAATTTTTATGACTTCTTCTTAAAAGAGCTTCCAAACGGGCCAGTAATTCTTTAAAATGAAAAGGTTTGAGCAGGTAATCATCTGCTCCTGAGTTAAGTCCGATCACCTTATCTTCAATAGAACCCAGGGCGGTAAGGATCAGTATAGGCAGATCCTTGTTGTTTATTCTGAGTTGACGGCAAACTTCGATACCATTTAGACCCGGCATCATGATGTCCAGAATGACCAGGTCGTAGGGGTTGGCCTGAAACTCGATCAAGGCTTCCGTTCCATCAGCAATCGACGTTACATCATACTGATGCTCTTCCAGACCTGCTTTGATCAGGCTGGCAATTTTAATATCGTCTTCTGCTAATCCAATTTTGAACATAACGCAAATATATAGATCATTTACGGATTTATCTGCTACAGTTAAACAGGTCAATCGTTTGCGCAAAGAAACATGTATTTATTGCACAGACATTCATTACCTTAAACAGTGTTATTGAAACAAATGGGAAAAAAATACCTGTCTGTTGATATCAAAATAGTAATTATATTATGATTAAAATAAAAAATATACCTGTTGGTATCCTATTATTACTTTCTGCAACTGCATTTGCCCAAAAGAACAACCAAAATATACCTTTGGTAGCAGAAATCGGTAGCATTCATTCAGGGGATAAAAAAGTTGTTTTTCCAAAAGCACCAACGGGTTATCAGTTGATCTATCGCGGAAGTGACCGTTCTCCCGTGATCGATAGCATGGGTGCCGTTACGGCTCCACTGGTTAATGCAAAAGTAAATCTCTACTTTCAGTTGATCAGTACAGCTGTTGATACGCTCAAATATGATATTTCCAAACAAGTTCTGATTCCAGGTCGATTTCCTGACAGGGGTATCAATCCACAACCTTTTGTAATCCCTGCATTGCGAGAATGGCATGGTGGCCAGGGAAGCTTTATATTGAATTCTTCCAGCCGCATTGTTTTAGATCCGGACAGTAAAAATACTTTACAAAAAGTGGCAGATATCCTGAAAAAGGAATTGAAGTTTCAAACCGGATTTAATTTAAACATTACCTCTGGCAAGCCTCAAAAAGGAGACCTTTATTTAAGTCTTGGAGAGAAAGACCGCAGTATAGGAGAAGAAGGGTATTATTTTAGGTCTGATGCCTATCTAACGATAAGTGCGCTAAAATATCAGGGACTTTTTTGGGGAACAAGAACACTGCTCCAGTTACTTGAACAAGATAAAAATATTCCAAAAGGTGTGGCCCGAGACTATCCTGAATTTAAAGTCAGAGGATTTGTACTGGATGCCGGACGTAAATTCTTTAGCCTTCAGTTTTTACAGGAGTACGTAAAACTCATGTCTTACTATAAAATGAATGATTTTCAGGTCCATCTGAATGACAATGGTTTCAAGAAATATTTTGGAGACCAGTGGGATCACACTTATTCAGCCTTTCGGCTGGAAAATTCAACCTATCCAGGCCTTACAGCTAAAGACGGATCTTACTCTAAAAAAGAATTTATTGAATTGCAGCAACTGGCAAAAGATTATGGTCTCCGCATTATACCTGAGATAGATGTCCCGGCACATGCCCTGGCCTTTACAAAGGTTGTTCCTGAAATAGGGAGCAAACTTTATGGGATGGATCATTTAGACCTGAAAAATCCTAAAACAGTTGAGGTGGTTGAAAATGTATTCAAAGAGTATTTAGGCGGGAAACATCCCGTGTTTACTGGAAATGAAGTACATATTGGCACAGATGAATATGCAAAAAAAGAAGCGGAAGCTTTCCGCGCATTTACAGATCATATGATTAAATATGTACAGGGCTATGGAAAAGAAGTGAGGGTATGGGGTGCGCTGACACATGCAGCTGGTACAACACCTGTAACCGTTAAAAATGTCACAATGAATACCTGGTATAATGGGTATGCTCAACCTGTGGACATGAAGAAACTGGGTTATAAGCAAATCAGTACACCCGATGGATGGTTGTATATTGTACCTGCCGCAGGTTACTATTACGACTATCTGGATTATAAAAATATCTATGAGAACTGGAGCCCGCTGCAGATTGGTGAAGTGCGTTTTCCAGCAGGTGATCCGGGGATTATCGGTGGTTCATTTGCAGAATGGAACGATATTGTGGGGAATGGGATTACAGAGAAAGATGTACATGATCGTGTTTTTCCGGCGACGCAGGTGGTGGCAGAAAAAATGTGGGGCGGAGATCAAACCATAAATACCTTTGACGTTTTTGATGCCAAAAGAAAACAAGTAGGCGAAGGGCCTTTTTTAAACATCAGGGGGAAAATTGGAAATGTAAACGAACCACTGGTGGCTTCTTATTCTTTTGATCAGCCAGGTAAAAATATCATACTGCATCAGGCCGGATATTCAAAAGGATCCAAAGGAAAGGCATTAACTTTAACCGGGAAAAACAGTTTTGCTGAACTTCCTTATAAAGAGATTGGTTATGATTATACGGTTTCTTTCTGGATTAATCCTTCAGGCAATAAAGAGGACAATGTTCCTGTTTTCAAATCATCAAATTCGGTCGTTAAATTGAAACAGGGCAATACAGGCAAACTGGGTTTCTCCAGGGAAGGGTATGACTATGATTTTGACTATGCCGTTCCGGAAAATACCTGGACACATGTGGTGATCTCAGGAACTTCAAAAGGGACCAGTCTGTATATCAATGGTCATTTGCAAAAGCGACTGTACGACAACTGGATACAATTTACAGATAAGGACAAAACTAAGGTGCGTAAAGTAGAAACCTTATTCTTTCCACTGCAGCAGATTGGAGGATTCAAAGGTCAGTTAGATGAATTGCAAATCTGGAACAAGGTATTGACGGACCAGGAAATCGAAGAGTTATCTGGATCGTAGTATTATAACGGGTTTATAAAAGATTAGTGGTCTTTACGTTGCATTTATACAATTGGTATTTTATAATTAATTGAAACTTAATGTGATTAGCGAAAAAATGTACGTACCTTTGCGCAAATTTTATGAAGAAGATCGTCGATTATAGAAAATTGTTAGGTGTACAGAAGGATGCCGAGCTAAAAGAATTAAAAACCATTTACCGGAATTTAATGAAAGACTGGCACCCGGATAAGTTCCAGGAAAGCGAAGAGGCTAAGGTAGAAGCCGAAAATAAAAGCAAGGAAATTATTGAGGCCTATCATTTCTTAGTAAGTATTGCACCAGAAACTTTGCAACTTTCTTTAGAAGAGTATACACAAACAACTTCTTCCTGCGGTATTGCTGATTTTACCTGGGAACGTCAGATATTAAAGGTTTACTTCCTGGATGGAAGCGGATATGAATATTTTGAAGTGCCAAGAGCAGTTTACGTTAAATTGGTTAACGCAGATTCACCGGGCAGATTTGCCCGCAGACATATTTTTAACGTATTTCCATACCGGAATATAGCCAAGCAGGAAACAGCCTAGGCACCGCCTGATTTAAATGGATCTGTTTAATCTGGTCCTAAAATCTTTTTTTAAATCTAATTGTTCTAGTTTTGTTAGCATCAGATTAACAAAACCAGAACAATTGAAATCTTTATCCTCTCCTTTAAACAGAAGCATATTGGCTCTAGGCCTCGGATTGCTTTGCCTGTTTGCTGCCTGCAGCACAAAAAAAAAGGCCACTAAAACGGTTGTACTGCCTGGCGAACAACCAACACACCCCACAAGAGAATTCCGTGCAGCCTGGGTTGCCTCTGTAGCGAACATCAACTGGCCGTCGAAACCAGGGCTTTCCACCCAGCAACAACAAAAAGAAGCAATTGCCCTACTTGATTTTCTACAAAGGAATAATTTTAATGCTGTCATCTTGCAGGTTAGGCCTCAGGCCGATGCCTTATACAAAAGCGATCTTGAACCCTGGTCTTATTTCCTGACAGGTAAGCAGGGACAAGCACCTCGGCCTTACTACGACCCGCTTCAGTTCTGGACAGAGGCTGCACACAACCGAGGTCTGGAGCTGCATGTATGGCTTAATCCATACCGGGTTTATCATACCTCGGGCAAAGGCCTTAGTGAACAATCTATTGTTAAAAAACATCCCGAACTGGTTGTTAAACTCAAAGATGGACAATACTGGATGGACCCCTCTAAAAAGGGAACGCAAGACTACTCTGCAGCTGTGGTAAAAGACATCGTAAAACGTTATGATATAGATGGAGTTCATTTTGATGATTATTTTTATCCATATGAGTCCTATAATGGAGGTGCAGATTTTCCGGACAATGAGAGCTGGACAGCTTATCAGAAAATTGGAGGGAAATTATCACGTGCAGATTGGCGCCGGCAAGGTGTAAATACCTTTGTAGAAAGGATATACAAAGAAATCAAAGCAGAAAAGAAATATGTGAAATTTGGCATCAGTCCTTTTGGGATCTGGAGACCAGGCTTTCCAGCGTCTATACAAGGAATGGACCAGTACGATAAATTATATGCAGATGCTAAACTTTGGCTGAATAAGGGTTGGCTGGATTACTTTACACCTCAGCTGTACTGGAGAATTAATGATATTCCACATAGTTTCCCTGTTTTGCTAGACTGGTGGGCAGGAGAAAATACCCAGAACCGTCATTTGTGGCCGGGAATGAATGTAGACCTGGGCGCTGACGAGATCATTAACCAAATTATGGTCACCAGGGCAACCCCTTTCAGGAGTACCGGAGCTGCCCACTGGAGCATCGGAAGCCTGGTCAAAAATGAAAAACTCATCAATGGAATCTTAAACGGTCCCTATCAGACAGGAGCACTTGTACCTGCCAGCCCATGGTTGGACCAGTCTGCTCCTGCAGCTCCGGTAGTAGAAACCACATCACAGCAAACACAACTCAAGATCAGCTGGACCCACCCAAAAGAAAAGGAAATCTTCAAGTGGGTAGTCTATTACCAGTATGGTACAAAATGGGGCTACACCATTCTTAACAGGAACGATCGCTTCCTGGTTAAACCTAAAACTGGTCTGAAAAGGATTGCTGTAACGGCTGTTGGTCGTACAGGAAATGAAAGCCCACTGAGGGAAATCCTTACGGGGCTTTAATCTGCAGGCGGACTTTCCAGTTTATAGGCCGTGTCCCGCTTATGTTCCGCAATTACAAAATGGCTGGCCATGGTACTCAGATTGGGAATCAAGGCCAGTTTATGCATAAAACTATTGTAAGCTGGCATATCCGGAACGACCACTTTCAGATTGAAATCATAGTGACCAGTAGTATGGTAACATTCCATGACCTCGTCAAATAAGGTTGCCTGCTGATGGAAGCAATCCAATGAATCGGCTGAATGGTCCTTGAGCTGTACCTGAGTGTATACCGTTAACATGCTTGAAATCTTTTGGCAATTCAGAAGGGCAACGGAACTACGTATATATCCTTTTTTTCGGAGAATTCGGATCCGTTCATACACGGCAGGGGCAGACTTGTTCAGTAGCCTTGCAATCTGTTTGTGTGGTAACTCTGCATTGCTTTGCAGAATGGTTAATATCTGGATATCTGTTGCAGTTAATTCGGGTATCTTAAACATGAAATTAGTTAGCAGGGCGTGCTTACTTATTTACAATTATAAAGGAATCAGGTTGTACAAATGTAGACAAAAGTCAACCTAATAAACAAGGGGTTCAAAATTAAATTTGATTTTTTGTTTCATTTGATCTATATTTCCGAATATAAGTTTGTTAAGGTGTCGAAAACACTAAAAACTTATGGAATTGGAGGCATACGATTGATGGTTATCCTTAAAAGGATGATGTTTGCAACCGGAAATTGAAAACCGTAACCAATAAACCAACCAAATACCATTGTAATGAACCTGTTATCTTTAAAACCATGGCTCCAGACCAATCTGCTGCTTCTGCTGCTTTTCCTGGCTGCCTGTCAGAACAACACTCCAAAAGAAAGCAAAGCTTTTAAGGAAAGTATTAATGGTCAGGTTTCTGATCTGTATGTTTTAAAAAACAAAAACGGAATGCGTGCGGAAATCACCAATTACGGTGGCAGACTGGTTCGTCTGGAAATTCCGGGCAATCAAGCAAAAACAACTAATGTTGTACTGGGGTTTGACAGTGTATCTGGTTATGCAAAATCTACAGAACCTTATTTTGGTGCCACTATCGGTCGCTATGGCAACAGAATTGCCAAAGGAAAATTCAGTCTTGACGGAAAGATCTATCAACTCTCCGTAAACAATGGGCCAAACACGCTCCATGGCGGAAAGCAAGGATTCCAGTACAGACTCTTTAGTGCACAACAAAGAGGTGACAGCAGTCTTGTATTAAATTATACCAGTAGAGATGGAGAAGAAGGTTTTCCCGGGAAGCTGGAAGTACAGGTCACTTATACTCTTAGCCAAAACAACGAGCTTAAGCTCGACTACAAAGCCAAAAGCGATAAAAATACGGTTGTAAATCTAACCAATCATGCGTTTTTTAATCTGAACGGAGAAGGTAGTGGCACTATCAACAAGCATGAACTGCAGATTTTTGCTGACGCCTATACCCCTGTTGACTCTACATTAATTCCGACGGGAAAAATAGAGCCTGTAACCGGCACGCCATTTGATTTTCGTAAACCTAAATCAATTGGTCAGGACCTGAATGCCCGTAATGAGCAGCTTGGTTTTGGAAAAGGATACGACCATAACTTTGTGTTGAGCGATCAGGCGTCCTGGAAGTATGCAGCAAAAATTAAAGGAGATCAGTCGGGTATTGTGATGCAGATCTATACTACTGAACCGGGACTACAATTTTATGGAGGTAATTTTATGCAGAGTAAAAATAAGATGAGGGACGGAAAATATGATGATTTCAGGACGGCATTCTGTCTGGAAACCCAGCATTTTCCCGATAGCCCTAATCAGCCAGCGTTTCCTTCCGTTGTATTGAAGGCCGGGCAAACTTATCAAAGCAGCTCCGTGTATAAGTTTTCTAATTAAAAATAAAATTCCGGTCCGGGAGTGGACTGGAGTTAAAGATACTGGGCATTCATACTGTCCAGCAATTTGAAGCAGCGCCCTTCGGGGATTTGTGGAGATGTTAAATTTAGGTGAGAGACATGGCCGGTTCCTGGATGGGAAGCCATGTCTTATTTATTTATAAATTATTTTCACCATGCGGCTTCTGTAGGAGCATAAATAGCCACATTATCCTTCTTTTTATTGTTGAAAAATATATTTTGTGGAAAAAGTCCATAAATTCCTTTAAACATACATATGGCTGAGTTGTTATAAACACACATCAAACCTAATTGTCATGTTAACACCTATCGAAAACCTTCCAGCTCATGTATTTGGCGTGAAAGCAGCTGGAGAAGTTAGTGAAGGCGATTTAAAAAACACATTATTGCCGGGACTCTCTAAACTTGTAGATAAATACGGAGAAATCTACTACCTGCTGGTCTTACGGACCCGTATTGAAAACTTTACTGCCGGAGCATGGCTCCAGGATATGATCGCAGGAATTAAACATTTTACCAGATGGAAAAAAATGGCCATCGTAACAGACCAAAAAAGCGTAGAACGTTTTACGGATATTTTTAGTTACGTGAGTCCGGGTGAAGCGAAAGGTTTTTCTTTGTCCGAACTGGACGAAGCCATTTCCTGGGTTAGCGCGAAAACTTAGAACGTTAAAACAATCAACTCAGTATTCGCGCTATGCCCGGATAACCACCCTGGTTATGCACCAAGCTCAGAAAATTTTGGATACGCCGAGCGGCCTGACGTGTTCGAGCCCTTCAACGAGAATATGTAGCCGAAGAGGAGCTATCCAAAATTTTCAAATGTGAAAAGATTTAATTACTATTGGGCTTTTCACCAAGCAACCCTAAACCAACCCTTCGTGCCTTCATATCAAGCACATACCGACCAGCAACTCGTTGTACTTTTACGGGCAGGTGACCATATGGCCTTCAGCGAAATATTTAACCGTTACAATAGGCTGCTGTATAGCCATGCCTATAACAAACTGCGCAAAGAAGACGAAGCACAAGACATCGTACAGGATATTTTTGTGAAACTCTGGGAAAAGCATTTAGAAGTCCAGGACATCAATCTTTCGGGATATCTGTTTACCATGGTCCGGAATAAAATACTAAATCTGCTTAGCCACAATAAAATCGTGTCCAACTACAGCGAATATCTCCAGAAATACCTGCCGGGAGAAAGCGGAGCAACCGACCATCTGATCAGAGAAAAGCAACTAACAGAGATTATAGAAGCAGAAATTGCCGCACTGCCGCCACGGATGCGGGAAATATTCGAGCTCAGCAGGAACCAGCACCTTAGCAATAAAGAGATCGCGCAGCAACTTCAACTTTCAGAACATACGGTGGCCGACCAGATTAAAAAGTCCCTCAGGGCGCTCCGTTTGCGCATTGGGCTGATCGCTTTTCTTGCATTTTTACTTCACCATTAATTTTTTTCAATTCCTTATCCCCGATGGCTTTAAGTTAAAGGTTATATAATGAGCAAGTCAGTCAGATTTGTTTTTAACATGACCGAAGAACAGGAATCAGCACTTCTGAAAAAATATAGTGAAGGACAATGCCGCCCCGACGAAATCCAATGGATAGAAAGGGCTTATGCAAATTGGAATATGGATAACCGTAGTTCTTTAAACGAAAGCGATCTGGAACAGGCCGAAGACATAATGAGGGAGAGGATTATGAAACAAACCAAGCCTGCATTGAAACGTGCAGTGCTTTGGCCACGCATCGCTGCTGCAGTAGTACTTGCCCTTTGTTTAGGTGTTGGATGGTCTATTTATCAGGAAACTAACGCTGCATCTTCGCTGGAAGAACAGGCGATAAAAAACCATATCAAACCAGGAAAAAACAGTGCAACGCTCACATTGGCCAATGGCGCTGTAATAGCCCTGACCGGAGCTGCCAATGGACAACTGGTTAAGGAATCAGGTATAGAGATTAATAAGACCGCAGATGGACAACTGGTTTATAAAGTTTCAGATGTAAAAGGGATTTCATCGAGGCAGTACAACAGCATTGAAACCCCCAAAGGCGGGCAATACCAGGTCACTTTACCAGACGGGACCAATGTCTGGCTCAATGCAGCATCTAAATTATCTTACCCGGTTTCCTTTGCAACCCATCAGAACAGAATTGTAGAGCTCTCTGGAGAAGCCTATTTCGAGGTTGCCAAAGACAAAACTCATCCTTTTATTGTTAAGAACAGGCAGCAGCAGATTCGGGTACTGGGCACACATTTCAACATCAATGGTTATGGAGATGAAGGAGAAATTAAAACCACTTTACTGGAAGGAAGTGTGGAAATCTCTGCAGCCCGGATGCGCAGAGTCTTAAATCCGGGAGAGGAATCTGTACTTAAGGGCCAGCAGATCGATATTGTTCCAGCCAATCTTGAGGTCGTTATGGCCTGGAAAAATTCCATGTTTGTATTTGATCACGATCGCCTGGAAAGCATCATGCTTAAGGTTGGCAGATGGTATGATGTAGAAATCGTATACCAGAAACCAGAATTGAAACAGGAAACATTCAGCGGAGGAATATCCAGGTTCGAGCAGGTCAGTGACGTGTTGAAGAAACTGAGCTTTACCCGTGCGGTAAAATTCAAAATAGAAGGAAGGAGGATCTTTGTTATGAAATAAGCGCAAAAAAAAATGCGCCGGAAAGACAAACCCCGAGTGGGATCGGGGCTTGTCAACAGTCTGGCCGAATTCATTTAATGTTGTCTACTAAATCAACCGCCAAAAATCAAATGTATAAAATTTATAATAGAGTTTTATGCAGCCCGCAGGGCTGTGTAAAAAAAATACTGCTTGTAATGAGACTAACCATCTTTTTGATCATCGCCACAATACTCCAGGTCAGCGCAAGCGGTTACGGGCAGCAGGTTACGCTGCGAAAAAAAAATGTCACACTGGAAGAGGTATTTAGAGTGATAAAAATCCAGACTGACTATAACGTACTTTGGCAGCCTGATAAACTGAAAGGCGCTAAAACTATAGATGCCGATTTTAAAAATACAGCGCTTGAAACAGTGTTGAACCAGGTACTGCATGACCATTATTCCTATGTGATCGACCATAAGACGATAGTGGTCAGTGTTAAAGAAAAAAGTATTTTAAATATTGTTTTAGATTATTTTAAAACAATACATGTAAAAGGTAAAGTTACAGACGGAAAAGGAAATCCTTTGCCGGGAGCTACCTTGAAAATTAAAAATGGAAATCGGGTTGTTAAAACGAATGCCGAAGGTCAGTATGAATTTAGAGATCTGGAGGAGAAT
>NZ_DATMRL010000351.1:0-2837 GCF_035566355.1 Pedobacter sp.
TGTAAAAGGCAGGGTCAATTATCTGATAGAGGATAACAACTATATTCTGGAAGAGGGGGATTCGATTTTTTTTGATGGTCGCCTGGGGCATAATCTTTCTAATATTGGCGATTCTGATGCCGTGATGCTGGTTGTTTATTATTTCATTTCAAACGATTAGTTTATCCGCTTCTTTCTTTGAAATCTGTTCTCTTGGGTTTTAATTTTTAATTTTATATGCAGAATCTATCCGGCTGTTGGTTACGGATAGATTTTTTTGTGAGAAAAGTTTAGTATTAGTATACTGTAAATATTTTTTTATATTATATTTGTTTTGTGTGCCTGGCTTTTGTTTACGTATACTGTACAATTGCGTTTGTGTGATGAGCAAGTGAAATGTTGAGCGCGAGGCAATTTTCGGATCTTAAATTGAAACAAAATTCTGGGTAGTATTCACGTATACTTAATCATTTGGTTAGTGATTAGTTTTGTTAAGAGCCGTAGCAATACGGCTCTTTTTTGAATAATGAGAATATATGTAATAGGGAGTCTGTAAGCTTATGTATGGAGTATTTTGTAGAAAATATATTTATAAAAATGAAATGAATAGTAAAGTAATCAGGAGCGCGGAAAGCGTATTAAATCATTTATCCTTATTTATCTTGCGCTTAATGGTGCTTATGCCTTTTTTTTTCTTATATGCTTTTTTTAGGGCCGAACGTGTAAAGAGGATTTCAATAATTGAATATAATGTCTGGAATGGTTTTGAAAGTGAAACTAAACGAACGCATACTTTTGTGAAATGGGCCCGGAAGCAAAATGCGGATGTGATTGCGTTTGAAGAGTTGAACAATTTTACACAAACGTCCTTTTCTAAGCTTGCTAAAAGCTGGGGGCACCCATATGCTGTTATCGTTAAGGAAAATGGGTATCCTGTTGGGATTACGTCACGTTATCCAATCAGCAATGTTTACAGATTGATCGATGGGATGCACCATGGTTGTTTGTATGCTGAAATAAATGGTATTAATTTTTTTGTTGTGCATTTTTCGCCCTTTAGCAGCACTAAGAGGTTGCAGGAGGCTGCGTCAGTTATAAATGTGCTTAGGCAAAAGGTTAAACTAGAGGAAAAGACTATTATATTGGGTGACTTTAATGCCTTTTCGCCGAAAGATAGTTTGTTTTATGCTAATTCAGGTATTAGGGATAGTATGTATATGGCGCAACAAAAGAATAAGGTGCTAAAGAATCTAAATGACAGGAATCAATTGGATTATCAGGTGATCCGGGCTTTTTTGCAGTCCGGATTCTACGATAGTTTCTCCCTATTTCATAAATACTTTGAAGAGA
The DNA here is from genome assembly GCF_035566355.1 of Pedobacter sp. GTDB lineage: Bacteria > Bacteroidota > Bacteroidia > Sphingobacteriales > Sphingobacteriaceae > Pedobacter. The sequence continues at coordinate 1,330 of NZ_DATMRL010000351.1, forward strand.
GTTATCCCTCAAAGGTGTATCCTGGGCCACTGAGTGACAAAATAAGGATTGATTATATGATGATTTCTGAGAAACTTAAAGCGTCTTGTAAAAGCGTGGAAATTGTAAAAGATAGCGTTACGGATACTTTGTCAGATCATTATCCAGTCAGGGCAGAGTTTGAGTTCAAAAAGTAAAAGATTAAAAACCGTTTATTTTTTTATCACATTAGGAATATTTGAATTAGTTATATATACTTGATCAGAAATATAAATTTGAGGAAGCTCCAATACTAATTTTCGCCCGGCACAAAGCGGAATCTAATATTATGAGAAAGTATAGTGGTCTGACCGATAACGAATTGACTGGCTTGTTGAAGTCTGGGGATCATGCTGCGTACACAGAAATCTATCATAGGTACTGGGCTTTAATGTTCCGTCATGCTAGAAAGATGCTTAGAGATGATGACGAGGCGACGGATATTGTCCAGGAGATATTTGCCTCTTTATGGTCTAAATGCGCAGAGCTTTCTTTTACGGGTTCTTTATCCTCTTATTTATATGCTGCAACCCGCAATAAAGTCATTGATCTGGTCAACAGGAATAAACTTAAAACAAATTATCTGGCATCTTTGCAAAGCTTTATAGATAAAGGGGAATTTATTACTGACAATACTGTCCGGGAGCATGAACTGGCTAGTCGTATTGAAAGTGAAATTTCTCAGCTGCCAAAAAAAATGCGGCAGATATTTGAACTGAGCAGAAAAGAAAACCTTTCTTACAAACAGATTGCAGATGTGACCGAGATTTCGGAGGGTACGGTTAAGAAGCAGATTTCCAATGCTATAAAAATTCTGAAAATAAAATTGGGCGGATTGTATATTTTCTTTTTTTAAATCTACCACTTTCGTTCCGGTTGTTCGTCTTATACATAAACGGGATTATAAAACAATCGGATTTATGGAAAGCAAAGACGCTAAAAATTTACTGGAAAAGTACTCGAATGGAAATTGTAGCCCGGAAGAAAAGGCTATTGTAGAAAGTTGGTATCTTAATGCGTCTTTGCAGGCAAATGATGACGATCTTGCTGCGCCAGATTTTAAAAAGGCAGATGAAAAACTGCAGTCGCGTTTGGGCATTGCGCCTAAAGGACGTGTTAAATTATGGCCACGTGTAGCGGCGGCAGCTTCTATTATATTGATTGTTGGTGTGGGCTTATCTTATTATTTGCAAAAGCCTGCAAAGAAAACGGAGATTGTTTATACCAATGATATCGCTCCAGGTAAGCACACGGCTACTTTAACTTTATCGAACGGAAAGAAAATTGTGTTAGAGGATGCTTCTACTGGAGAACTGGCCAATCAATCTGGTGTAAGTATTACTAAAACCGCAAACGGGGAGGTAGTCTATCATGTGAAAAATGCAAAAGCTACCGGGGATGCAGCCTATAATACGCTTTCGACCGCTAATGGAGAACAATACCAGATAGAACTGCCTGATGGAACGAGAGTGTGGCTTAATGCGGCAACT
>NZ_DATMRL010000352.1:0-11420 GCF_035566355.1 Pedobacter sp.
GCCGTATCACGCAGATGTGATGTCATCATTTATGCTGTAGAAGCAGAAAAAATAGCAGATGTCCTCAGTCAATACGGGGCTTCAACCAAGTTCGGCGCCATTGTCGGCGGACAGACCTCCATCAAACATCCGGAAATAGCCGCATTTGAACGGTACCTGCCCGCAGATGTAAATATTGTTACCTGTCATTCCTTGCATGGCCCCGCCTTTGATCCGGTAGGTCAAACCTTGATTGTTATTCCTCACCGTACCACTAAAGAAGCCTACCAGCGAATGACAGATCTGCTGTCTTCCCTTGGATCCGATATGGTTGAAATCCCGGATTTTCACGTTCACGACCAGATTGTGGCCGATACTCAAGCAGCGACTCATGTCGGTTTTGAAAGTATGGGCACCGCCTGGAAAGAGGCTGGTTTCTTCCCCTGGGAAAATGACTCCTACATCGGAGGCATTGATAATGTGAAAATTCTGACCACCTTAAGGATCTTTAGTTATAAAGCGCATATCTACGGTGGTTTAGCTATTCTCAATCCCTATGCCCGTCAACAAGTGAAGCGTTATGCACAGTCTGAATCCGAGCTGTTCAAACTGATGATCATGGAAGAAGAATCTCAATTCAGAACACGCTTGTATAAAGCCAGGGACTTTATCTTTCATGAAGATCAAAAGCCCTTGTTGCTGGACGATAAAGTCATGAAAGAGTTTTCGCTGGCCGGCAGCCCAGGTACAAGAAAACCCAATTCACACCTGAGCCTGCTCAGTATGGCCGATGCCTGGTACAGCCTTGGGGTAAATCCATATGATAACCTGATCTGTCAAACACCCCCCTTTAAATTGAGATTAGGTATTGTAGAATATCTTTTCAGAAATGAAGAATTGCTGGAAGAATCCATTACTGCTGCATTGTATGATAAGAAAATCCGGGCAGACGATCTGGAATTTCATTCGGCAGTAAGGGAATGGTCCTCTATTATTGGCTATGGCGATATGGAAGGGTATAAACAACATTTTGAGCAAACCAAACAGTTTTTCGGAGACAGACTTGAGCAGGGCCGGCAGCAAAGCACCGAAATGATCAGAAGGTTGAATATGGATTAATCGTCCATATTCATGCACTTATAGTCTACCCTATAATAGCTATAGCAAAAATAGGCTATAGAAAGGACTGACAGTAACAAAGAAAAAAGTAAAACCTGATGAGCAAGTATAGCCACCGTAGAGCTGGCGAACATCAACAATAGAAATTTCAGATAAATATTTTCGTTTCCCCTGACAGAAGTCAGTACCATTTCTGCCTCCGCATAACTGATCATACTTCGGTAAGCAGCTGGTCTTTTTCTGATGTCAATCTGGTTCAAAGTTAAACTACCAGAAAAGGGTGTTTGACCAGCAAGTATTCTAAATAGGGTGGTCTTTCCAGTTCCGTTTCCGCCCTTTATCCAGTAAATCCCCTGGTCAAGTTGTAGTTCCATGAAATCGAGAACGGTATAACTGCCATACCTCTTCAGGAGATTTTTAATGTTTAACGCTGTCAAATTCTTTTTTAATTTAAGACGGTCCAAACTCCGATTTGTTACCTGTTAACCGTATTTTTGCGGCAAGACCATTTTTTAATTATGCCAGCAAAGAGATTCAGAAAACATTACCGCCGCGCCAGATATGTTCTGTACCGGGAAACCTTGATTGATACTAAAGAGCATGTTCTGACTTTCCTGGGTTCTTTTACCGGAATTGCGCTGATCTGTTTGCTGAACAGCAAGTATTTTGTGGCCAGTGATAACCTCTTCCTGCTGGCCTCTTTCGGCGCATCTTCCGTATTGATTTATGGCATTATCAATAGCCCTCTTGCACAACCCAGAAATTTAATTGGAGGTCATGTTGTATGTGCCTTGGTGGGGGTTACCATACATAAATTGATCCCGGGAGAAATCTGGCTGGCCTGTGCCTTATCTGTTTCCATTTCTATCGTGTTGATGCAGGTAACTAAAACTTTGCATCCACCGGGAGGGGCCACCGCATTACTGGCCAATGTTGGCGGGAAAAAAATCCTGGACCTGGGTTATCTGTTTGTACTTACGCCGGTGCTCAGCGGTGTTTTGATCCTTTTGGCTGTGGCGTTGGTCTTCAATAATCTTCGCCACCGCAGATATCCTCATCATGGCTGGTTCAGTAAAAAAAGATAAATATACTCCAATGAAGAAACTGATTTTAAGTATCCTTCTTTTAAGTTATTCCTGCACAATATTTGCTCAGGATATGGACTATGCCAGAAAGATTGTAAAGACATTGGCTTCTCCAGCTTTTAAAGGCCGGGGATATGCGGAAAAGGGTGATCAGATCGCCTCAGCATTTATAGCCGGAGAATTTAAAAAGTCAGGCCTGCTTCCCTTAAACGAAAGCTCGTATTTTCAGGATTTTGATCTTTCTGTAAACACTTTTCCCGGCGATGTGAAGGTTGAGCTTAACGGAAAAAAATTGACAACAGGAGCAGATTATCTGGTGGAAGCTTCGAGCCCTTCTGTTCAGGGGCATTTTCAGGTGATCACAGCAGACCGGACTTCGCTGAACAGTGTAGAAAAAGTACTTGCTTTGGTAGACAAGGCAAAGGATGCCTTTATCCTGCTGAACGATCAGGTTAAGCCTTCAGAAGAAGGTTCTGAAGATCGAAAAATGATTTCTCAGGCCATAGAAGCTTTGAAATATGATGAGAACTTAAAGTTTAAAGGACTAATCATTTGTACATCTGATAAACTGACCTGGACCACTTTGTCCTTTCAAACCATACGTCCGGTCATTGTTGTGAATAAGAAAGGTCTTGATCCTAAAAGCGTCCAAAGTATAACGCTGAACATCGAAAGCCGTTTTATTCCGAAATACACCACCAGAAATGTAGTCGGAATGCTTAAAGGAACATCCGGATCTGATTCCACACTGGTGATCTCGGCCCATTTTGACCACCTGGGGCTAATGGGTAACAAGGTCTATTTTCCCGGGGCTAATGATAATGCCAGCGGAACAGCCATGTTGCTGAGTTTCGTAAAGGAGTATGCCCGGCACCCTCCAAAATACAATACCGTATTTATAGCCTTTTCCGGAGAAGAAATTGGACTTTTGGGTTCAAAAGCATTTGTTGAACACCCGCTGATCGATCTGAAGAAAATTAAATTCCTGGTAAATTTTGACCTGGCGGGAACAGGAGAGGAGGGCATTAAAGTGGTGAATGGAAGTATTTTCAAGGCTCAGTTTGACCGTTTGACGAAACTTAATCAGCTGGATCACCTGCTGCCTAAAGTAGAAATCAGAGGAGCGGCCTGTATCAGTGACCATTGCCAGTTCTATGAAAAAGGTGTTCCTTCCTTCTTTATCTATACCCAAGGGGGGATTAAAGCCTATCACGATATCTACGACCGGGCGGAAACTTTACCATTAACAGAATTCTCACATTATTTCCAGCTGATGCAAAGATTCTTTGCAGGTTTTTAAACTATCTTTGCCGCTCAAAACCAAACCACTATCATGCGTTTACGTGATCTGATTTTTTCTGCAGTTTTAGCGAGCCTCAGCATACCAGTGCTTGCACAACAGGAAAATAAAATACAGTCTAATAAAGATACCATCAATAACCTGAATGAGGTGATGGTTAAAGAAAACAGGCTTAAACTGCCTTTCTCCAAACAAAACCGGAACATTTGGATCATCGATAGCGAAAAGATCAAAAGCCTGCCTGCCAGATCGGTTAGCGAGCTCCTGAGTTATGTTTCTGGGGTTGACGTCCGTCAGCGGGGCCCAGGTGGTACACAGGCGGACATCAGCATGGATGGAGGAACCTTTGACGAGACGCTGGTCCTGATTAACGGGATTAAAGTTTCAGATCCGCAAACCGGACATAATATGATGAATCTGCCCATTACCATGGAGGATATTGATCATATTGAAGTTTTGCGTGGTTCTGCCTCCCGAATCTATGGCATCAACGCCCTCACCGGGGCCATCAATATCGTTACCCGCAGCCCTCAAAAAACAGGGGTGTCAGCCAATCTGTTTTCAGGAAGCAGTTTCAAGAAGGACGAAGTTTCAGGGAATACCTATGCTAATTATGGTATCCATGCCAGTGGAACACTGGTGCAAAAGGGGGCGAGTCATTTATTGTCTATAGCTCAGGAAGCCGGGAATGGTTATCGTTATAACACTGCTTTTAATAATCAAAAAGTGTACTATCAGGGGAAATTGCCGGTTGGAAAGACAGACGTACTGGACCTGCTGGCCGGTTATACGCACAATAATTTTGGCGCAAACGGATATTATTCTGCCCCTGGCGACAAAGAATCTGAAGAGACTGTAAAAACAGCTCTGGCTTCTGTTTCTTATACCACAAAGCTGAGTGACAACTGGACCATGGTGCCCAGGATCAGTTACCGGAACAATGTGGATGACTATCTGTACATTAAACAAACTCCAGATAAGTTCCACAACCATCACCAGACCAATGTTTTTGATGCAGAACTGAACAATACCATTCAAACCCATATTGGTACCTTTGGACTCGGACTGGAAGCCCGTACCGAGAACATCAATAGTACGAATCTGGGCAAAAGGGACCGCCGCAACGCAGGAATCTTTGGAGAATACAAATTTGAGCCTTTAGAGCGGTTGCTGATCAACGCCGGGGCATATGTTAATTACAATTCTGATTATGGCTGGCAGGCCTTTCCTGGCTTAGACGCCGGATATAATTTTTACGGTAACTGGCGGGTATTTGCGAATCTGGGTACCGGTCAGCGCCTACCTACTTACACCGACCTCTATTATAAAGGGCCTACCAACATTGGTAACGACCAGCTTCAGCCTGAAAAATCGAAATACGCAGAAGGAGGGATAAAATTTAACGATGAAAAGCTGGCCCTAAATGCCAGTTATTTTATAAGAAGAATAGATAATTTTATTGACTGGGTCAAAGCACAGCAAACGGATCCATGGCAGCCGCAGAATTTCAGTCAGGTCAATACCAAAGGCTTTACCTTGAGTGCCGATTACACGCTTAAAACGATGGAAACAGATGCGCTAAGCCGTTTTAGGTTGGGGGCTTCCTATACAAACCTTGATCCTAGTTTTAAAACTACACTTGCAACCGCTAATTTCTCCCGTTATGCACTGGAAAGTTTAAGGAACCAGCTTAGCGGAACTCTAAATGCAGAATTCTATAACCTGGTTGGGGTAACGCTTACCGCACGTTACAACCAGCGGATCAATTATAAAGATTACACGGTATTGGACACCAGGATAACGTTTAAACAAAAGCATTATAGTATTTATGCCGATGGGGCGAATCTCTTTAATGTACAGTATATAGAAGCAGGGGCTGTACCTATGCCAGGCTCTTGGTTTACTTTAGGTATAAAAGCAGGAATTTAATTCCTGCTTTTATTTTTTTAGTTCCATTTTCTTTGTGCCGGTCGCATACAATATACCGCCAAGTACATGCTTCAGGAACAGAGGATCTGTATAAGAATCTTCCATATGACCTAAACCTGTGTAAAAGGCTCTGCCGCCATCAAAATCATGGTACCAGGCAAAGGGATGAGGATCACCATTGATACCACCTGTATAGCTCTTTTCATCCAGGGTCATTAAAATATGAAGGTCAGTTTGTATTTCTTTGAAATTATACCATTCATCCTTTCTTTTCCATTCACTGGGTAAATGTCTGGTGGCAATCGTATTTGGATCAACGACGTGAAGGACAGCTTCTTGTTGCGCCGGGTGACTAACAAAATAAGCGCCAACGAGTTTTCCGTACCAGGGCCAGCCATACTCGGTATCTGAAGCGGCATGTATGCCAACAAAGCCACCTCCCTGATGTATATAATCCTCAAAAGCTTTTTGCTGCTGTTCATCCAGAACATCGCCGGTAGTGCTCAGAAAGACAACAGCGGCATATCTTTTCAAGTTTTTCAGTGTAAACTGGCTGGCATCGGTAGTCGTATCTGCAGTAAATTTATGCTCAGCTGCCAGCTTCTGCAGCGCGGGAAAACCATTGGCAATAGATTGATGATGATAGCCCGCCGTTTTTGCAAAAACGAGCAAACGTTTTTGAGCAAAAGAAGCCGTGCAGTGAAAAAACAGAAATAGGATTAAGATTCTCATAAATAAAGATGCATAAATAATTACAAAAATTAATGAATAGTGTTGAGTTTTAAAGCAAGACCTCCATAAAAATTTCTTGTTGCGGCTGTATTAAAATATCTGCCGTTTGCAGCATTCAGATCGTTGCCTAAACTATATTTCTGGTTCAGTATATTATCTGCTCCTACGAATAACTCAACCGGTACACCGGAGATGCGAAGATTTTTATAACCAACTTTAGCTTGAAGTAAGTGATAGCTTTTAGCGTAGACTGTATTGGCATCATTGAGTGGGATCGTTGACGTATAATTATGCTCGATAAACACATAAAAATCTTTTGGCAGTTGTAAGTCTGCGCTGCTCACCAGTATGTTTTGTGGCACACCCGTCAAATCATTACCTGAATAACTGGTTGTCTTATCCAGGTAATCTTTAAACTTAAACCTGCTCAGTGTATATGCTGTTTTGAGCTGCAGCCCCTTAACCCATCCATCAGAACCTGGAGAAATGATCCAGAAGGACATACTGGTTTCTAATCCCCATTGCCTGGTGCCCCCGGCATTAATAAAATATTCTGTATCGTTATTATTTAATCGCCTTACAATGGCATTCCGCAGGTTGTAAAAGAAACCGGTTACATCAGCAAAGAATCTTTTGTTCCAGCCTTCATACCTAAAACCACTTTCATAATTCCATCCGTATTCTGGTTGCAGGTCCACATTAATGCTGTTGTTTGAAGACCTTACTTCTGCAAGAGTGGGAGGAGAATAGCCTTTGCTAATGGAACTGCGCAGAGATAAATGCTGGTCGAAGAGATAAGAGAGTGCAGCCCGGGGCATGAACTGTGTGTTAAACTGATTCGTTTTTTGGCTGATTTCTATAGGAAAGCTACTTCGATAGTGGTATTTATAAAAATTTGCACTTCCTGACAGTTCCAGCAGCCATTTGTTCAGAAAATTAAAGTCCATATGTAGAAATGCAACGTTGGATATAGCTTTTAAACGATCCGCAGCCTGTAATTTACCTGGGGCTCCGGAATTATTGTCGGAGTTGTGGTAATCTGTGGAGGTTTTCATGCTTTCCAGCCCAAGGTCAAACTTCCAGTTCAGGTCTTTTAATTTTCTTTCATATTGTACATAGGTTCGCAGGCCCAGTGTAAATTCTTTTCTGTGCTCGTAATTAGTGATAAAGGGATTTTTAAAATCGGTATAAGAACTAAACAGGGAAGCTACGTGCTTAAAGCCTTTGCTGATCTGCCAGTTGTTGGATAGCCCTCCGTAAAGTGTCTTGCTATAGATGGCCGCCTGCTGATCAGCTGCGCTTTTAATCGCGCCAGCTGAAGGCCTGGATTGTTGTGGATTCTGATTGTTCTGAACCTCCGTCAAGCCTCCCGGGGTATCATAATGCAGGTCTGAGTAAAAAAATAATGCCTTGGCATTGGCAATTGCAGAGTAATCCAGCTTCTGGGATAATTGTACATATTTACGGTCCATTGAACTGTGGTTACGATAACCATCACTATGCTGATAAGCCTGAACCAGGTTAAACTGATATTTCCCCAGATTTTTCCCAAATCCCACGTTCTCCTGAAAAAGTCCAAAAGACCCACCCTGAAGTTTAAAATCCAGTGCAGTTTTTCCTCCCGTCAATTCTGCTGGGCTGATCAGAACCACTCCTCCCGAATTTGCACCGTAAAGACTGCTTTGTGGGCCCTTGAGGACCTGTATCTGGCCAATAGCATTCACGTCGAGTGCATTCAGATAGGTGTTTCCACCAGCGTCTGTTAAAGGGAAATCATCCAGGTAGATCTTTATATTCCTGATTCCAAAAGGAGAGCGGAGTAAACTGCCTCTGATAGATAAGCGGTAGCTACCCGGAGAGCGTTCTTCCATTCGGATCCCTGGTATGGTGTTCATGGAGGAGACCAAACTGGTGCCTTGTTGCCGGTTGAGTATAGTTGAGTCGAGCACAGCTATAGATCCCGTAGCCCTGAGTAGCGGTTGCGGAGAAAAATAGGGACGGATAATGACTTCTTTTAATCTTTTTGTTGAATCCTGAATAGTTTGTGTGTAACCGGAAAAAAACAGAAATAGAAAGAACAAGGTCAGGCACTTCTTCATGGCTTCAATATTAGTAAAGTTAATTCAAAAATCAGTGTACGATTTGAGCAAAATGCTATGGTGGAGGTGAGTTTTTTGGAAAATTCTGTACAGCTGCTTCAAGGCTAACGATGTAAGGGGGCTGAATTATGTCGGAAAATTCTGTGCAGCTGCTTCAAGACTAACGATATCAGGTCCGCTGAAGGAGCGGACAGATCTCTGAGGTCTTTCCGCAGTGTACGAGAATTTTCCTTAGCAAATTGCAGAGGGAGGGAGGAAACCGGGCTGGGTGCGGTTTTTTCAATAGATTTTGGTTTGCTTCTGGTTGATTGTTGATGGAATACTGGTTGCTGGTAAATAAAAATTAAACAATAAAAATATAAGGAATAAATAAGGGTTAAACAGGTAGTTTATCCCTGCTTTGTCCCTGTTTGGTCCCTGGTTAATCCCTGTTTGATCCCTGGTTGAAATAAATCAATTGTTTATTTGGACTGGACCTTGACCGGACCTCTATCTGTGCAGATCTAAGCTTTTTGTTTTTTAACTTTCCTTGTAGTTTTTTAGGCCTGGTTATGTGATGGCGGATGGAATACCCACTGGATTTATACAGGAAATCAGGCTATGCTCAAAATCCAGAAAAAAAGAAGGTGTAAGGGAGAAGGCCTTTTAAGGTTTGCGGGCTTTTTTGCCCGCCTAAGCTTAAGCAGCCTTCGAGCTTACCTTTCTTTTTTTAAAATTAACCACCCTGCCTTTCAGATAAATTTGACATCTGGTTTAAACAAAAAAAGGATGTCCCAAACGAGACATCCCTTTCCAAATAAAAGTTAACAGGAAATTATCCTAATCTGCTTTGCAAATTCTCATCAATTGCAGCAAGGAATTCTTCTGTATATAAGTAATCTTTACCATGCTCCACTTTGTTGCCATGGATACAAACAGCTAAATCTTTAGTCATTTTACCGCTTTCTACCGTTTCGATACAAACCTGCTCTAAAGTATGGCAGAATTTGATCAATTCCTGGTTGTTGTCTAATACACCACGGAATTCCAAACCTCTGGTCCATGCAAAAATAGAAGCAATAGGGTTGGTAGAAGTTGGTTTGCCAGCCTGGTGATCACGATAGTGACGCGTCACTGTACCATGAGCCGCTTCAGCTTCCATTGTTTTGCCATCCGGAGTAACCAGTACAGAAGTCATCAAACCTAATGAACCAAAACCCTGCGCAACAGTGTCCGATTGAACGTCGCCATCATAGTTTTTACAAGCCCAAACAAAATTACCATTCCACTTCAAAGCAGAAGCTACCATGTCATCGATCAAACGATGCTCATAAGTAATACCAGCCTCAGCGAATTTAGCTTTAAAGTCGTTTTCGTAGATCTCTTCAAAGATATCTTTGAAACGGCCATCATATTTTTTAAGAATGGTGTTTTTTGTAGATAAGTACAGAGGCCATTTTTTGCTTAAAGCCTGGTTAAAACAAGCATTAGCAAAACCACGGATACTCTCATCTGTATTGTACATGGCCAAAGCAACACCATCACCTTTAAAGTTGTAAACGTCAAAAGACTGAACCTCACCACCATCTTCAGGAGTGAAAGTTAACGTCAGTTTACCTTTTCCTTTAGTTACTAAATCTGTAGCACGGTACTGATCACCAAAAGCATGACGGCCAATGCAGATCGGAGCTGTCCAGTTTGGAACCAAACGAGGAACATTGCTCATTACAATTGGTTCACGGAAAACAGTACCATCAAGGATATTACGGATGGTTCCGTTAGGTGATTTCCACATTTGTTTTAAATTAAATTCTTTAACGCGCTGCTCATCAGGAGTGATGGTCGCACATTTAATCCCTACACCATATTTTTTAATGGCCTCAGCGGCGTCGATCGTTACCTGGTCATCAGTTTCATCACGATACTCAATACCCAGATCATAATATTTAATATCAAGATCTAAATAAGGAAGGATCAGTTTGTCTTTGATGAATTTCCAAATGATGCGGGTCATCTCGTCACCATCTAACTCTACAACGGGCTGGGTTACTTTAATTTTTTGTACAGACATATTATGGATTCAATTTTAATTGATTATAAAAAAACAAAGATATAAATTTTGAGTTTATAGCCTCGGTTTCCGGCAAATTCCGAAAACAATTAAAGATTTAATAACGTTATTATGATATAAAATTAAGCGTCATGAGTACAAACAACAACAACACCGGCGGAAATCAAAAGTCGAATGGCAGATTACATGGTTTTGAATTGGGGGAGACCAGAGATTTCAAGAATCTCTCTTACGATGAAGAGAAGAACAGTTTTGAGTACGATGTAAAAGGGAACGACAAAGAATATGATCACCCTTTACCCTACGATACAACGGCTGCCAATGGAGGCGATGAGAATTCAGATTACGATGAAGCCAATCCGTATATAGGAGACGAATATGCGAAGCCTGCAGATAAAGCAGAACAAGGTTTAGTCGACCTGGGAATGCATGTAGATAATGGCAGTATTGTAGAAGTAGAGCCAGAAGATGAATTCCTTGCCAGAACACCGGAAGATGATCGCCCGGATCTGGATGAAGAGGGTTATCCAATCAATGATGCACCCCCTAAAAAATAAAACTAGATAATATCGAGATTAAAACGTTTACGCATTTCTTCCAGCTGAGGATTCTTCTGTGCCAGGTATTGATATTTTTCAATACTGGTATAAAGCCTGTTTTTGAGCTGGACCTCAATTTTTTTGGTTTTGATTTGTATGCTGAAGTTTTTAAGCTGTGACCTTAAAAAATTAAGAAAATAGACCATTTCTTCGTGGAGCAGGCCTTCCTGTATTTTGTTTTCTATTAATACAGTGATCTCATGATGCTCCAGTATCGGTTCGTTACTGGTCAATAATGTAAATATATTGATCTTGCCTTCCTCTTTGGCTTTATGTGCATAACTGTTCCATAGAGACATCAGCTGCTCAAAGCTGAAAGGATCTTTATCATGGCCATCTATATATTTTGGTTCATTGCTTTCTGCTTCCGAGGCCAGGCTTTCCAGCGAGGTTAAAGATGGAATCAGGGTGCCACCTGTTTTATTGACTAAAGGCTGCGGTTTTAAAACAATTTTATCTGTTTGAGTAACTTGCCTGGCCGGCTGAGCAGGGCTGCTGGCCTGTACTTGCGGCGCAGGGACAGGTTTT
>NZ_DATMRL010000353.1:0-2595 GCF_035566355.1 Pedobacter sp.
CCGCGCTCTTTTTTTCATAGAGGCATCGGTTGAAAAAGGTCCTGAACCGACCACCCAAAATAAAACGAGTAATAGAAGTACAATCACGGAAAGCCACAATTCTGAATTCAGCATAGAAAAGCCTCTGGAAATATTGACGAAAAATATGGCACATAATAAAATGGGGATCTGAATCACTGCTGCAAAACGGGTAACCAGACCAATAGTGATCAATAAGCCGCCAACAAGATGAACAAAAGCCACGATATGGATAGCAAGGCTGGCCATCAAACCGGAAAATCCGTAAACATTATTTTGAAGAAGTAATTCCTGCGAAGCAGCGTTATTGCTGATCAGCGCAATCCCTTTAAAAAAGATCAGTAAGCCCAGTGCAATTCTGACAATGTCAAGCCATTTAGCTCTGTGCATGTCGCCCCAGTGTTCGATTTTATGAATAACGTTCATGGATTTCCTTCATTTTAGCGAAGTCCTCTATTAAAGTTAAACAAATGTTTTGATATTATCAAAGGTTAATCTGCTTAAAATAAGAAGTTTAAATCGTTTTCCATAGCGTGTCATCCTGGTTCTGAAGTATGGCGGAAAAGGCAGTTCTGGGCGGGATATTGAGGTATGGATAAACCACGCGGGATAAGTAAAGTCCCTGAGGATGGGCGGGAGTGATCAGTTCAGGCGTTTCCCTGCTGATCAGATGGTGCTCAAATTCATCCAGGCTCACTACTCCGCGGCCAATTTTCAACAATTGTCCCATAATGATCCGGATCATTTTACCCAGAAAGCGATTTGAGGAAATCTGAAACCTGATCCGGTCTGCATTTTCATCTGCCATTAAACGTGCCGACATCACGTTACAGATGGTATGTTCATACTTGTCAGGGCTGGTACAAAAGGCCCTGTAGTCTTTGTATTGAGGGAGTAGTGCTGCGGCCTGCTTCATTTTGTCCAGGTCAAGGTCTTTGAGCAGATAAAAAGAACTCAGGCCATGAAGGAAAGGATTTTTGTAGGTATGGATAAAATAATCATAAGACCTCATCACGGCGTCAAAACGGGCGTGCCGCTGATCATCTACCGGAAAAATATCAAATACAGCAATACTATGTGGCAAAAGCTTGTTGAGCCGGAACTGCAGGTCAAAATCCCATTCTTTTTCCACATCCATGTGAAAAAAGAACTGGCTGGCATGTACCTGTGCATCCGTACGGCCACATCCATTGATAAATATGGGCGTTTTTAAGATCTGAGTGAGCGCGGTTTCAATAACCCCTTGTACATTCGAAACACCTGGTTGCTTTTGCCAGCCGCCATACCGCAGCCCATGATAACCTATATGAATAAAATACCTCAAAACCTTATCTCTTTCCTGCTCTTTTGTTTAATTCATCAATTGGCATATTTAACATCCTGCCCACAGGTTCTTTGCCTCTGTAAGTAATCACCCGCAGTAAAGTAGCATCTTTAGGGGCAGTGATTTTGTCTGTGTATTTAGGATAAAACCTGTCCGGGTAGGAATTGTCAAAGCTGTAATAAATATCTAAACCACCCACTTCAGTGCTCAAATCAATCAGTAACTGTTTATCGGCTGATCTGCTGACCTTAAATATGGGGTCATAGACACTTGGCGCATATTTGGTTTCAGCGATGTCGAAACGCTTAAAGTGTTGTTCTACTTTTGCGAAAAATACCGGCCAGTTTTTCTTCTCTTTTGGAGACCAAACGGATTCCGCAATAGCAAATGCTCTTGGCCAGGTCATGTATTCTGCCTGTCTGATGTTGTAGACCTGTTCAGTCCATAAATTGGCCTGACCACCTTTGATATACTCAGGATTGGCCCCGGCAGGGATAGGATCAAATTCATACGATTTGCTCAGGCGTAAACTTGCGTAAACTTTAGGTTCAGCAATAACATCGCTTTGCATATAATCCAGGTAAGCATAGGCGGTTGGACTCATCACAACTTCATGTTTTTTAAGCGAAGCATCAATACCCGCATTAACACTTCTCCAGCTCATTACCGCAGCGCCAGGAGAAAGGTCATCTTCCATGATCTCATCCCAGCCCATAAATTTCTTTCCTTTGGATTCCACAATTTTTTGAACCCTTTTTTCGAAATAACCCTGAACCTGCTGCATGTTTTTCAGTCCCTCTCTTTTCATCAGATCTGCAATCGCCGGCGTTTTTTCCCAATAATTTTTTGGAGCCTCATCACCGCCCATATGGATGTATTCAAAAGGGAATAAGGCTGCTACTTGTGTAATTACACTATCCAGGAACTGGTAAACTTTTTCATTGGCCGGACAAAGCGTATTGTCTACTAAAGCAATCGGAGGCGCGCCCCGTGACCAATCCATGATTCTTTCACCAGACCGAACTTTATAATTCTCTGCACCCGGTGTACAAGACAACTCAGGGTAAGAAGCAATTACGGAAAGACTGTGCCCCGGAACATCTATTTCCGGAAGGATATTCACAAATCTTTCTTTAGCATACTGAATAATTTCTTTGATATCGTCCTGTGTATAAAAGCCACCATAGTTTCTGGGTTCATCTGCTGCCGGAGGCGTAAATTCGCAAAAAGTTCCTATTTTTTTAACATTCCAG
>NZ_DATMRL010000354.1:0-14899 GCF_035566355.1 Pedobacter sp.
TGAATAAGTGTTAAAAGCGCGAAATCATATTTATCCCGTTGTTTTAAAGTATATCTTGAAGGCGGATATTCTTTCAGCCAGTTCAAATAATCTTTTTCAACAACTGAAAGTGGAAGCTCTGGCTTTGAACCAAAAACTTTATCGTAGGCCAGATCACGTGCCATAATTCCTTTAGGGAACTTTTTGGGTAGATCCTTTTCTACGGCCTGTGCTGCATCATTATTGCCCATTACTTTGTAAAGTTTGACAGCAAGTAATAAATTCTCTTCATCTGAGCTCTTTTTTAAGGCCTCTGCCTCTGCCTTTAATATAGTTTCAGACTGTGCAGTATTTTCAGTCAGTTTCTGGTTTAGGTAATTTAAAAGACTATCTCTAGATATATTCTTATTTAATGAAGCCAGTACCGGTGAGTTTTGGTCAAAGATGGATGATAATTGTTTTTTTAACCCATCACTGTTCCCACTAGTTCTAAATAGAATATTTCCTTTTGGATCTACCAGAATTTTTGTAGGATAAGAACTTACCCCAAATAGTTTCACCAAATTATTCTGCGGTGTATTGAGTACCTGAATCCAATTAATCTGATCTTCCGCTATGGCCTTTTTCCACTGTTTAAGCTGATTTTCGGCAGAGCCGCTTTCATAAGCAATACCAAGTATCTCCAGGCCTTTTGATTGATAGCGTTCATAAATTTCCTTCAATTCAGGATGGCTGGCCCGGCAGGGCTGGCACCAGCTCCCCCAAAAATCAATCAGCAAGTATTTCCCCCCCAGCGTTTGGGAATTAAAAATTTTCCCATTTATATCCGCCACTTGAAATGCAGGAATTACAGCCCCCTTTGCCGTGGCATTTGCGGCCTTTAATTTCGCATACAAAGCCATCCATTCTGTAGAATTCTTATATCCTGCTGCGATAGTTTTTAGTTGCTCAAAGGCAAGCTCGTTGCCCAGTTCCGTGTAATAACTCTCAAACACCAATAATGCGGCAAAGGTATTACGGTTTCTTATAACAAACTCTTTTTTATAGGCATTTAAATCTTTCGAAAGTTTAGCAATTTCTCTTTCCGCCTCAGCTATTTTTTCCTGCACGCCAGGCCGGGCAAACTTTATTTTCATCTGCTCCCATATCAACTGGTGGTTACGGCGCTCCCTGGCAGAGAAACTTTCATAGAGCTGGATCTCAGGATCAATTGTTTTCAGCAACAAATCCAATGGATCGTTGAAATTTACGATGATAGATACCTCCTTGCCACCCTTGATCAGAAACTGAGGGGCAGGCTGGGGAATAAAACTTTGACCTGTTTTAATGATACTATTGGAAGATGTAATATATAAAACAGCTTTGCTATACCCTTTTACAGGGATGTGAAATTCATAGATACCGTTAACTGCTTTTGCGTTTAAAACAAATTTTGATTCATTATGATCTGTATACATCAGCCTTACCGGGTAGCCTGTTGTATCCTTGCTTTTAATTTTAACAATCGCTGTATCAGCAGAAGTAGATTGTGTATCAGCATAAACTTGTGTAAAAAACAAGCTTATGCCAATTAACTGTATAAATACGAACTTAAATAGATTAACTGACATAAGTTTATGGGTTATTAGGCATTGATGGATTATAATTTAAGATCATAGGAGGAATCTTTAATGTGAGGCGGTTTTTGTTTAGTGTATAAACTTTGCTGTCCACCGTCCGGCTGCCACGAATATTGTTGTAGTTCACATCATCAAACAATCTCCTCATGTCAAACCACCTTCTGCCAGTTGCCGCAAATTCAAGAATACGCTCACGCAAGATGAGCTTAACCAATTCTTGCTGGCCGGAATATTGAACCTGTGCAGACGCATCAGGCATCCGGTTTTTCCTCAAAGTCTCCAGATCATTTTCAGCGTCAGAAAGCTGGCCACCACGTGCCTCACATTCCGCTTTCATGAGATACAAATTGGGCAATGTTGGTCCTAAATTTACTGTTAACGGCCCAGACCTCTGATAGCCCGGCAACTGCAAGGAAGAAAACAAGCCTTTGTTGCTAAATGCTTTTTTACGCTGGTCATCGGGTCCAAACAAGTTATAGGTTTCCGGTGTCAGCACAGCCAAACTACTAAATGCACTATAAACCGGTGCGGCAGTTTGCTCCACAAAAATGGTTTCATAACTGTCAAATGGATTAGGGAAATTAGTTAAACCCAAATTCGGGAAAAATGAAATATACCAGTCGTTTACTTTTGTATTGTAGTTATACAACGATATTGGCACTTTACTGGTGTTTACCAGGTCAAATGCTTTCTTAAGCGGAGTAAGAGCTTCCGCATATTTCCCCATATTAAAATAAACCTCGCCCAAAATACTGTAAGCAGCCAGCTGGCTTATCCTCCCTCTGCTGACTGTGGTTGGGCTTAAATAAGGAATGGCTGCATTAATCTCATTAACAATAAAATCATAAGTCGCTTTCACAGAAGCCCTGTTATAACCAGCAGTCTCTGTAGAAGCTTCAGTTACAATAGGTATGCCCGGATCATTTGCGGCCGTATTTTCATTAAAAGGCTTAGCAAAGAGCTGAGCCACCCAAAAGTGCATATATGCCCTTGCCACCCTTGCTTCCGCCTGTAACGCCTTTTTCTCGGCCTCAGTACCGTCTTCGGCATTCATCACCCCATTCACAATCACATTGTAAACGTAATTATGAATATACATCGTTCCCCACTCTGCAGCGTTATCATCGGGAAGATAAATATCATCGGCCCATTTATAACTTTTCTGCTCAATTTGACTATAGTTCTGGAAAGTTGAGGGATTGGCCATCATATCATCCGACATATAAAAAGGAGCCTCAACTTCGCCCAGGATACTAAATGAATAGCCCAGTTCGCCTGTAGTTGCATTGGTTGTGGAGGTCATTTTTAAATTTTGAAAACCATTTAATAGAGTATTGTTAAAAAGTCCGTTATAATGTTCTAACTTTTTAGCCAACACCTTTCCTTTAGGCTCAATCTCAAGGAATTTTTTACATCCTGTAAGTGCAATGCAGATCACAATAAGCATTACTATTTTTTTTATTGAAATATTCATTGGAATATAATTTTATCTGTATTGATAATTAAAAAGATAGATTTAACCCGAGTGTGTAAAATGTTGGCATAGCTGCTAGTCTTGTTCCTGTAGACAGGTTATAATACTCAGGGTCTATACCTTTGTCGTTTTGCGTCCAGAGCAAAATATTGTTTACCTGGGCGTAAACCTTCGCACGCTGTATATGCAATTTTGATAGCCCCGAATGGAATAAGTCGTACGATAAGGTTAAGTCCCTCAAGCGCATATACGACGCGCTGACAATATTCACATCCCCCTTAGTATAAAACGAGGTTGTCCTCTGACTGGCACTATTGGTCTCATTTGGAACATATTTTGGCACATTTGTTTTCGTTTCATCCCCAGGACTTTGCCATCTTTCATTAAAATTGCTTTGAATATCTGTCAATAACCTGCCCGTATAGAACTGGTTTGCATCACTGCGCATTACATTTCCGAAATTATAAACGATCAGCCCCGACAAAGTAAAATCCTTATAACGAAATGTATTGGTCATACCACCGTACCAAAGAGGTTGTGTACTACCTTGATAATGGGCATCATCTAAAGTCAGCTGATTGGTAAACATGGCTGTACTGCCGTCCTTTTTATATACCATAGGATTTCCGTCGGCATTTAAACCGGCGTATTGATAAGCGAATAGGCTGTATGCAGAATACCCTTCAATAAAACCACCACTCGCCTTACCATCTACACTTAGAGCGGTATACCTTTTTAAGGAAGTAATTTTATTCTTATTGTAAGAAATATTAAAATTGGTAGTCCAGTTAAAATCTTTCTGGTTGATGTTTCTGCTGTTTACAGAAATCTCTATGCCCCGGTTGTACAGTCCACCTAAATTGCCATAGGCCGTATACCAGCCGCTTGTTGGATCTGTAGGCCGTTCACCCAAAAGATCAGACGTTTGCTTATTGTAATAATCTATTGTTCCCGAAATGCGGTTCGAAAGCAGTTCAAAATCAGCACCCAGGTTTAAAGCTGTCGTTTTTTCCCATACCAACAGCTCATTAGCGGGGCTGATCAGAATATATCCGGTACCCAGACCATTGTAAAATGCATCATTGTGGGCGTACAATACATCGGCCGTTCCGCCCAGTCCCGGACGTGGAGAGTTCCCAGAAATTCCATAGGTAGCCCGCAACATCAATTTGTTGAAAAGCGCAGTGCCAAAGAAATCTTCCCGGTCAACATTCCAGCTTAGACCTGTACTCCAGATGGGCTTATTCTGGCTGCTTTTAGACGTTCCAAAAAGATTGGACTGATCATAACGTAAACTTCCATTAAAATTATACCTGTTTTTATAAGCATAAGCTAAATTTCCGTAAAAAGAAACGAAACGGGATTCCGATTCTCCTTTAGTGATTGGAAGTGACCTCAAGGTATTTTTACTGTTAATTCCAGCAGGCAGTACAGGATTACTGACCCCGGTAAGTTCCAGGTCTTTTTGATTATATGCAGTATAAGTCTGGGTTTGAAAGTCGTAGCCCCTGGTCATGGTATTGGTCACATCAAAAAGCGTACTCCGTACCTCCTGGCCTGCCAATGCGGTAATCTGGTGATCTCCAATCTCCAAATTATAATCCAATTGATTTCTAATGGTCCGGGAGGTTACGTTGAGGTTATTGGTATAATAATAACCACCTTTTGTTGGTAAATAATACACCGGATCGCCACCTGCAGTAGTTGGAGCCTGGGTAAACTGAGCAGTTTCTACCCTTACACCATAGGCATTCTGATCATAAAAATTATACCCGTTGTCTACGGTTTTCTGGTACTGGGCCCTTGTTGTAAAATTCAAGCCTTTATACAAATTTACCATTAACCCACCATTTATCCTGGCGGCCAAAACACTATTGTCATTGTTATTGTAATTTAGTTCGTTTAAGGGAATATAATCCAGGTTCAGCTTACTTTTCTGTTCTGCTGTGCTTCTATAAGCTCTGGTCATATATAGATAACTCTGTGATAATGGGTTACCATTCCCGTCAGCAAAAAGCGCATACGGAACATATTGATTCAGAACCGTTGGGTAAGACATATTTAAGGTACGGTTCTTTTCATACGACATATTTCCCGTCAGATCAAGCGTAAGCCATTTCGCGAGTTTCCACTCCTCACGTAAATTAAAATTATACCTGTCTTTGGTCGATTTATCTGCATTGTCATATCTGCTATAGGCCAATGAAGTAAAATATTTATTCAATTTGCCGCCTCCAGACAATGTTACACTGTGAGAGGTAAGCATGGACTGCTGATAAAAATATTTATTAATCTGGTCCCTGTTGGACAAATTAGACAAGGAATCCCATCGCTGATTGGCAACAGCCTGAGTGTTCAATCCCGATTTTAAATCGTAAAATATTTGTTCATGAGGATATATTTTTGGGAATTTCCCGGCATTTACTGCACTCACACTACTGTACGGAAATGCATTAAGATAATTTGGATCCTGAAACAATTGTTTGCTTGTGGCAATAAATTCCGGACTGGACATCAAATTTAATGAACTGTATTTAGGCATTCCTTTAAATGAAACAAAGCCATCATAAGTAATATTAATTCTACCGCTATTATATTCACCTGATTTGGTGGTAATCACAATTACCCCGTTTGCGGCCTGTGCACCCCAAATAGACGCTGCAGTTGCATCCTTTAAAATAGTGATGTCCTTCACATCCTGTGGATTCACCAGAGATTCGATGTTGCGATACTCAGCAACAGGTACGCCATCCAATATAATCAAAGGCTGACGATCAAGATTGACAGAGCTTACCCCGCGTAATATCAATTTGTCATTACCCTGCCCATAATTAACGGCAAGGCCAGGTACCATGCCCTCTAAGCGATCGACTACGTTCATGCTTATACTTTTCTGGGCCAGCTTACCGCCATTCAGCTGAGAAAAGGCACCTGCACTTCTATCCTTTGGAAGAGTCTGATAACCAGTCGAAACCACGAATACTTCGGCAAGCTCACCGCTGGCAGATTCCAATGGAATATGCCCCATATTTTTAGACACCTTTACTTCCTTTTTACGGTAACCCAAAAAGGAGATTTCCAATATGGCATGCTCATCAACATGATCAAAGATAAACTCACCATTGTTATCGGTAACCGCAACCCGGTTGGTTCCTTTGATCCTAATCGTAGCGCCACTCAATGTATTCCCTGTCGAATCCACCACAATTCCCCGCACATTAATATCTGCAAAAATACTGGCCATTTTATCCAGAAAGGAAGTATCCTTTTCCCGGATAGAAATGATTTTGCCCCGAATCGTATAGCCAATGTTAAGCCCGCTAAATGCTGACTTCAACGCCTCATCCAGGCTAACATTTTGAATTGCAATATCAATAGGCCGGGATAATGACACAACTTTACTGTCATAGTAAAAATCATACCCGCTTTGTTTCCGGATTTCCTTCAACACGGCCTCCAATGATGCCTTCTTTTGATTTATAGTAATACGCTGGCCAAATGTTGCGGCACTGACCTGCATAAGAGATGCTATTAGTATAACGGTGGTAAGTCGCATAATTAGCAATAGTTTATGGTACAGCCTATAGGCCATACCCGTTTTAGTGGTATAAATTCTATACATTTGTATGGTTTGGTTGAGCAGCATGCCCCTACTTTCCACGGTGCGTGGCAGCTGCAGTTTACAGTTATTTAATTGTTACCAGGCTACAACCAGGCCCTTAGAAAAGGGCCTGGTTTGTTTCTTTTCCAGCTTCTAGCTTTTCTGTCGCAAAGGTGTCTTCATTCTTTTCATGTTGTTGGTTTGGTTATTGGTTAGTTGATGCTTTTATAAATGGTGTAATTATTTAAATACAATAACTTTCTTCCCCTCCACTTTAAAGTGAACTTGTCCGGTGGCTTCTATAGATTGTAGTACCTCAGAGAGTCTTTTATTCCTGGAAATCCAGCCTCCTGATTCAATAGAATCAGAAACAGAAGCATCATACACCACCTCAATATTGTACCACCGTGCGATTTTGCGCATAGCAGTTTTAAAGTTGATATGGTTCAGGTAAAAATCACCCTGCTTCCAGTCTATCACCTGCTCCAGATCTGCCTTAACCACTTTGATATCATCATGCTTGTTAATAGCTTGTTGTCCGGGTTTAAGAATTACGCCCACCTTTGTTCCCGAAGAAGATAGACCTGCCCCCGGCAGCGGTAATAAAGGTACAACATGTACACTGCCTTCTAACAAGGTTGTAGTAACTACAGGTTCATTTGTATAACTATTCACATTAAAATGCGTCCCCAATACTTTAATCTCCTGTCCTGCGCCATTAGAACCAGGCCGTGTAGAAACAATAAATGGTTTGGTTTTGTCTTTAGCCACTTCGAAATAGGCTTCTCCCTCTAATTCAACACGACGGAATTTCATGGTACTAAAAGATGCCGGGTATTTAATTGTAGTAGCTGCATTTAACCAAATTAATGTACCATCTGGCAACTGCATTTTATAACTCTCTCCTTTTGCGGTAGAGAGGGTATTAAATTGACCAGTTTGGGTCTGGCTGGCATTATTTACTTTATAGACTATCTGCCCGTTAGCTGTTTTTGAAATAACGATACCTGCTTGTTTGGCAAGTTCCCCATTGGCTGCATCAGACAGGATAATTTTTTTTCCATTGGCCAAAGTTAGTGTTGCCGAAGAAATTCCTGGAGCAATATCGTGCTTGGCCAAACCGATACTGGATTGCCCAGAACGAGCCGATTTATTCTTATAGAAATACAGACCTAAACTCAATATCATTACAATTGCGGCGGCAGCAGTAATCTTATACCATAATTGCTTTTTAGTTCCAATTTTATAGCCAGCTCTGGAAGTTTTGATTTTCTCCCTTGTCATTTCCCACAATTCTGCCTTATCTATAGCGTAGAATGTTTTGACTTTTTCATTTAAGACCTCTTCATTCTGAAGCTCATCAAAGAATTTGCGTCTATCTGCAGAAGAATTTAACCACATATTCAGCTCCGTCTGCTCTTTTATACTCAAGCCACCTTGCATATGGCGGGCTATTAGTTCAGATATATGAAATTCATGCTCAAACATTCTCTTTAATTTTCTATAGAAACGACAGTAGTAACCAGAACAACTATAAGAATTTTATTTTTTTTTATCTCCGGTCTATAAAAAATAAAAATGCGAGATAAACGGCCGAAGAAACACCCTTTTTTAATAATTGATTTTTCAGCAATTCAATGGCTTTTGTTTTATGATTACGAATGGTTTGCACAGATAGCCCCAGTTGCTCAGCAATCTCGTCTGTCTTTTTGCCATCCAGATAAATCATTTTGAATACTTCTTTGCATTTTGGAGGAAGCAGTTCTATTTCATTGCCCAAGATTTCTAATATCTCAGTCTCAATGATATGAAATAATATATTTTCTTCTTCTCCGTTAAGCTGATTGAAATACAATTCTTGTGCGGCTGTCTTTCTTTTTAAGTGTTTGAGATAATCCAGGCAAGCATTCCGGCAACTGATGTACAAGAATGCTTTAATGTTCTGCGCTGTTTCAAAATCAGCATGGCGCTCCCATAGTTTAACGAAACATCCAGATACAATATCCTTTGCCTGGTGCTCATCCTGCAAAAGCCGTCCGGCAAAATAACAAAGGGATTTGTAATGCAGATCGAAAAAATAAGACAACATCTGCTCATTCCCATTTCGGAAATCTTCAATCTGGTACTGCTCTTTTTGTTTATCCTTTAACTTCACTTATTGCCAATTATAAATTGGTTATCATTCGAAAGACCAATATCCGTATTTATATTGGAATAGTGCAAATCATTAATATATACACTCGAGTAAGTATCATCCCAAGTTATTATATTACCATCTAACAGATGCATGGGATTCACCCAATTGTCCTTGGCTCAAAACTACTTTAGTGCAATCTACATCTCAGAGAAAGCCACATCATCACCGGCACCTGCAAGGTACTGGTACTTTTTATCCATTTCCAGATGCGCCCTCAGTCTTTCTTCTCCAATCGTATCCAACAGTTCAGTTATGCCATAATAGTCAATCGCGACAATGATATCTACAAAATCAAGTAAACGACGGGTTTCTATTTCAGAAGCATTCAATCTATGCATTGTCTGGACTAGATTAACATAAGTTGGTTTAGAATTTATTAACTTATCTTTCATACTCTTCTCTCTATAGGTTTCAATTTTGAAATTTCTTCAAAAGGGTCATGCAGACTTGCATGAAAGACCAAGCTCTTCTTTATTTATTGTTTAACTATTTTAAAATATTAATTATAACAATATCATGTTATGCTATCTATTGTAATAGCAATAATTTGCTATTACAATAGATAGCATAACAGCATTTTGCCTATTGAACCCTTTACATATTTGGTACGACCAATCCAATCCCATATTTTTGCTTTATTCTTGCCATTTATGAAAAAAACTGAAGCAATAGCAATTGTCTTTGATGACCATCTTTTATTTGCAGATTCCTTTTCAGCACTTATTGAGCGGCTGGATCTTTTCCGTTCCGTGCACACACTTAGCGAGGAACGGGAATTAATTTCTTTTCTGATTAAGCATTCCGAATCGCCCATCTACCTCTTTTTAGACTATTATCTAAAAGACAAGAACAGCCTGCCACTTATTAACGAAGCCAGACGGTTAAACAAACTCATTACAATAATTATAGTGAGTTCTGTAATCAGCCCCACTACAATTACAAATATCCTGAGTTACAATCCCAATGGCCTTGTAAGCAAATCATCGGGTTTTAATTCCATAGTCGAATGCCTTAGAATAATAAACCAGGGCAGACAGTATATTTCTCCTGCAATTAGCGAAATTGCTTCGAATACAAATCCAACAGTAAAACTACCCTTCACAGCGCGGGAACTAGATATTCTTCATTATTTTGCAAATGGATTATCAATTGCCCAAACAGCAGAACAGGCACATTTAAGTAAGCATACAATTGTAGCACATCGCCGCAAAATGATGGCGAAGGCAAACGTCAATTCTATTACAGAACTGTTGTTCTATGCGCGCAAACAGGAACTGATCTGATCTCATTCTAAAAAATCCGCTATTGGTCTGGAAATAAACAGTTACTATCTTGTTGTATAACCGCCATTTGCAAAAATGGTTTGGCCAGTGATCCACCAACCATCAGTAACCAGAAATTCAACGAGTGGTGCGATGTCTTTAATATCAGTCAATCCACCTAGTGCAGACGCAGACTTGTGATAATCAACCGCTGCAGAACTCTCCTGCCCGTAGAAAAACGGTGTGTCCATCGGTCCGGGTGCAACTGCAGTAACTGAGATACCCCTGCCGCCAAATTCTTTTGAAGCTGCCCTCGTAAAATGTTCAACAGGTGCTTTGGCACCCGCATACGTAGAATATAAACCCGTATAAGCAGCCAGCAAAGACGTAACGATCGTACAGATCTTACCATTGTCATTTATCTTTTTTCCAGCCTCCTGTAAAAAGAAATAAGCCGATTTGGAGTTGACACCAAACATGGTATCATATTCGGCCTCAGTAGTGTCTATAAACGGCTTTTTCAATACCATGCCTACGGTGTTAATAGCTACATCAATACCACCGAATCTGGCAATAGCCTCATCAAAAAATCTGGTTACATTTTCTACCTTTGTGAGGTCGCCTTGAAACAAGAATGCTTCGGCCCCAGTTCCTGCACCTCCGCTAACGTTTTTTCACTTTCTGCCTTTGCACTTTCACTATTGTAGTGAATAGCAAGTTTTGCACCTTTTGCTGCAAACTCTCTGCTTAACAATCCACCAAGGTTTTTACCGCCGCCGGCGATTAAAACTACTTTCCCTTTTAAATCATTTCTTGCCATAACTTATCATTTTAAGTGCACGATATCCACACATGCAACGATATCAATTTACAAACACGATTAAGAAAGAGCAATCAGGATGCATAATACAGCAAAAACATGCTACTAAATTTAAAAGAACTACAATATTTTGTGACCAGTAATCACTCCAAAAAAGCACTATTGCGGCTCGAGAATTGAAATTTTTGCAGTATTTTGCCTATTCGAATTAATTATGCTTTATCTATCACCAAAACGATGTTTGCTCCTGATTTTATTGATATATGCTTGTAACAACGCTGCTCAAGGCCAAATCCGGCAAATCGAGCAGGAATTACAAGGATTATCTTCAATCAAAGACAGTGTTGCCCTTATTAACAGCTTAAACAGACTCGGGACACTTTACAGAACCAGAAATGCAGACAGCTGTTTTTATTATGGGGTCAAGGCCAAAGGCATGGCTGCTAATATACATTACCAGAAGGGCCAAACAGAGGCCGACCATTCGATTGCCTTCGCTTTTTATAAAAGAGGCTTATATGCAGAATCATTGGACCTATTCGGAAAGATATTATCTCAGTATCAGCAAATTAATGATACCGAAAAAATTATCGTGGTCTACCTGGATATGGTTGCTGTTATGAACAAGGGTGTCTCCGATAAAGCAAAGATCGTTTCACTTTTGCAAAAGACTATCCAAATCGGACAAAAGCTAAAAAAAGATAGTATTATGTCTAAGGTATATGCACACTATTGTCTCCGGAATCCGGATCTTCCAGAAGATAGTGTTCTTTACTACATGAGCAAATCCAATGAAATTGCAAGCCGCTATAAAGACGAAGCCGTGCTGACGTACAACCGGCTATGGCAAGGACGTTTGTTAATTTCAAAAGGTCAGTTACAAGAAGCTTTAACACTTGCAAAACAGTCGTTACTTGAAGCAAAGCGTACTGGTAACACAGATCTGCTGATCAACTCTTTCTTCCTGCTGACAGAACTTTATGATCACAATAATAACAATCCTAAAAAAGCGCTTGAATATCTTTATCAGGCTTATGAGGCGGCACAAAAAAATGGAGACAGCTCCTTGGAAATATACATTTTACATAATGCATTAGAAGTAGCGGAACAACTAGGGGATAAAGACGAAATCATTAAAGTTTATTTTGAACTGGATAAGTCGATTACAGCAGAATGGGAAAAATCAAAAAAGTTCATCAATGATTATGTCGCGTACAATGCTGTACAGGACCAAAATAAGTTATTAAACGAAAAAAACGCACAACGAACCTTATGGTTGATAATCATTTCATTTTCCTCAGCAATGATTGTACTGACCATCTATCTAATGATGCTCCGTCGCGACAGAAAAGCAAAAGCTCAGATAGAAGCGCTCAACGATATGGCCACTATGCAAATCATGGCCATGGAAGAGGCTAAACACCAAGCGGTAAAGGAAGAGCAACAACGACTTGGACAAGACCTTCATGACGGCCTTTCATCATCCATTGCTGCCATCAGATATCAATTGGAAACACTAATGATGGACACCAGTGATGTTGACCTGAAAAGAAAATTGGATATGCTCCAAAAGGAAACGGAAAATGCTTATAAAGCAGCGCGGAACAAAAGCCATGAATGGTTCAGTGCTGCGGATGAGCAACTGGAACAGTCGTTTGAAAAGCAAATTATATTACTGACAGATAATGCTCTGCCTGATAACAGATACAACAAAAATATCCACATAGACAATAGCGCATTATCAGGTGTTGACATGGACACAAGAATAGCATTACTCCGCATTATTCAAGAGGCCATCACCAATATTATCAAACATGCTAAAGCTAAAAATGTGGATATTCTGATTTATGAAGAAGAGGAGAACTTATTATTAACCATCAGTGATGATGGAATAGGCTTAGATGAAAAGAAACCCGACAAGGGAAAATCAACCATAGGCTTACAATCCATTCGCCGTCGTGTTGGATATCTAAACGGTGAAATTAAGATAAATTCAAATACCAAAGGCACTGAAATAATTGTATCTATCCCATTATAGCCATACCTTCCCCAGTCCGTAGCTAAGAATTCTAACCATCAACATTACGTCTGATCAATACAAATTAGCCTAAAAATTCTTTGATATAATTTGCTGTTTCTCTTGGCTTTTCTGCAAGCATAAAATGCCCGCTATCCTCAACTTTTACCAATTGCAGATCTGTTGTATAGTTAGGAAGCATATTTTGCAACATCTCAAATCCAGTTGCGCCTATTCCAATGACCGGCATATTGAGTTTCGCGTAAGCTTTTATATCTTCTATATCCTGTGGAAAAGCTTGATACCAGGCATTTGATGCGCGTATGCCATCGTTACTGTCGTAGGCAAATGCATAAATGGCTTTATCAAACTCATCCATACTATTTTGGTCATTTAACAAGTTTTTAAATATCCACGCTATAACAATAAACATGCGACCTTCAAGCAATTGTTCCGGGAGTTCTTTTACCTGATTGAAAGCAAGCCACCACGGGTAAAGATAATTCGCCCCCAGCATTGGAAGCATAGGTAATTGATACATTCCTGCATCAGGATGTGGTGTATCTAAAACAATTAACTTTGATGTACGCTCCGGAAAATTAGCTGCAAAGCTAAAAGCAACATGCGCACCAATATCATGACCACCAATATTAATGCTCTTGTAACCCAATTTTATGACCAGTTCATAGACATCTTTAGCCATATTTTTTTTGTCATATCCGCTTGATGGCTTTCCCGAACTCCCCATCCCTCTCAGATCTATCACTATAACATGGTATTTTGTTGCAAGCTCAGGCATTACTTTATGATAAGCCCACCAGGTTTCCGGCCAGCCGGGCAGCAGAATCAAAGGTTCCCCATTACCGCCTTCAACATAATGTAGAGTTGTTCCATTTACTTCCGTATAATTGTTTTTAAAGCCTGGCAGCGATTTTATGAGTTCTTCGTCTGAATATTGCATTTCCATAGAATTATATATAACTGGGTACTATTTTTATTGTGAAGGCAAAATTATCTACTAATTTTGCAACATACAAGTATGAAGTATACTACATAGTTCACTTTTTTTTTTATATAGCAATGAAACTAATAAATCAGCTTTCCAAAGAAACAGGGATACCTATTGGTACAATAAGGTTTTATGAAAAATCAGGTCTTTTCAGTGGGGAAAAAAAACAAGAAGTAACCACCAATAATTATGTTTATTATGGTGATGATGTTATTGAAAAATTAAGGTTTATACAAATGGCCAAAGCTGTCGGTTTTACTTTAGCTGAAATTAAGGAAGTAGTTGATGCCTGGTACAAAAAGGAAATCAGCCAAAAAGCGCAAATTGAAGTTCTGGATAAGAAGTTGTTGCAAATAGATGTTAAAATCAAAGAACTGAAGGCTATGAAAAAGCAAATTGCACTTTGCAAGTATAATATCGAAAATAGAACTGAACAGGATATAATAATTTAGATCATTAGCATCTAATCCCCACCCTCCCCCGTCTGCCCCCAAGAAAAATAGGTTCTCACAAAAAAGCTGGAAGAATTTCTCCTCCGGCTTATTCAAATATTAATGCTGAACTTAACTTTATACTAATGCCTGGATTTCAGCTATAGAGAGATTGGTTAATTCAGCAATCTCTTCAACATGCATACCTTTTGTTTTTAACTTAACAGCCATTTCCCTTTTTTCCTGCTCCGCACCGATTTTCTGCCCACGCTGCTCCCCCCTCAACTCCGCAGACTCCAGAGCACTGTAGTTATCACGCTTAATCTTTAAACTTGGAAGGTAGGTCGGGGGCATTACTGCCCCTTTCCCCCTTAAGAACCGGACTTGCGCTTTTCATTACATCCGGCTCAGGCAATTAGCTAGCCACTTCTGTTAAAAGTGACCGGTAGTTTATACACAAAACCATTATTAAAGCCGGATCGGTGACATA
>NZ_DATMRL010000355.1:0-3652 GCF_035566355.1 Pedobacter sp.
ATAATATCCTATGGAAATTGTTTGATCTCTTAACCAGCTTGATTTTAGTTGTTTAAATGCTGGAATTTTCGAAAGCTTGTCCACATCAGCTTCAATCCATTTTATACGATCAGGGTTGCCGAATGATTTGTATTGTTGCAGATACAAACCCGTTAATGATGTTCTTTCCTCAACAATCCTGTTGGCCGCTGCATCTAAAGTTTCAATACGTTTAATATATCCGCCAGGCAAGCAAAACCCATTCAAGCCTTCAATCTGCGAGAGCAAAATTTTTAACCGGTGATCATGATAGCCGAATATAGCACAATCAATAGACACGTGCGGAATATAAGTTTTGTATCCGTTCACAATAAAATCTTCAACTTCTTTCAACGTATTCATAATGCAACAAAATTATTTAAAAAAACCTATTTAATAAATTTTGCCAAATAGAATTTTTGCACCTACATTTACATTTGGTAAATGTTACCAAATAGAAACTTTATTAAAACCTGCGATATGAAATCATCAAGAAGAGATTTTTTAAAAAAATCATCCATGAGCATTGCTGCAGCGGGCTTAGCTTCAACAATGCCCTCCATTCTAAAGGGTAATACTTTTAGAAAAGATATGCCATTTAAGTTGGCCTTATCGCAGTTTTCCCTTGCAAGCCAGTTTTGGACAAAACAATTAGATCCCCTTGATTTTCCAAAGAAAACCATTACAACATTTGGCATAAAAGGCATGGATTATTGTTCCATGTTTTTTGCAGGCAAAGCAAAAGACACAACATTTTTGAATGAACTTAAAAAACGCGCTTTGGATAATGGTTGCTATAACCTGCGCATTATGGTTGATGGCGAAGGTGTATTGGGGGATTTAAATAAAGACGTACGAACCAAAGCAGTGGAAAATCATTACAAATGGATTGATGCCGCCGCAACCTTGGGTTGCCAAATGATACGCGTAAACATGGAAGGGGAAGGCGCCCCTGCAGAAGTGGCCAAAGCATCTGCAGAGAGTCTGAATACCCTCCTTGAATACGGCAGCAAAAGCAATATTGATGTAATTGTTGAAAACCACATAGGCTTATCCTGCAACGGCGCCTGGCTTGCAGGCGTAATGAAAGATGTAAACAACCCGCATTGCGGCACGCTTGCTGATTTCGGGAATTTTTGCATTAACCGGACAAAGCCTGCCACCAACGATATTGCCGGATACATGGCAACCAAATGCCTGGAAGAATATGACCGGTATAAAGGCATAGCCGACCTTATGCCATTTGCTAAAGGCGTTCACGCCAAAACCCACTTGTTCGATGCTAACGGAAATGATATTGAAACAGATTTCAGCAGGATGTTTAAAATAATAAAAGATTCAGGGTTTAAGGGATGGGTGAGCATTGAATATGAGGGTGGCTTGATAAAGATGTACACTAAGAACGATAAATATTTAGACGATGATGCAGGTGTGATTGCTACAAAAAAGCTGATTGAAAAAGTTGTAGCTGTTTAGGCAAGCAGTAAACCATAATCGCATTATTATAACACAAAAAACATTTTCAGTTATGAAAAAATCAATTCAATGCACGCTTTCTTTGCCATTTGTAAAATCGGCCATCCCGGTGTTTTTTTGTATGTTCTTTTCTATTTCCTCAATCGCACAAAGTAAACACGACACGACGAGCTATATCCAGACGGTTGATATCAAAACAGGAAAAATTGATACAGTATTAGTTGCCAAAGGGGATTTCGAAGCACCCAACTGGCATCCTGACAATTACCTTGTCGTCAACTTTAAAGGCAAAATTTACAAGCTTGACCTGGCTACTAAGCAATTAACTGAAATTAACACTGGGTCAATTAATCAAATCATGGACGACCACGGGCTTTCACCGGACGGTAAATCAATAGCAATAACCAGCTTCGATACAGACAACCCTTCACAAAAACTTTATAAATTTTCTGTGTATATCGTACCTGCCGCAGGCGGGCAACCGAAGAAAATAACCTCCCAGGATCTTTCTTTTTGGCATGGATGGAGCCCTGATGGTAAGACAATAGCATATTGCGGAGGGGACTTTAGCAACCTGGATGTTTACACAATACCGGTGACAGGAGGCCCAGCGAAAAGGTTAACTGATGCTGAAGGGTTAGACGACGGGCCCGATTATTCTCCTGATGGCAAGTATATATATTTCCATTCATACCGTAGCGGCCGTATGCAGATTTGGCGGATGCACACCGATGGCTCTCAACCAGAGCAAATGACTTTTGATGAAAATGCCAACTGGTTTCCCCACCCGTCGCCAAATAATAAATGGATTGCTTACATCGCTTATACTACTGACGAGAAACAAAACCACCCGTTTGGCAAAAACGTCAAACTGCGCCTGATGAATCCCAAAACCAAGGCTGTTAAGGATATTACACCGGTGTTTTACGGTGGGGCAGGCACTATCAACACTCCTTCATGGAGCCCTGACAGCCGAAAGGTTGCGTTTGTAAGCTATTCGGTCAATTAATAGTTATTACGCCTACAACGCAGGATAATGCATAAATAGAAATTCTAAACAACAAAACACAAACAACTTCAATTATGAAAAAAGCAAATTTCTTATTCTGGTTACTTTTTTTTCTGCTGCTGTCAACAAACATGTTTGCCCAGCCCAAACCGGGCGCGGATTATTTTAAAGGTAAATGGAGTGTGCTGATAAAAGGCACACCAAGTGGTGATACCCGGATGATTTTCCTGCTGGAGAACAGGAATGATTCTATAACAGGTGTTGTACAGGACACCACTGGTGCAGAGATTTCTAAAATCTCCAAAGTAGAACTGACAGACACTTCGGCCGCAGTCTATTTCACCGCACAGGGATATGACGTGAGCCTTGTCATGAACAAAAAAGATAACGATCATATCACCGGCAGCCTGATGAGCATGTTTGATGCTGAAGGCGAGCGGGTAAAGAAAACTCAATAAGGATATTAAGATGAAAAATTTATATGTAGGCCTATTATTGGCATTATTGTATGCTGGGTGCCATAGATGGGATTTCCAATCGCTTTATAAACCAAAAGATAATCCAATTATTGGGGCAGATTCTTCTTTTACATTTACTTGCCCTATAACAAACGAAGTAGTGCGGTGGCAGAAAGCAGATGTGTTTAACCCCGCAGCGATTGTTAAAGACAATAAAGTGTACTTGCTACTACGTTGCGAAGATAACCCAGCAGCCAGGCTATCCGGGCGGACTTCCAGGATTGGTTTGGCATATAGTGATGACGGAATACATTTTACAAAATATCCAACCCCGGTTTTGTACCCGGATCGTGATACATTTATGAAATATGATAATCCGGGAGGGTGTGAAGATCCAAGAATTGTTGAAACTAAGGATGGTTTATATGTATTGGCTTATACCTCATGGAACGGTAAAACTGCCAGATTAAGCATAGCATTTTCAAAAGACTTGATACATTGGGAAAAGAAAGGGCCTGCTTTTGCAAGGGCTTATGATGGAAAATTTCTCAATTACTGGTCTAAGTCCGGTTCCATTGTTACTAAAATGGAAGGAGGCAGGCCAATTGCAGCAAAAATAAATGGGAAATACTGGATGTATTGGGGCGAAGGGTTTATTAACCTTGCGTGGTCTGATAACCTGGTAGACTGG
>NZ_DATMRL010000356.1:0-3437 GCF_035566355.1 Pedobacter sp.
TATTTTTCAAACTTCCTGGGCACGTGCACCTCAGATCTATGGTCCGCACCTGAGTATGAAAGAGACTGTTTTACCAGATGATCCGGCTTTTAAAAAGTTCCCTCCATTTATGTCGAGCGGAAAGAACTGGGCTATTATCCGTTATGCAGATGTACTTTTATTTAAGGCTGAGGCATTGATTGAATTGGGCAGAGCGCAGGAAGCCTTGCCGCTGATCAACCAGGTTCGCCAGCGGGCTATAAACAGTGAATCTTTACTTAAACAGGCCAATGGCAATACCATTTCTAACTATAAGATAGATACTTATAAACCTGGAGTAAACTGTACCTGGACTGTCGATTTTGCCCGTCAGGCCCTAAGGTTTGAGCGCCGCCTGGAATTTGCAATGGAGGGTTATCGTTTCTTTGATCTGGTACGATGGGGTATTGCAGCAGAGTATATGAATAGCTATTTTGCAATTGAAAAAACCAGGAAGCCACATCTTCTGGATGCAGTGTTCAAAAAGAACCGCGATGAATATTTGCCCATCCCGCTAAATCAGATCAATTTTAGTAAAGGATTATATAAACAAAATACAGGCTGGTAGATTTAAGCGTAAATTAAAATGAAATATATAACATCCTTAATATTATTGTTGTTCAGTGTTTTGACTGCCTTTAGTCAGAGCACTGATACATCACAATGGAGGCCGCTGTATCATTTTACTGCAGCTAAAAACTGGATCAATGATCCCAATGGTCTTATTTTTCTGAATGGGGAATATCACTTGTATTATCAGCACAACCCCTTTGAAAATAAATGGGGACATATGAGTTGGGGGCATGCCACCAGCAGGGATCTGCTCAACTGGAAGCATCTGCCTGTAGCTATTCCGGAAGTAGTGAGTAAAGACACCACAACCTGGATCTTCTCCGGTTCGGCAGTACTGGATACTAAAAATACCAGTGGTTTTGGCAAAAACGGAAAGGCTCCCTTGGTCGCTGTCTACACAGCCGATCAGCCTGCTCAAAAAAAGGAATCTCAGTTTATTGCTTACAGCAATGATGGTGGGCTGAGTTTTACACCTTACGCCAAAAATCCGGTCATCGACCTGCACCGGAAAAACTTCAGGGACCCTAATGTATTCTGGCACCAACCAAGCCAGCAATGGGTGATGAGTGTTGCCGTTCCAGATGATTTTATAGTTAAATTCTATGGGTCTAAAGATTTAAAAGACTGGTCTTTATTGAGTGATTTTGGTCCGTCGGGCTATAAGAAACACGATTGGGAGTGCCCATCATTGGTTCCTTTAGCTGTTGATGGAAATCCTTCCCATATAAAGTGGGTGCTGATGGTTTCTTCTGGCGGAGATAAAGGCCCTCTTATACAGTATTTTATAGGTGATTTTGATGGGAAAACCTTTAAAAATGATTATCCTGAAAAGATACTTACTGTAGACTATGGAGATACCTTTTATGCGGCTATTCCATGGAGAATGGATAAAGGCGTACATACTTTGATTGGCTGGCTCATGCCGGGAGGACAGGAAACTTCCCCATGGAAGGGGCAAATGTCTGTTCCCAGAGATCTTTCTTTAAAAACAACCAGCGAAGGACTGAGGTTATTTCAGCAACCCTCTGCCGTATTCAGCAAGGCAGTAAAAGCAAAATATGTCAATAAACAACACGTTTTGTCCCATATAGTTATTGGAAGTCAGGATCGCCCCTTGCCTGAAGCCGGTAAGGGAAATGCCTATTGGATTGATGCGGAATTTTCAATGGGCGAAGCCAGCAGAGCAGGTTTTAAAATTGCGCAGAATGCAGATGCTTCAAAGGAAATCATCGTTGGTTATGATGCGCCTAAGCAAGAGTTATATGTCGATTTTACACGTAGTGAAAGGGGCAGGAAGCCAGATGGTAATTTGCTGCAGACCATCTCTTTAAAATCTTCAGGTAATTTAAAACTTCAGATCATGGTAGACAAATCTTCCCTGGATATATTTGCTGGTCATGGAGAAAAGGTATTTACTTCACTGATCTATCCGGACCAGGATGCTGCCGGTGTTTCTGTATTTGGAGCAGGATCTAAATTTATCAAGTTGAACATATTAAACATGGACAAATGAGTATAAGAAATAGAATATTTACACCCGTTCTGTTGGGGATCCTGTTGAGCTATCATGTTCAGGGGCAGTCAGTTCAAAAAGAGGCGGAGAAATACCGTCCGCAAATTCATTTTACACCCCAGGCCCACTGGATGAACGATCCGAATGGAATGGTATACTACAAAGGGAAATATCATCTGTTCTATCAGCATTTTCCAGGTGGAAACAAATGGGGGCCTATGCATTGGGGCCATGCCACCAGTACAGATCTGGTTCATTGGAAACACCTGCCTATAGCGTTGTATCCAGACAGCTTCGGCTATATTTTTTCTGGCAGCGCTGTAGTGGATGAAAAAAATACTTCGGGATTCGGTAAAGACGGTAAAGTGCCTCTGGTGGCTATCTTTACACACCATGATCCTAAAGGAGAAAAGGCCGGAAGGAATGATTTTCAGAACCAAAGCCTGGCCTATAGTTTGGACGAAGGAAAAAGCTGGACAAAATATGATGGAAATCCGGTATTGCGTAATCCCGGTATTGTAGATTTCAGAGATCCTAAGGTGATGTGGTATGAAGCAGGCAAAAAATGGATCATGACCCTGGCTACGAAAGATCGCATCACTTTTTATGCTTCTCCAAATTTAAAGGATTGGACCAAAGAAAGTGAGTTTGGGGCTCATGAAGGCGGTCATGGTGGGGTGTGGGAATGCCCGGACTTGTTTCCTCTAAAATTAGAAGGCAAAACCCATTGGGTACTGATTGTGAACATCAACCCCGGTGCACCGAATGGCGGTTCGGGAGGACAGTATTTTATAGGTGATTTTGATGGAAAACATTTTACACCTATAGACAACAAGACCAGATGGCTGGATTATGGTACAGATGACTATGCCGGTATTACCTGGTCAAATACAGGAGAGCGAAAGATCTTTATGGGGTGGATGAACAACTGGACCTATGCCAATGAAGTGCCAACAACAAGCTGGAGAGGAGCTGCTACCTTACCAAGAGAGCTGAAGCTGGAGAAAGTGAATGGAGAAGTGGTATTGAAAACTCTTCCTGCTAAAGAATTGGATAACATTGCGTTGAAGTCAGTATCTCAATCTAATGTTCAGGTTAAAAACAGGCTTAAACTTGTACAAGGGAATGCCTTGAAAAGTCCATTTAAACTGGAACTCCAGGCAGATCAACTGAAAAACTTTGCGCTTTCTTTAGAAAATGAACTGGGTGATAAACTGATCTTTGGTTATGATGAAAAGACCAATAGCTATTTTATTGACCGCTCTAAATCCGGAGACATCAGTTTCAACCAGGAATTTAAAAAACTGCATACAGCACCGAGAATTGGAAATGG
>NZ_DATMRL010000357.1:0-4455 GCF_035566355.1 Pedobacter sp.
AAGGAACATTCAGCTCTTCATTGTTGGTATAAACCATTTTTGGCAGCCGGGCCAAAAGCACCAGGGGATCGCAGAACCGGTTAAATTCTTTCGCAGACATATAGGGTTTCGGTTCCCAAAAAGCATCTAAAACACCAACAAGGGCTGTGCCCTGTCCTGGAAAATCACTTAGACCCAATAGCTGAAATCCGCCAAAACCGGGGGTACGCATTGCAGCTTCTATATCGGCTTTATAACAAAGCGACTGTAGCTTTCCTGTAGCCATAAAAAAGCTATCAGCCAACATGGAGAGGCCATTTTGCGCCAGTTTGTCCCGAAATATTTCGAAGTTCTTTGGTTTTAATATCCCATCATATTTTTTAATTTCCTTGAAATCAGGATATACACACCACTGACCAATCTCATGACTAACAGTAGGTTGTTTCCATTTAGAGATGATCTCTGTAAAATCATAATCCGATTTTGGAGCTTCTTTATTTATAATGCTCGACAGTCCCTGCCCCCAGCCCTGAATCCTGGGTTCTGGCATATTATTGTAATCGCTGGCATCGTTTTGCGGCCAACCTGCCGCAGTGGTATACATCCTTCTCGAATCTTTCATCTTCCAGCACTTTACAAAAGTAACCAGGTAGTCTGCATTGTTTTTTCCCGATGGCTCATTTCCATAAGTCATCATTACAAAGGAAGGATGGTTTCCATAAGCTTTAACCATTCGCTCGCTTTCCGCATAAATATATTTATCTAAAGGCAAACCATCGCCAATTAAGGCATCAGCATAACCGTTTGACCAGGCCGAGCATTCTACCTGTACAAATAAACCCAATCGGTCGGCAGCAATAAAAGCAGCTTCCGGAGGGCACCAGGAATGAAATCTCACATGGTTTAGCCCATAAGCTTTTATCGTTTCAAATATCTTTTTCCAGCTGGATACATCAGTAGGCGGGTAACCTGTTTTAGGAAAAACTGCACAATCTAATGTGCCGCGCAAAAAAACCGGTTTGTTATTGAGAACAAACTGGGTGCCTTTGGCCTTAAATTCCCGCATGCCGAAAATTATATTTTTCCGATCCGGTGCGGTATCTTTTGACGATCTGAGGTTTAACTGCATTTCATACAGATTCGGATGAAATTCGCTCCATAACAATGGCTTATTCCCCATAGGATAAATAAACTCAATGGTTTTCTCCTTTTCAGAAATCACCAGTTTTTGTGTTAAAGGTTTTAATTTTGGAGTACCAGGTTGATCTGCAACAGCTGTTAAATCCAAAGCCATTTTTTTGCTGGCACCCGTTGCATTGTTAAGTTGCACCCTTACCAATACCTGATTGTTTTTAATATCAGGATAAAGCTGCACATCAGAAATATACACTTTAGGCCTGGCCACAAGTTTTAAATCTCCTATCAAACCGTTCCAGTTGGTTTGCGTATGATCGGAAACACTATGAGCATTAGGTCCCATATTAATGTCCTTTATCCTGTTGTCAACTCTGATGGTTATTTTGTGCGTTCCTGATGTCAGCTTAACACCCATATCGAATACTTGGGCTGTACCAAGACTATTCTCCATACCAATTTTCACATCATCAATCCATACCGTTGTTTCCCAATGGCTTCTCTCTATAAAGAGCTGTATGAATTTATCTTTCCAGGAAGCAGGAATATTTATTATTTTCTGGTACCAAGCCGCACCAACATAATGCTTTACCGGCTGGAGCCAAAAGGGTATTTTAATATGACCAGGCTGCCTGTATTTTGCGTATTCATCTTTCGTATACCAGGATTTATCTACAATCTGAGCAGTCCATTGCGTTTTTACAGAAACTTCGTCGCCCTTTCCATTGGTCGTCATTGAGCCTGGCAGCTTTATCTTTTCCTCCAGTTTCTGCATGTACCATTTCTCAGAAATCCCCTTATCCAGCGAATCCACTTGAAATGACCAGGTGCCTGAAAGATCAATTTGTTGATGACCTTCATTTTTCGACTGCCCCGCAGCCGTAATGGTTAAAAAAAGTAAGGGTAGTTGTAGATACTTAAAAAGAAATTTCATACAAGTTTAATGAGGGTTAGATCAACTAAATGATCAATGATAATTAATGATTACGTTTATATTGGCAAGTTTAAAGATCAGATTTACGGCCGGAGGTTAAAATGGATTAATTTCCAAAAAGATGGATTATTATAGGGCTATCTTGATAATAAGCAGTATAAAGAGTTATCAAACGTTTGCGCTGTTTTTAAATTTTATTTTACCACAGCAATGGTTCTATTTGAGTAAAATCAACTTACCACCAAAAAAATTTATGATACCCTACAGAAAAATACTGTTCATGTTACTTTGTATGCTTTCCGTCTATACAACGCGCGCACAGCAGTCGCAAACCTTTAAAATCGGAAAGGAAGCTTTTGAACTTAACGGAAAACCTTATGTAATACGCTGCGGCGAAATGCATTTTGCCCGCATACCCAAAACAGAATGGCGCAGCCGCTTAAAAATGGCTAAAGCCATGGGCTTGAATACCGTTTGTGCCTATCTGTTTTGGAACATGCACGAAAAACAACCTGATACCTTTACCTGGACAGGCCAGAGTGATGCTGCTGAATTTTGCAAAATAGCGAAAGAAGAAGGCCTGTACGTCATCTTGCGCCCGGGTCCCTATTCTTGTGCCGAGTGGGAATTTGGTGGCTTTCCATGGTGGCTGCTGAAAGATAAATCCATTCAGCTCCGTACACAGCATCCTTATTTTCTAGCCCGTGCCAAGAAGTATTTGCTAGAGGTGGGACGTGAGCTGGCACCACTGCAAATCAGCAATGGTGGTAACATCATTATGGTTCAGGTCGAAAATGAATATGGCAGCTATGGCAATGATAAAAAGTATATGGAAACTATTAAGTCCTATGTAGAAGCTGCGGGTTTCAAAGTACCCTTGTTTCATTGCGACGGGCCGTCACAGTTAAAAGAGGATCACCCCGATGACCTCTTTGCAGTTGTGAATTTTGGCAGTAATCCAAAAGAAAACTTTGAAGCCTTGCGCCAGGTACAGCCAACAGGTCCTTTGATGTGCGGCGAATATTATCCAGGTTGGTTTGACAGCTGGGGCAGACCCCACCACACTGGAGGTACTAAAAGAATTATTGACGAGTTAAAATACATGCTTGACCACAAAGCATCCTTCAGTATTTACATGGTACATGGTGGCACCACATTCGGCACCTATAGTGGAGCCAATGCCCCACCCTTTTTACCGCAAACCACCAGCTATGACTACGATGCTCCAATAGATGAAGCAGGTAACCCTACAGAAAAATACCACCAGATCAGAAAGTTATTCAGCAACTATCTGCAGGAAGGAGAAACCTTACCCGATATTCCCGCTTCAAATAAAATTCAAAAACTTGCCCCGGTTAAATTTACCGCATTTGCAGCACTGAATAAAAACCTGCCAAAATCAGTTTTGTCTGATACTGTTAAGCTCATGGAAGATCTTAACCAGAATTTCGGATGTGTACTCTATCAAACGCAATTGGCAGGCGGAGAAAGATCTCTGCTGCAATTTCGCGATATCCATGATTATGCGCTCATTTACATCGACGATCACCTCATCGGTACTTTAGACAGAAGAAAGAACAAATTCTCTCTGGAAATACCCAAACACAACAAGAACGCTAAACTCAGTGTACTGGTCGAAGCTGTGGGCCGGGTAAATTATGGTTACGCGATGCACGACCGCAAAGGGATTCACGGCCCCGTATATCTGCTTACCGGCAATACGAAAACTGAGCTCAAAAACTGGAAGAATTACCCTATTCAGCTTGGAGATCACAACATCCCGGTACGTTATCAACCCATTACACCTCAAAAACCTGCAGCCGGTTTCTACAAAGGCACTTTTACAGCCTCAAACTTGTCCGATACCTATATCGATATGAGCAAGTGGAACAAAGGCCTGGTTTGGATCAATGGAACTTGCCTGGGTCGTTACTGGAATATCGGACCAACACAAACCATGCTGGTACCGGGAAGCTGGCTCAAAAAAGGACAAAATGAAATCATAGTGTTTGATCTGTTCGGCAATGCAGCTCCTAAGCTAACCTTCACTGATCAACCCGTTTTAGACAAAGTAAACGAGACACAACCCCAGGTGCATAAAAAAGCCGGACAACATTGGACAGAAGACGCCCAGAAAGTCTATCATGCAGGGAGTTTTGAAAACAGTTCCAACTGGCAAACCGCCTCATTTAAACCTGTAGACGCAAGGTTCTTTTGCCTGGAAGCGCTATCAGAACAGCATGGACAACCTTATACATCTGTAGCCGAACTGGTCTTGCTCGATCCCCAGGGTAGAGAAATACCAAGGACCGACTGGAAAGTTGTTTATGCAGACAGCGAAGAATTAAATGGCGATGATGGGAACGCTGCAAATGTTTTTGATCTGCAATACACCAGCATCTGGCATA
>NZ_DATMRL010000358.1:0-10483 GCF_035566355.1 Pedobacter sp.
AATTTCATACCTAAAGTTAATGATTATCAAATTAAAATGTAATGACAGGGGGATTAACGACACCTTTTTTAAGCACTTTATTAATTTTTGCTTAGCCTTTGCTGAACAAGAAACCACAAAGCAGCAGCAAGTAATACAGCGATACTGGCTAAAGGCAATGCCTGTACACCAAAAGTATTAATGGCTAGACCACCGGCAAATGAACCGGCTGCAAAGCCTGTATTACCCGCAGATACAAAAATACTGCTGGCAAATTCCGGCGCTTCCGGCGCCGAACTGGTGATCAGCGTCTGGCCTAAAAGGAAACCGCCCGTATGAATAAAGCCCCAAACGATGACTAAGGCGAATGCCGGATAAAATTGTTTGGCAACCACAAACAGGATGGCCTGCACCGCGATCAGACCTGCAAAAAATAACCAGACTGTCCGTATCTTGTTATGGCTCAGCAGATGGCCGATCAATAAATTTCCCAATACGCCCGCACCGCCAAAAAGCAGCATGGCCATACTGATCATCTTTCCATTCATGAGTGCCACGTTTTTAAGGTAATCGGCCATGTAACCATAACTCACGGTCATCCCGGTAATGATCAGGATAGTGGTGATGATGCTCCACCAGGTTTTTTTCTTCTTAAGAATGCCTAATTGACTACCGAATGATGGGCGTTCAGTAACAGGCATAGACGGCAAAAGAAATAACAGCGCCAGTACCGCGATCAGGTTAATCACCGCCGAAACGGCGAATGCCGCACGCCAGTCAAACAGGTCGGCAAAAAATACCGTTAACGGCACACCCAATACCGTACCCACGCTTATCCCCGAAAAGACAATAGCTACTGCTTTGGGGGCTTTGTCCGGCTCGACCGATTGGGCTGCGGTGCCCATGGCCACCGAGAAAAATATTGGATGAAAGAAGGCTGGGAGTATCCTGGCGGCCAATAGCCATCCAAAGCTGGGTGCTATCATGGAGAAAATATTGGATAAAATAAATATTCCAAGCACAACCGATAAAGCGACTTTGCGGTTAATGTGCGATACAGCCAGGGTAATAAAAGGGCCTGAAACGGCAATGGTTAAGGCGAAGGCGGTAAGCAGCCAGCCGGCTTGCGCGATAGAAACGTGAAAGCGGGCGGCCAATTCCGGCAGGATGCCGATCACGCCAAATTCTGTTGTAATAATACCGAAGACACCCAGGGCGAGAATATAAACTGTGCTCCGGTTATGCGGGTTAACCAGGTTAGATTTTTGAGCGATGTTAAGATTTGCTATGCGTTCCATTG
The DNA here is from genome assembly GCF_035566355.1 of Pedobacter sp. Taxonomy (GTDB): domain Bacteria; phylum Bacteroidota; class Bacteroidia; order Sphingobacteriales; family Sphingobacteriaceae; genus Pedobacter. Next base: position 1,280 of record NZ_DATMRL010000358.1, read on the forward strand.
TAGGTGTTGTTTTAAATAACCATACAAAGTTCGCAATAGGCCGGCGGCTATCGTTTGTCTTTCGTTTCGTAAATTTTGTACAAATCTGTCATTTATGCAGAAATGGTCGTACTTTCCGCCTTTTGGCGGAACTGTGAGGGATTCATGCCTTTTTGCTTCTTAAAGAATTTGTTGAAATGGCTTTCATCGGCGAAGCCCAATTCATCTACGATCTCGGAGATACGCATTTTACTGTATTGCAAACGGTTCTCGATAAGCTTGAGTTTATAATGCGCTATATAATCCTGCATAGTTTGGCCAGTATGCTTTTTGAAATAACGCCCAAGGTAACTCAGGGAAATGCCAAATTTATCGCTGATGTGTTCCGCTTTAGTCAGCTTAGGATCATAGATATTGGCCTGGATATATTGTAAAATATCGAGCGCTTTATCTTCTTTGTCTTCCGCAAACTGTTCGGGCAGATTCATTTCAATACTTCGCCCGATGACCACCACCAAAGCGTTCACTAAGGCCAGCGTCAATTTGTCCCAGCAATTGATGCGATTAACCCGTTCCCTGATAATGGTTTCCACCATCATCTTGACAAGTGGCTTATCAGTTTCGTAACGCAATATTGATCCGGAGATCTGTTTGGCATTATACAGCAGGTATTCCATCCGTTGTACATTGTCCTTTATAATACCATTTGATTTTAGGTAAATATCGTTGAAGCGAAGGAAGAAAAACTCGGTAGTCGTTTCGATCTTAAAATCATGCAGGTCGTCAGGGGCAAAAAGGAACATATCGCCGGTACGGTAAGCATAGCGGTTATCGTTGACGCAATGTTTGCCTTCTCCGGAAAGAATGTACACCAATTCAAAAAAAGCGTTTTGTCTGGCCCGTTTTGGGAATTCATTCATTGTTTCGACGGAAACAGTGAATGGCTCATATAATTGTTCTTTTACCATTATATTTAATGATTTAGAGAAAGATTGTACAAATATAAGACTATTGATAAATAAATAAAAGGGTTCGCTGCCTCATCCACACTGGCAAATCGTTGCAGTAACGAAAACGGGCGTTCTGTCTTAAAGAAATCGGCTTCGGATCCGCTTACAAACTTGGTCTTTCCTTTTAATTGTAAGTCCATGACTAAGAATACACCGGGCCCATACCTATTTAACTAGATTGAAAAACCGAATGTAGAAGAATAATATATTTTGTTGTGTGAAAAAATAATAACCACTTATTCATCTTAAATACATACCATTGCAATAAGTTTTTAGTATTTTTAAATAACCAAATAAGCCAGTTCGTGAAACGATGAAGATGTACGCTACACTTTCTGATGCGGAATTGCTTGCTTCTTTAAAGCAAGACAGCAAAGCTGCGTTTGATGAAATTTACAAACGGTACTGGCAGAAATCATTTAACGAGGCTTACAAACGACTACGTGAAGCGCAGATTTGCGAAGAACTGATACAGGATGTATTTGCAGATCTTTGGTTAAAGCGGGTGGAAAAGAATATTGATAACCTGGAGGCATATATCAATATGTCGGTACGCTATCAGGTATTTATGCAGTACAAGAAAGAAAAACGCTTACCCGTATTTGAGGAGCCATTGGAACACATGGCCATAGCCGATACCCAGGCCGATTCCGAAATCAATTTAAAAGAACTCAAAGCAAAGATTGAGCAATGGCTGGAACTGCAGCCGGAGAAACGTAAAGAAATCTTTAAGATGAGGTTTCAGGAAGAACTCTCTACAAAAGAAATTAGTGACATTTTGGGAATAGCGCAAAAGACCGTACAAAACCAGTTGCTCACAGCAACCAACCATTTAAAGGATACACTGGATAAAGCGATGACCATTTCTATGATTCTAATGGCGATGAAAAGCTGACCGAAAAAATATTTTCATTCGGCATAGGACATTCGGTGATTTTAATATACTGTATTTAAAAGACCCGAAGATTGTATGCAAGTTTCAGATCAAAACACATTCTTAAAACTCATAGAAAAGTACCTGAAGGGAGCTGCTTCTGCAGAAGAGGTGGATGTTTTGGAAAGTTATTATGAACTTTTTAATGAAGCACCTAATGCATCGGATCGTTTTTCTGTGTCTGATCTTCAGAAAATCGAAGCAGGTTTGAAATCTGGAGTAGAATCAAAGATTCAATCTTCTGAAAATGTTGCAACTGGTTCTATAAGAAAAAGGATCACTCAGCAACTTTGGCCACGTATCGCTGCGGCAGCAGCCATTCTTTTAATCGTAGGCTTAAGCATCTTCTTCTATACATCCTATTATGCTCCACGTCATCCTGACGCAGGTCAGGACCTCGGACTCGCTGGTAACGACATCAAACCCGGGTCCAACAAAGCCTACCTAATCTTATCCAACGGCAAACGCCTATCCCTAACCGATGCCGCCAACGGCGCTATTGCCAAAGAAGCGGGCGTTGAAATCACAAAAACTGCCGATGGGCAGGTGATATATGAATCTCGGACTAGTTATTCGAATGCTCTCAACACAATCGAAACTCCGAAAGGAGGTCAGTATCAGATCCGACTCCCTGACGGATCCAAAGTATGGCTCAATGCCGCCTCTAAATTGATTTATCCTGTCACCTTTATTGGGCGTGGGCAGCGGGAGGTTACTTTAAGCGGCGAAGCCTACTTCGAAATAGCCAAAGACAAACAACATCCATTTAAAGTAAAGAGCATTGGACAGATAGTAGAAGTACTCGGAACACACTTTAACATCAACAGCTACGCCGATGAACCAGTTGTTAAAACTACTCTCCTTGAAGGTAGCGTCGCCGTTCGTCATGTTGAGGGAAACGCTGCGACGAGAGATCTCTCCTCGCTGCGAGATGACGTATTCCTCAAACCCGGCCAACAAGCCAGTTTAACTGGTGCTGCAATCAAAGTAACGGACGTAAACCCGGACGATGCTATTGCCTGGAAAAACGGAGAGTTTGTATTTAATGACGAACCCTTACAAAACATTATGCGCAAAATAGCCCGCTGGTATGATGTAGACATCATTTACAAAGATATTAACCCAAATAAACCTTTTGGTGGTTCCGTTTCCAGATTTGAAAACATTTCTAAAGTACTGGAGAAGCTGGAGCTAACCGGCAGTGTACATTTTAAAATAGAAGGGAAAACCATTTACGTTACTAAATAAACGCCTAATTAACCAATATCAACTAACCATTAACCAACAACCAACAAATGAAAAATTTTTATAGAAACGACCCTTAACCAGGCAGGTAGGAAAATAACCAGAAGTGCTTGAACACTCCTGGTTAGTGTTTGGCGTAAAGTCAATAATTAAATCAACCGTTTAACCGCAGGTGCCCACAGATTGGAAGCTTAAGGCAACTGCTTATCATACCAAGCAAGCAAATGTATAAAATTATACAAGGATATTGGGTGTACCCCAAAGTTTATATCCATAAAATTTGGCTTATTATGCGATTAGTCACCGTAATATTAATAGCTACACTAATGCAGGTTAGTGCTGCGGGTTTTGCCCAAAGGCTCACTATGCAGAAATCTCAGGCAAGTTTAAAAGAGGTCTTTACAGAGATCAAAAAGCAAACAGGCTATAATGTGGTCTGGGATTCAGAATTACTTAAAAATTCAAAACCTGTAGAGGCGAAATTTAATAATGTAGAAGTATGTAAGGTTCTGGATCAAATTTTAGTGAATCAGAATCTGGACTATACCATTACCGATAACACCATTGTGATAAAGGAGAATAAAAAGCCTTCCTTTCTTGAAAATTTTTTTGATCGTTTTAATAGTATTGATGTTAGTGGTAAAATTTTGGACGAAAATGGCAAACCACTTCCTGGTGCTAGTGTAAAGGTGAAGAAAACGGGGAAGGGCGTGAGTACGGATAAGGATGGGAAGTTCTTTTTGAGGGGGGTGGAAGAGGGTGCTGTGCTGGTGGTAAGTTTTATTGGGTATTTGCCAAAGGAAGTGAATGCTTCGGCAAATATGGGGAATGTGGTACTGGAGCAGAGTTTGTCGAAGCTGGATGAGATTCAGGTGATTGCTTATGGAACGACGACGCAGAGGCTTTCTACTGGGAATGTGACGACTATTAAAGTAGATGTGATTGAAAAACAGCCGGTAAATAATCCGCTACTCGCATTACAAGGACGAGTTCCTGGATTATTTATAGAACAAGCGAGTGGTTTTGCTGGGACGGGGGTGAAAGTGAGGATACAAGGGCAGAATAGTATAAATAATGGAAGCGATCCGTTATATGTGATAGATGGTGTGCCTTTTACCTCACAGTTATTGCCAGGAGGTAACGATATTTTGGGTAATTCTGGCTCAACTGGGCTAGGAGTTGCGACATCTCAGGGTAATCCACAAAGTTTTATAAATCCTTCCGATATCGAAAGTATAGACGTATTAAAGGATGCGGATGCCACAGCGATATACGGTTCCAGAGCGGCAAATGGAGCAATACTGATTACCACTAAAAAAGGAAAAGCCGGAGATACTAGAATGAATTTGAATCTTCAATCTGGATGGGCAAAAGTACCCCGTAAACTGGACCTGATGAATTCCCAACAATATCTTGAAATGAGAAGGGAGGCATTCAAAAATGATGGTATTGTTGCTCCTGACCCAGGGCCATATGTAGACAGTGATTTAAATGGTAACTGGGATATTAACCGTTATACTGATTGGCAAAAGGAACTGATCGGAGGAACGGCTGCTTATCAGGACTTCAATGCATCAGTGTCCGGAGGAAATGACCGAACGAACTTTTTAGTGGGCGTAGGCCATCATAGAGAGACTACTGTTTTCCCTGGGAGTTATGCAGATAATAAAACATCTGCCCGGTTTAACATCAGTAATACTTCCGCCAACCAAAGGTTTAAAATTGGATTTTCAGGAGGCTATTTGTTTGATAATAACCGATTGCCCAATGAAGATCTAACCGGTATTGCAATGCAGCTGGCTCCAGTTGCGCCTTTATTATACAAATCTGATGGTAGTATCAATTGGGCACCAGATGAATTTGGAAAAACAACCTTTAGAGGTAATCCATTAGGCCTTATGTATAACAGTTTTTTAATTAAAACAAATAATTTGATGAGCAACCTGAATTTGGGTTATCAAATTTTGCCTGGCCTTGAGCTCAAAAGTATTTTTGGTTATAATAATTTAAAATCTAATAGTATTAGTAAAGGACTACTACAGTCTGTTCCACCAGAACTCCTTCCATATTATAAGAGAACAGCGATTTTTGTAAATAATGAAATTAATTCCTGGTCTATAGAGCCTCAATTAATTTATAACCGTAATATAAGTGAAGGTAAGCTAGAAGTACTTTTAGGTACAACAATTTCTAAAAATACAAGTATAGGATCAGGAATTTTAGCAAGTGGATTTAGCAATGATCTTGTGATGGAAGACATACTTTCCGCTACTAGTGTAACTGCACTCTCATCAATTAATTCTACTTATAAATACAATGCATTATTTGGCAGGATCAATTACAACTGGCAGGATACCTATATACTGAATTTAACTGGCCGGAGAGATGGAAGTTCGCGTTTTGGACCTGAAAGCCAGTTTCATAATTTTGCTGCAGTCGGTGGTGCCTGGATCTTTTCCAATGAATTCTTAATTAAAGATCATTTGACATTTTTAAGTTTTGGAAAGCTAAGAGCAAGTTATGGGACAACTGGAAATGATCAAATTGGGGATTATCGATTTTTAAGTTTGTACGATCCTCTTCAACAACAGGTACCTTATCAAGGAATTGTTGCCTATCAGCCCAACCGTTTAACCAATCCATATTTGCAGTGGGAAGAGACCAAAAAACTGCAATTTGGTTTGGATTTGGGATTTCTAAAAGATAGAATACTACTTAATGCAAATTATTATATCAATCGTTCTTCCAACCAACTAAGAAGTTATACGCTTCCATTAACTACCGGCTTTGGCGCGATAGATAAAAACGTGAGAGATAAGATTAGAAATTCAGGATGGGATTTCACAATTACAACTACGAATGTACAAACCAAAGATTTTAAGTGGTCAAGTAATATAAATTGGTCAACGAATAAATCAATGTTAACGTACTCTCCTGATCAAAGGTTTTCAACAACTAAAGTAGTGGGGCAACCTACAAGTGCAATGTACGTCTATCATTTTTTAGGTGTGGATCCAGCGACCGGACTGTACCAATTTGAAGACAGGAATGGAAAGCCGACAACAACACCGGATTATGTTCTGGATAAAACGGTTTTAATAGACCTCGCACCTAAATTTTACGGAGGTTTTCAGAACTCATTTTCCTACAAAGGGCTTCAAATAGATTTTTTATTCTCTTTTGTGAAACAGATTGCCATAAATCAAGGATTTGGATCTACACTTGCCGGCATTGGTCCATCAGCTGGTGGAAATCAATTGGTTTCTTTAATGGACAGGTGGCAAAAACCTGGAGATATTACCCCAATACAAAGATTTTCAACAAACAGATTTGATGTATCACAAGCTCTGGGGAGGGTTAATGAAAGTGATGCTGCCTGGACGGATGCTTCTTATATCCGCTTAAAGAATGTTTCGCTTTCCTGGCAAATGCCAGCGGGATGGAGTAAGCGGGTGAATTTGTTGAATTGCAGCTTATTCGTACAGGGTCAAAATCTATGGACCTTTACAAAATATCAGGGATTGGATCCGGAAACAAAAAGTTCAGAGACACTTCCTCCTTTAAGAGTGATTACAATAGGTTTAAAGGCTACTTTATAAATGTTTTAATCTAAAAAATAACGAGATGAATTACAGAATAATTTTCACTTTGGCTTTGATGTTTGTAACGATCACATTAAACAGTTGTAAAAAACTCGTTGAGATAGATGGTCCGGCAACCAGTGTGAGTTCAAAGAATGTGTATAACAATGATGCAACAGCTATTGGTGCGGTTACTTCTTTGTACGTCAATTTAAGTAACGGCAGTCGTCCAATAGATTCTCAAGAACTTAGTGGCTTATCAGGCATTGCGGGCTTGTCTGCAGATGAATTGGATTATTACTCCGGGGCGCAAAGTCTGCTCCTATCTTTGTATTACCAAAATGCCCTCACCTCACTTAATATATATAGGGGGTTTTGGGAAAGGAGTTATCAAAGGTTGTATGTAATCAATGAAGCTTTGGAAGGGCTTGGGGCATCTACTGGACTGACTCCTGCTGTAAAGCAACATTTACTGGGAGAAGCTTATTTTATGCGCGCCTTCTATTATTTCTACCTGGTGAACTTATATGGAGATGTTCCGCTGGTATTAAGTACCGATTATACGATCAACGCACTGATCAGGAGATCATCAAAGGTACTAGTGTACAATCAAATTGTAGCTGATCTGAAAGCAGCGCAAAACCTTTTAAGCGAAGGTTATTTAAAAAGTGATGGGATTACAACTTATCCAACTGGATCAGAAGAACGGGTGAGACCGAACCAATCAGCTGCCTCCGCTTTACTGGCTAGGACCTATTTGTTTATGAAAGATTTTGTCAATGCGGAGATACAGGCATCGCTTGTTTTAGGAAATACAGCACAATTCCAGTTAGAGTCACTGGATAAAGTATTTTTAAAGAATAACAGGGAAGCAATCTGGCAATTGCAGCCTATTATAGATGGATCTAATACACAGGAAGCAACGGTCTTTATAATCCCGGATGAAGGACCATCTGGCAGTAACCCCGTTTATCTGAGCCGCGAATTAATGGAGGATTTTCAACCGGGTGACCAGCGCCGGAATAGCTGGACAGAGAGTGTAAATGCAAATGGTACGCTCTATTATTATGCCTATAAGTACAAGATCAAAGCATATGCAACAAGCATTACAGAATACAGCACGGTGATGCGTTTGGCAGAACTGTATCTGATCCGGGCCGAATCCAGAGCAGCACAAAATAAGTTGGACGATGCCATTTTAGATGTAGATAAGATTCGGGTAAGGGCAGGTTTAAGATTAATCCATGATACCAATCCAACTATCAGCAAGGACGATTTGATTACCCTCATCCTAAACGAAAAAAGGATAGAATTTTTTACAGAATGGGGACACCGCTGGTTCGATTTGAAAAGAACAAATACAGTAGATGAAATCATGACCAAAGTTACACCGAAGAAAAGTAATGGTGGTACATGGAGAAGTTACCAGCAATATTATCCGGTTGGATCTTATGAATTGCAGAGTAATCCTAATTTAACGCAAACAGCAGGCTATTAACCATAAAAGTGATGAGATTTTTTTTAACAGTGACTTTGTTTTTCTGTATAAACTGCTTGTTTGCACAGAAATCAGTAATAGATTCCGTGGCCTATAAAGAGTGGCCTTCGTTAGGTGGGCCGACAATCAGTAAAAATGGGCAATATGTATTTTACAATATTAACAATGTACCTATTGGAAGCAAGACTTTGAGAGTTCAATCTACAAATGGAAAATGGAAAAAGGAATTTAAAGGAGGACGATTGAATGATGGTTCATGGATTCTTAGTGACAAATACTTCTTGTTTATCACTAAGAATGATAGTCTGGGTATGCTTACACTCGGAACTGATCAAATTAAATATATTCCAAATGTGTCATGGTGCAACCTCAAAGAGGCCAAAGGAGTAGAATATCTGTTTTATACCCCTAGTCGTAACTCAAAGGGTTTAGTTCTACAGAATTTGAAAACTAATAAAGAGAGGGTATTTGCTGATGTAGATAGTTGGAGCTTTGAAGATGATATTCTGATTTTAGTTGAATCTATGCAAGGTAATACCCAGAGGCAATCTATAAACCTTGTAGATATAACTAAGGATAAAGTTTCTAAAATATGGGAAGGAAATAAACCGGAAAACCTAATTCTTGATGTAAAGCATCAGCAATTCGCATTTAAAACTGGAGATTCTGTCTGGTGTTACAAGATAGGGTCGTCTGAAGCAGTTTGTATCATAGGGAAAAGTACCACGAATATCGAGAGTGGATTACATTTAGGATATCTCAGTTCTTTCAGTAAAGATGGGGAACGTTTATTCACATCGTTAACAAAAAAAGAAAATTCAAAACCACAATCTAAAAAAGTTGTTGAGTTATGGAGTTATACTGATACAATCCTGAAAAATTTACCGAAAGTGGAAGGCGGTGATCAAACATATCTCGCCGTCATTAATATTGCAGATAGAAATATTATACAGTTGC
>NZ_DATMRL010000359.1:0-6057 GCF_035566355.1 Pedobacter sp.
AGGAGTCCTGCCTGTATCACCAAGTTTGAAGCAATCATTAATCCCTCCTTCTGATGCCTGAATTCCATCTAACATCCATAGTGGCGCGGGTTTATCTTTTAAATAATGATCAAAAAACTGCATCATTCGGGTACTAAAATCCTTTACCTCGTCTTTATCAAAAACTCCATGATTTCCTTTAGAATAAATTACCATCCATGACTTCTTACCCAGTCGTCTCAACCCTAAAAAGAGCTCAGTAACATTAATAAAAGCACATGCATCATCTATTTTAGTATGCATAATTAACAAGGGTGTGGTTACTTTATCTAGTTGAAAAATCGGTGAGTTTTTGATATAGGATTCTGGCCTTTCCCAAAGACTACCACCCAGCCTATTTTGACCATTTTCGTAAAAATCTTGACTACTATATACTCCACGGTCACCAAGACTTCCGTAGCCACTTACTAAATCAACAAGGGATGACGAACTTTTCGCTGCAGCAAATAGACTCGTATGAGTGACTAAATAGTTCGTCTGCAAGCCCCCAAAACTGCACCCTTGAATACCCATTTTCTTCCCATTTACATAAGGTAGACCAGAGACATACTGACCAGCTGAAACCACCGCATCGTAAGTACCTTGCATTGGATCACCTACCTTATAATAAATATCAGGACAGAATACTAAATACCCACTACTTACGTACGTAGGAATATTAATATCACATCCAGCACATAAGGTTTCAGGCGTAATAAAAGCATTTAATCCATCTGATCTGCGTTCATAATAAGAAAATATGACTGGGTACTTTTTAGTTGGGTCAAAATTTTCTGGCTTGTACAAAATTCCCTGTAAGGTTCTCCCATCCAATGATTTCCAAGTATGCAATTCTGTAGTATACCAATTGTATTTTTTCTGAGGTTGTAAATCACTTAACCTGGTGAAAGTTTTAAAGTCCTTAGTACTAAAGTAATTTGGTGCGTCAGTTGCACTCATGCGCCTAACAATGTACATATTTGCTTTTTCCGCCTTAATTGGAGAAAAATCGGATCCCCGTGGAACATAACTATTGCCATTCGTTTGATATAAATAGGAACCTATACTTAAAAGTTCAGGATCTCCCGCTTTATCCAATTGTTTTAGAAAAAAGCCGTTATTTTTATTCTCCTTACTGAAGGCAGTTAAATACAGTTTCTCATTCTTATTGAGTAGGTTATTAGGTATGTCAACTTTAAATAAGTCAAATGCATAATTAAAAATGACATTATTCTTTTGGCCGTACCCATTAGTGATATTAACTGGTTTGTGTTTACCTAATGGATCTACTTTCCAGATATCATATCGATCATAAACGAACACAGATTCATCGTTTTCTAGCCAAATAAGGGAAGTTATTCCTCTAGCGCTTTTTGCATCATCCCTATCATCTACATTCATATTAATCCAGGACACTTTTAGGTCTTGAGTTAAATTTCGAACTATTGCAGTTGTTATTTCATAACTAAAATAATTCTGCTTTGTTGCATCAAAGTAGATGATATACTTTCCACATGGTGAAAGCTGAACGAAGGGTGGTCTTATATTGTCCAGAAAGTTTAAATTTTTCCTTTTCCCCGTCTTTATGGAAATCAAATCCCAGGTCGGCTTATAAGTAATACTCCAGGGGTCACCTAATAGCGGATTTTGTATCAAAGCCAATGTATCGCTTATACCTTCAACTGTTGGAAATTGAAAGCTTTCCCCTGACTGCTGTTGCAACCGTACAATATTTCGATCTGCAATATTAATAACAGCGAGATAGGTTTGAACACCAGTTTCCATTTTTGGTTCACTTTTCAAGATTGTATCTGTATAACTCCATAATTCAACAACTTTTTTAGGTTGTGGCTTTGAGTTTCCTTTTTTTGTTAACGAGGTGAATAGACGCTCTCCATCTTTACTAAATGAATCAAGATATCCTAAGTTTAGCCCTTCCTCTATATTCTTAGGATTTTTCCCGATAATGCAGAGAGCCTGAGACGAACCCATCTTGTAATGCCAAACTGAATCTCCAGTTTTAAAAGCTAATTGCTGATGCTTTATATCAAGAATTAGGTTTTCGGGTTTACTCCCTTCCCATATTTTAGAAATCTTGCCGGTAGCTATATTCATGAGGTTTATGGATTGTCTCTGATCATTTCCATTAATTGATTTGAATAAAACCAACATGCCTTTATCAAAATCCCAACTATCCACGTTAGCAAAAGTTCTCTCTTTACCAGACTTTAAGTTCTTTATTAACAAAGTTCTTGGATTAATTTCAGATACATATCCCATGTATTGATCATCTGTTGTTTCAAGAAGACGACCGTACTTAATCTTTGGAGTATATTGAATTTGGTTCGTTCCAAGCGTAAGAAAACCCAGGCTATCACTATTATTTATAAATAAAAAATATTTATCACTCAAAAACAGATAACCATCGTTCAATCCTCCTTTAAATTCCATTTTCCACTTCCCATCTATAGATTGTAAAACCAAAGCCCTACTTCCTACCGGCATATTGTTAATATTGTAGAATACATACTGCCCATTTTTACTAATTGTTGGTGATTCTAAAGATGGCCACTGTTTATATGCAACGGAATCTATTAAAGGTTTCTGTGCAAACAAAAAGTTCGCATAGAAAATCATCATCATTGTTAAAAAAAATCTCATCACTGTTATTATTAGTATCCTGGGGTTTGCGTTAAATTTGGGTTGCTTTGTAATTCGTAAGTGCCAATTGGATAATACTGCTGGTAACTTTTCCATATACCTCCGTTACTTTTCTTCGGCGTAACTTTAGACATTATCTCATCTACCTGTTTTGTTCGTTTTAGATCCAACCAGCGATGACCCCATTCGGTAAACAACTCTATTCTTTTTTCCTTTAGAATGAGGTTGATTAAATCTTCTTGATTAATATTCGGATTGGTATCCTTAATCAAAGGCAATCCTGCTCTGTTCCTGGTCTGATCGAGATCCGAAATTGCATCAACTAGATTACCTAATCGCGCTCTGGATTCTGCCCGAATTAAATACAATTCAGCTAAACGCATTATGGTACTATACTCGGTAACTGGAGCATCTGTTAAAGATGATCTTTTGACCTTGTATTTACATGGATAATAATAGGTGGTACTATTTGCATTTACGCTACCCACCCAGTTATCTTTCCGTCGGTCACCTGTTCCAAAATCTTTAAGCAATTCGCTGCTCAGGTAAACGGGGTAAGCACCAGGTCCCTCCGGTGGTAATACAAATATTGATGCTTCTTGTGTATTAAAGCCGAGTTGAGTAGGTTGTAATTGCCAAATAGCCTCACGGTTACTCTTCAAAAACACTTTATCAAGCGCTTCTAATTGAAATTCTGAAGTATTTGCTAACACCATAGAAGCTTGCATTTCTGCATTAGCAAAATCTTTCATAAACAAATAGGTCCTTGCCATTAAAGCTGTAGCCGCCCATTTGTTGGGTCTTACCCGCTCTTCTGATCCACTTGGGTAAGGTGTGATACCATCACCTTTTAAATAATCATTGCTTAAAAGGCTTTGTGCCGCTTTCAAATCCGTTACAATTTGATTGTAAACTTCGGCCTTCGCTGATCTTTTAATCACCGCATTGACCGTATAGTCTGTACTCAACACCAATGGCACATCATCGTATAAATTTGCCAGGTAGAAATAATAGAATGCGCGCATAAAACGAGCCTCTCCCATTAAATGCTGCTTGACGATAGGAGTAAGTCCTGTAGAGGATCCAAGTCCCTCCAAAGCTGCATTTACAACGTAAAGCCTTTGATAAGTAGTGCCCCAAAAACCGCTATATACATTTTGTGAATTAAGGGAATTTTGATAATAAACAGCCAAGGTCGAATTTCCTGCTCCTGAATAATAATCAAGCTCATCTGCTGATAAGCCAGCAATACCAGATAGACCACTAAGTTCTTGCGGATCTAATGGACTGCTCTTACTTAAATTTACATACAAGGAAGTAATTGCTCCGACAGCTGTGGCGTCGTTATTGTAAACATTCTTTGAGCTGACACTTGTTGCTGGGCCATCTATTTCTACCAGTTTCTTACAATTGCTAAGTAAAAAACTGGCAAATATTAAAGTCCAAATGAATATTCTTTTACAAGTCATATCTTTATTTTTAGATTGGAAAACATTTATAAGGTAACTTTTAGACCTATGGTAACTACCCGTAAAGGAGGAAGTGTTGTCGAGCTTTTTGTTTCGGGATCCAGTCCTATATAATTTGTGAGCGTCCATAGATTTTGGCCTTGTACAAATAAGCTGCAATTTTTTAAATGTGCCCCCTTTCTCCAGTTCCCAGGTAATTGCCAGGAAAGAGAAACATTCTTTAAACGTATATAAGAAGCATCCGTCCAGGCGGCGTCACTGTAGATAGCCTTTTGAAAAGCTTGGTCTACATCAAATCTATTTGTTGTAAATTTTTGTATGGTGGATATATCACCAGGCTTTTTCCACCGATCCAGTAAGGATACTAATTGATTTCCTCTCCCTTGACCAGAACCTGCAGTAGAAACTCCAATTCCAAATGCAGGATTTTGTCCAATCTGTTTTACAAATGAGAAAAGAAAGTCTAACTGAAAACCTTTGTAAGAGAATGAATTTTGAACCCCTCCATAAAATTTCGGTGCAGCATCCAATAAAACGGTTGCATCTAAAGTTGGATCTGGCGTAGATGTTGGATTTCCGTTATGATCTTCAAATTGATAAATTCCAGTTGCGGGATCAACACCTAAAAAATGATAGACGTAGATTGCACCCACCGGCTCACCAACTATTTTGGTTGATGAGAATCTTTGATCTGGAGAGGACTTTAATAGTGATTTAGTTGTTGACCAATTTATACTACTTGACCACTTAAAATCTTTAGTTTGTAGATTCGTGCTTGTAATCGTGAAATCCCAACCAGAATTCATTATTTTATCAGCTACATTAATTGCAATATCCCCAAAACCAGTAGTAATTGGAAGAACATAAAATCTTAGCTGATTGGAAGAATGGTTGATATAATAATTTGTATTAAGCAATATTCTATCATTTAGAAATCCCAAATCGAAGCCAAATTGTAATTTTCTTGTCTCTTCCCATTCTAAATATGGATTGGTTAAACGGTTTGGCTGATAAGCGACAACTCCCTGATAAGGTATTTCTTGCTGAATAGGATCATATAAACTTAGAAACCGATAATCTCCGATCTGGTCATTACCCGTTATTCCGTAACTCGCTTTTAGCTTTCCAAAACTTAACGAACTGAAATGCTCTTTAATTAATACTTCATTGGAAAAGATCCAGGCACCGCCAATGGCGGCAAAATTGTGAAACTGACTTTGGGGGCCAAATCTTGAACTCCCATCTCTTCTACCTGTTAAATTGATGATATACCTATCCTGCCAATTATAATTGATCCGACCAAATATCGCATTGTACTTATAAATAGAACTAATTGAAGATTGCGCACTTACACTTGTAGCAGAAAATATATCATCCATGACCAGATCATTACTAAAACCGTATGCTAAAATCCCAGTGCCTAAACTTGTATTTTTAGAAATTGTGGTACCCAAAAGCATTTCTAACTTACCTTTACTTATATAGCGATTATAAGTTAACTGAGGTTCGATGGACCAGGAATTGATGTCATTTGTCGTAAAAATTGTTGATCGAGGAACATATGGAGCAATTTCAGGAGGAACAGATTGAAGAAGACTCTTATATATCGCATTTGTATTTAGTTTGTTGTAACCCAAAACACTATTAATCTCTAAACCAGGTAAAATTTGATAACTCAAAGTCATATTACTCATCAAATTGCCTGTTTTATCGCTAAACTTATTGGACATGGATCCTATCGGATTTACGCCAAACGTAGTCACACCCGATGCATCAGGTGCCCAATTGACACTACCATCAGGTTTATTTAGAGCGGGAGCAACAGGAGCCAATCGCATTGCCGTTTCTGTTAAATCTTTACCTGGTAATTGATTGTTATCAAATAAATAGCTTCCTGAAAACTGAAATT
>NZ_DATMRL010000360.1:0-7347 GCF_035566355.1 Pedobacter sp.
TGATATAAAAGTTGAAGGTCATCCGATACAGTTAGATTATCAGGGTGCTAAGGGTTCTGTAGGACCACTTTTCTGGGCACACTATTCTTATTTAGGCCTAGATCCTAAGGGATTGAAAGACCAGTACGCAGATTACTGGCAAAACAATGTAAATCAAACTCTGGCCATTCGCGATTATTGCGTGGCCAATCCAAAGAAATTTAAAGGTTACGCAGCAAACTGCTGGGGCCTTACTGCCAGCTATTCGGTAAACGGATATGCTGCACACAGTATTAATGAAGATTTAGGGGTCATTTCTCCTACCGCAGCATTATCTTCTATTCCATATACACCAAAAGAATCTATGCAGGTGATCAGGCATTTATATGAAGACATGGGTGATAAAATCTGGGGTGAATATGGCTTTTACGACGCTTTTTCTGAAACGGATAATTGGTATCCAAAAAGATATTTAGGTATAGATCAGGGGCCTATTGTGGTGATGATCGAAAATTATAGAACAGGTTTGCTCTGGAAATTGTTTATGAGCAGCCCGGAAGTACAAAAAGGATTAAATCATTTAGGTTTCACCAGCCCTTCTTTAAAGCCTTAACATGGATATAAGGAAATATATTACGGTTCTGTTTTGCCTGCTTGGCTTTTACACAGCTGCTATGGCCCAGCATCAGCAGCAAACTTATTGTAATCCCATTAATCTGGATTATGGCTATACCCCTATTCCCAATTTTGCGGAGCAGGGGAAACACCGTGCCACTGCAGATCCGGTTATTGTAAATTATAAAGGCGATTATTATTTGTTTTCGACCAACCAATGGGGTTACTGGTGGAGCAATGACCTGTACAACTGGAAATTTGTCTCCAAATCTTTTTTAAGGCCGGAACATAAGGTCTATGATGATCTCTGTGCCCCCTCTGTCTGGATACAGGGGGATACGATGCTGGTTTTCGGTTCTACTTATTCCCGTAATTTTCCCATTTGGATGAGTACCAATCCTAAGGCAAATGAATGGAAGGAAGCCGTTCACGAATTTGAAATCGGCGGTTGGGATCCTGCACATTTTGTAGATGAGGACGGGAAACTATATATGTATAACGGGAGCAGCAATGTTTATCCTTTGTACGGCGTGGAACTGAACCGAAAAACTTTCCAGCCGGTTGGTACAAGGAAGGAGCTTTTACTTTTAAACCCGGAGCGTTTTGGCTGGCAGCGATTTGGTGAACACCTGGACAACACTTTCCTGGATCCTTTTATGGAGGGGGCCTGGATGACCAAATACCATGGGAAATACTATCTGCAATATGGTGCCCCTGCAACCGAATTCAGTGGCTATGCTGATGGTGTAGCCATTGGGACAACACCGCTTGGGCCCTTTGAACATCAGTCTCTTCCTTTTTCGTATAAACCTGGTGGATTTGCACGTGGTGCAGGACATGGGGCTACTTTTCAGGATAAATGGAGCAATTACTGGCATGTATCTACTATGGTCATCGCCGTCAAAAATAATTTTGAGCGCCGTATAGGGATCTGGCCCGCAGGCTTTGATAAAGACGATGTACTATATATGGACGCTGCCTTTGGCGATTACCCACATTACCTTCCAACTCAGGCAACAGATCATCTGACCAGTGGCTTCACAGGCTGGATGCTGCTGAATTACAATAAACCTGTACAGGTATCTTCCACTTATGGAACCTATACAGCCAATAATGCTGTTGACGAAAGTATCCAGACCTACTGGAGTGCAGCAACGGCAAACAAAGGGGAATGGATTCAATCTGACCTGGGCAGGCTTTCTACCCTGCGTGCCATCCAGATCAATTATGCAGACCAGGATGCGGAATTCTTGGGGAAACAACAGGGCATTTATCATCAGTATAAGCTCTGGTATTCCGAAGATGGTAGGAAATGGAAAGTTCTGGCCGATAAAAGCAAGAATAAAACGGATGTTCCCCATGATTATATAGAGCTGGGGCTACCGGTTAAGGCACGTTTTGTAAAGCTTGAAAATATTCATATGCCTACGGGAAAATTTGCCATTAGCGGATTACGTGTTTTTGGCAATAGTGATGTTCCAAAACCAGCAGCCGTTAAAGGCCTGGTGGTACTGAGAACAGAAAAAGACAAACGCAGTGCCTGGATCAAATGGACAGGCAATAAAGATGCTTATGCCTATAATCTTTATCTGGGCACATCGCCGGATAAACTCTACAACAGTATTATGGTTTACAATGCCAACGAATACTGGTACAAGGGTATGGACAAGGAAAAGCCTTATTACTTTAGCATTGAGGCCATAAATGAAAATGGTGCTTCTGAACGAAGCCCCGTAATGAAAGTAAATTAAGTTTATGATGAGACGATTTTATTTTTCAATCATGACTTTGCTGATCTTTGCCGGACAGCAAACGATAGCGCAACAAAAACCTGCATTCTGGAAAGAGATCCAGGATTTTAAACACAGAGACAGTATGGCCATGCCGGCAAAAAACGGCATCTTGTTCGTTGGCAGCTCTTCCTTTACCAAATGGACAGATCTGGAAGCTGCTTTTAAAAACTATGGTGCCATAAACCGTGGCTTTGGGGGCTCTACACTGGCACAGGCCGATTTTTATATTGCAGATCTCGTCTATCCGTATCAGCCAAGACAAGTCGTGATTTACAGTGGAGAAAATGATATCGCAACCGATGGTGTAAGTGCAGAAGAAACCTTAAACCGTTTTGCTACTTTCTTTACCCATATCCGTAATAAATTTGCTGATGTTCCGGTATTGTATATCTCTATAAAAAACAGTCCGTCGAGGGTTCAATATGCGGAAACGATGATACATACCAATGCGCTCATTAAGGAATACCTTGGTCATTATAAGAATACCCGTTTTGTAGATGTAAATAGCAAAATGCTGAAAAATGGCCAGTTAAGACCTGAGCTTTTTCTGGAAGACATGCTGCATATGAAGCCGGAGGGTTATACCATCTGGATTAAAGAGATTACACCCTTATTGATTAAATAAAAAGAACACACATATAAAAACAATTATATATTCATGAAAAAAGCGACCTCCTTATTCTTAGTGGCTGCGCTCTTTAGCTCAAGTGCTGTATTTGCGCAGAAGAAAAAAAACACAGCCACTGCCGATCAGAAGATGAATTCCTATATCAATAATCTGATGTCTAAAATGACACTGGATGAAAAGATCGGCCAGTTGAACCTGCCTTCGGTAGGATTTGATGTTACAGGTCCTATACTCAGTCAGGGTGTAGATGAAAAAATTGAAAAGGGGCTTGTTGGTGGGGTTTTCAATACTTATACACCGGCAGCTGTTAAAAAACTACAGGACCTGGCCCTCCAGAAATCGCGTCTAAAGATTCCTTTGCTGTTTGGTTATGATGTAGTCCATGGCCATAAAACCATTTTCCCGATTCCATTGGGTTTAAGCGCAACATGGGACATGAGCCTGATTGAAAAGAGTGCCCGTATTGCGGCAAGGGAAGCCAGTGCCGATGGATTGAACTGGACCTTCTCTCCTATGGTAGATATTGCAAGAGATCCTCGCTGGGGACGTATGTCTGAAGGTTCTGGAGAAGATCCTTATTTAGGTTCCCTGATTGCAAAGGCTATGGTGAAGGGTTATCAAACCAATGACCTGTCTAACAGGGATGCTATATTGGCCTGCGTAAAACACTTTGCGTTATATGGCGCTGCGGAAGCTGGAAGGGATTACAACTCTACAGACATGAGCCTGAACAAAATGTACAATGATTATTTTCCTCCTTATAAAGCGGCAGTAGATGCTGGTGCAGCCTCTGTGATGGCCTCTTTCAATGACATTAACGGAACACCGGCTACGGCCAATAAATGGTTAATGACTGATGTACTGCGTAAGCAATGGGGCTTTAATGGTTTTGTGGTGACAGATTATACTGGAATTCCGGAATTGATTGCTCATGGTCTGGGTGATTTAAAAACCGTTAGTGCCCTGGCCCTGAATGCAGGTGTTGATATGGACATGGTTGGCGAAGGTTTTTTAGGTACACTGAAAGAGTCTCTGAAAGAGAAAAAGATCAGCATGGCAACAATTGATCAGGCTTGCCGCAGGATCCTGGAAGCCAAATATAAATTAGGTTTATTTGAAAATCCTTACAGATATATCAGTGAAGAACGCGCACAGAAAGAGATCTTAAGCGACAACAACAGACTGGATGCGAAAGCCATTACCCGTGCTTCACTGGTTCTGTTAAAAAACAACAATCATGTTTTACCGTTAAAAGGTAATGCAAAAATTGCGCTGATTGGTCCTTTGGCAGATAACAAACGGGATATGATTGGTAACTGGAGTGCGGCAGGCGATTGGAAAAAAGCGGTTGGTATTCTGGAAGGTTTGAGAAGATATGCACCCCAGATGGACATTACCTATGCTAAAGGCGCTAACCTGGTTGATGATCCTTCCATCCTAAAACAGATCAACAATAATGGTGCTGATATCGTAGCTGATGAGAAATCTCCGGAACGTTTGATTGAAGAGGCCGTATCTGCAGCTAAAAAATCAGATGTTGCTGTGGTGGTACTGGGCGAAAGTGCAATTATGGGTGGAGAAGCCACCAGCCGTACCAACCTGGACTTACTGCCTAACCAGAAGGCTTTGTTAAAAGCCATTACCGCAACAGGAAAACCGGTTGTACTCTTGTTAATGAACAGCCGCCCGCTAACCCTGGAATGGGAAGATACCAATGTAACTGCCATTCTGGAAACCTGGTTTGGTGGTACAGAAGCTGGAAATGCCATTGCTGAGGTGCTGGTTGGAAATTATAATCCAGCTGGAAAACTGACAGCTACTTTTCCAAGAAGCGTAGGACAAATCCCATTGTATTACAACCACAAAAGCACTGGCCGCCCATATGTTGGAGATCCGCTGGATAAATTCAAATCGCGCTATATTGATAGCCCTAATGACCCGCTGTATCCTTTTGGTTACGGTTTAAGTTATACTACTTTCAGCTATTCGCCTGTTTCACTGAATGCTAAAGTAATGAGCCCGGCAGGTAAATTACAGGCTTCTGTTCAGGTAACCAACAGTGGTGATTATGATGGCGAAGAAGTGGTACAAATGTATATTCAGGACATCTATGGTTCGATTACCCGTCCGGTTAAGGAACTGAAAGGTTTTCAAAAGATATTTCTTAAAAAGGGAGAAAGTAAAACCGTTACTTTCTCTATTGGAATAAATGATCTGAAGTTCTACAATGCAGAATTGAAATATGCAGCTGAACCAGGTGATTTTAAAGTTTTTATTGGCACAAACTCCAGGGATGTTGCAGAAGCTTCATTCACTTTGGTTAAATAAAAGTCAATATTTTATTAAATTGGTTAAAACCCGGCAAAATATCTGCCGGGTTTTTTATTTTTATTGGAAATTGATTAAATACATTTATGAAACCATCTCATCTTATATTAACTGTTCTATTTGCTGTTGCAGGATTGCAGGCAGGGGCGCAGGATTTTAGTAAATACGACAAAGGTTTGTATCTGAATAAAAAAGATACACTGGCGTACCGGATCCTGTTTCCGGAGAATTTTAATCCGCAGCAAAAATATCCGGTGGTTTTCTTTTTGCACGGCAGTGGAGAACGTGGAAACGATAACCAAAAACAACTGGTTCACGGAGGTAAGCTGTTTCTGAATAAAGACTTGCGTAAAAAGTTCCCGGCTATTGTGCTTTTCCCACAGTGCCCTGAAAAGGATTTCTGGTCAAATGTTCAGTTTAGTGAGGACAAAACAGGTAAGGACCGGTTTAATTTCCAAAAAGGCGGAAAGCCGACAAAAGCCATGCACGCTTTATTGGGCATGATAAAGAATATACTGGATAAGCCTTATGCTGACCGCAATCAGGTTTATATCGGAGGACTATCTATGGGTGGTATGGGAACTTTTGAAGTTCTGAGAAGGGAACCGAAGATGTTTGCCGCAGCCATTTCAATTTGCGGCGGAGATAATATTGCCAATGTGAACCGGTATAAAAAAGTTCCTTTGTGGATTTTTCATGGTGGAAAGGATGATGTTGTGAGTCCTGAGTTGTCGAAAGAGATTGCAGATCAGATGAAGATTATTGGAAAGGAAGTGAAGTATACTTTATATGCGGATGATAATCATAACAGCTGGGATTCTGCTTTTGCTGAACCCCAATTATTGCCGTGGTTGTTTTCTCACAAGAAGAAATAGGTTTAAGAAATCAATATACTCTTCAGAGGCTGGAATATTCGCGCTGAAAAAGCGCAAACAGTCCTAGGCCTCTTCTGAGTAATATTGATTTCTTTTAGGCGCTTTAACTGGGAGGTGAACATCCGTACATATTTCAAAGGGCTTATATAAAAAAAGGTGTCCATATTTTTTGGACACCTTTTTTCATTTTATGTATTCTGGAATTTTATTCCTCCATGTTGTGATATACAGCCTGTACATCATCATCTTCTTCTAATTTATCGATCAGTTTGAATACATCTGCTGCCTGCTCTTCAGTTACTGCAGTATGAGACAGGGCAATACGCTCCAGTTTCGCACTTTTCATTTCCAGTCCAAGGTCTTCCAGTGCTTTTTGCATTTTACCGAAATCTTCAAAAGCAGTTTGTACGACAGCGATGTCGTTTCCTTCTTCATCTGCCTCCAGATACAATTCTTCCAGACCTGCATCGATCAATTCAAATTCCAATTCTTCCAGGTCTTTTTCTCCGGGTAAAAATCTGAAGATGGATTTACGGTTAAAGATGAAGTCCAGGGAACCTGTTTTACCTAAAGTTCCCCCGGTTTTGTTAAAATAACTGCGCACATTGGCTACAGTTCTGTTGGTATTGTCTGTTGCTGTTTCTATTAAAACAGCAACGCCATGCTGTGCATATCCTTCGTAAACGTATTCTTCGTATCCGTTTTCATCCTTGTTGGATGCTCTTTTAATTGCTGCATCTACCCTGTCTTTAGGCATATTTACAGCTTTGGCATTTTGGATAGCGGTACGTAGACGTGAGTTGGTGTCTGGGCTAGGGCCACCATCTTTAACGGCCATCACGATCTCTTTACCAATACGGGTAAATTGAACGGCCATTTTTGCCCAGCGTTTAAATTTTCTTTCTTTTCTAAACTCGAATGCTCTTCCCATTGTTATTTATAAGCTTTAATTACTTACTACTTTTTAAGTTATCCAACATATCTATGGTCATTTTTGCCAGATCAAATTCCGGCTTCCATGCCCAGTCTTTCGCAGCAAAGCTGTCATCTATAGAGCGCGGCCAGCTGTTGGCAATTTGCTGCCGCGGATCATTTTCGGTGTAAGTTAATTTAAATTCCGGAATATGTT
>NZ_DATMRL010000361.1:0-5540 GCF_035566355.1 Pedobacter sp.
TATCTGCCCTTGGGTTTAAAGAAATTATAAAAAACGTTACGCTCTCCGCAGAGGGGAGATTCCATGAGAATTTCCAATTGGAACCAGATAGCCGGTCTATCGATGAAATTTCCATTACTGGCTTAAGTAAACATAAACAGGTTAATCAACAAGCCTACAATGTAACAGCTATTGATGCTAAAAAGCTCTACAATACCACTATGGATATCGGACAAGCTCTAAACAGGGTGTCTGGTGTGCGGCTGAGGGAATCAGGTGGTGTGGGGTCTAACATGAGTTTTTCTTTAAATGGATTTTCCGGAAATCAGGTGAAAATGTTTCTTGACGGCTTGCCAATGGATAATTTTGGCTCGTCTTTTCAATTGAATAACATTCCTATAAATTTTGCCGACAGAGTAGAAGTATATCGTGGGGTAGTACCTGTCTGGCTGGGTGGAGACGCATTGGGTGGTGCAGTAAATATTGTAACTAAAACAGAAGCGGGAAAATATTTGGATGCTTCCTATTCTTTTGGATCATTCAATACCCACAAAACGAATATCAACGCAGGATATATTGATCAATCGGGATTGACTTTACAATTGAATGCTTTTCAGAATTATTCTGATAATAATTATAAAGTCAATATACAAGTGCCTGATCCAATAACAAAGAGACTTGTAAACCAACGTGTCAGACGTTTTCACGACAATTATCACAATGAAACCCTTGTTGCGAATATTGGAGTATCTCATAAAAAATATGCTGATCAGTTATTAATGGGGATTACTTTAGGTAATAACCGTGCCGAAATACAAACTGGTAACGACATGCAGGATGTTTACGGTGCACGGGAAACCAGGGGTAAAATTGTGCAGCCTGGTATTAAATATTTGAAAAAGAACCTGTTTGTTGAGGGGCTTAATGTTAGCCTGAATGGTCGTTTTAATTTTGGAGAGGAAAGAAGTATTGACACAGTACCGCGTCTCTTTAACTGGCTTGGAGAGAGTACACCCAAGAATAAAGAGAATGCGCCTGGTGGTGAAGCGACCTATACGGATTTTAAGTATAAAAACAATATTGGCTTAGTATCAGCCAATGCAACTTATGATATCTCGGATAAACATGGCCTGATGTTAAACCATCAGTTTTCAACTTTCAATAGAAAGGGAGTAGATGCAATTCAGCCCGATCTTAAGGAAAACAAATACCCAAAAACGACACGTAAGTATGTTACAGGTTTGGGCTACCGAATGGCACTGACTGAAAAATGGAATACGAACTTATTTGTGAAGCATTATTATCAGAAGGCTATTTCACAAAATGTAGTGGGCGAAACGGATCCGATAAGAACGATTGTAGTCAATAAAATGGGATATGGGCTAGCGGCTACCTATTTTCTTCAAACGGACCTTCAGTTAAAATTATCTTATGAGAAAGCCTATCGTTTGCCAGGTAGTAATGAGCTTTTTGGTGATTTGATTAATCAATCAGATAATCCCAATCTAAGACCTGAAAGCAGTGACAACATTAACCTTGGACTTTCCTATTTTGTAAAACTAAACAATTCGCACCGGATCAGTATAGATGCAAACTATGTATACCGATACGCCAAAGATTATATCCGTGCAATGGTAGGAGATCTGCAGCCGAGCGGCAGACGCGATTTTCACTTCGAAAATCTGAGAAGTGTAACCAACAATAGTGTAGATGCCAATGTCAGGTATTATTATAAGAATCTCATTTCCCTGGGCGGTAATATGACTTATCAGAACTTAATCAACACGAATAAAGTTGAA
Organism: Pedobacter sp.; assembly: GCF_035566355.1. GTDB lineage: Bacteria > Bacteroidota > Bacteroidia > Sphingobacteriales > Sphingobacteriaceae > Pedobacter. The sequence continues at coordinate 1,779 of NZ_DATMRL010000361.1, forward strand.
CCAGGTAAATCATTGGAAAGTGATATTTATAAAGACCGGTTGCCGAACGTTCCTTACCTCTATGGAAATGCGGATGCCAATATTTATTTCAATAATCTACATAAAAAAGGGGATATGCTGAGTATAGGATATAATTTGCTCTATGTTCACCAATTTTCGTTAAACTGGGAAGCTTTTGGTGGTAATGAACAGCGGTATATTATCCCTCAGCAGCTTTCTCATGATGTCAATGTGGTATATACGATGGCCTCAGGCAAGTACAATATTGCTTTTGAGTGCCTTAATCTGACCGATGTTACCCGTTATGACAACTTTGCTTTACAAAAACCCAGCAGAAGTTTTAACCTGAAGCTCCGGTACTTTATTAAAAAATCGTAATAAAATAATCTCGCAAATGAATAGGATGAACCATCCAAAGCCAGCTTACAAATAGCGAAAGGCTTGGGGTAGCTTCATAAACTTTAAAAATCAAATAAAATAAAAATGAAACAATCGCAAAATCTAGTAAAGGTATTTTTGTTAGTGGGCTTTTTTGGTATTGGACTGATGTCCTGCAGTAAAAACAAGGATATTCAGGAGCCCGAAATTGCTAAGCCGGGTGCGGAAACGAAAAAGGAATTTGTATTCGTAGTTACCAGTGAGGCTGCAGGTGAAGGCGGCGGAGCGGGTAGTTATGTGGTATCCTCAGAGAACGTGAGCAGTGGTGAGATCAGTATTGTAGGTAAAGGGATTCCTTCCAATGAATTCTATTTTAATGTGCAGAACAACCTTGTTTTTGGTTTGACTTACAGCAACCAGGGACCAATTACACCTTATGGATTTGGAACCAATGGAAAATTAACCCGCTTTGACAATAAAACTGTTAATGCTGTACGTCCTGGAATATTTGGTAACTACGGAACTAAAAATACGATTATCGGATCAACGAACCGCAGTCTTACTGATCCGGTAGCCACGCTGATGAATTACAATGCAGAATCATTTCTAATCCAGAACCAGGCGACGATTAATCTTGCTGAATTGGCTGGCAACGGTCGGATGGCCATTTGGACTGGCTTATTCCAGGTCGGAGATAAAATTTATATCCCTTATCAAATTGCGGAAGGTGAAGGCAACTGGGGTGGTAATATTACAGAGGTCAACAAAACAACCATTGCCATTTTAAGTTATCCTGACCTGAAACTGGTTAAAAAGATCAGTGATGACAGAGGTAGTTTTGTTGGTAACTGGGGTTCACAGCAGGGAATTGGTGTTCTTGCTAATGGAGATGCTTATACCTGGTTCACTTCGGGAACAACTGAAAACGGGCTTGTGCCAAAGAATCCATCTGGAATACTTAGGGTTAAGAAAGGTACGGATGAATTTGATAAAAGTTATTTCTTTAATGTGGAAGCTTTAGGTAAAGGAAAAATTGCACGTGGTAATTATATCAGTGGAACCAAATTCTTGATGACACTCTACGCGTCAACCGAAACTGGTGGTGTAGGCGGCGGTAAAGTAAAACTGGCCATTGTTGATGCCGAAGCTAAAACAGTGTCTGAAATAAGCGGTGCTCCGGTACATGATCAAACGGATTATAATAACAAAATATATATTGAAAAGGATGGTAAAACGGCATACTATGTAATGCAGGAAGATAATAAAGAATTCTATGTATATGTGATTGATGTAGCAACTGCAACAGCAAAGAAAGGTGCACGTCTGAGAGGCATCACAAATGTAGCTGCCTTTAGCAAACTGGAATATTAATTAGCACGAATCAAATTCCTGCTTGGAAATTCATTATTCATGATCATAAAAGGTACATTTAGTAAAATCAATGCCTGGCTGCACTTATGGCTGGGAATTGCTTCCGGAATTGTTGTTTTCATTATCAGTATAACAGGTTGTATCCTGGTTTTTGAACAGGAAATCAAAGATTTGATACATGGTGATCTGAAGGTGGCTGCACAGGATGAGGATCAGCTGCTCCCACCATCGGTGATCCACCGGGCGGTGTCAAAGGCTGTTCCTGGAAAAGAAATCAGCTCCATGTGGTACCATGGACTGGACAAAACTGTTGCCGTTTCCATGGATTCTGATTCCACCGTATTTGTGAATCCTTATACTGCCGAAATAGTAACTTTTCAAGATCATGAAGATTTTTTCCACGAAGTAGACGAGCTACACCGAAACCTGATGTTGGGAAGAAAAATAGGTAAGCCCATTGTGGGTTGGGCTACCACTATATTTTTTTTCCTGCTCATCAGCGGCCTGATTTTATGGTGGCCTAAAAAATGGAATAAGAGTAATCGTGATAAAAGTTTTAAAATCAAATGGAAGGCAAAATTTAAGCGGATCAATTACGACTTGCACAATGTACTTGGGTTTTATGTCCTGCTTATAGCTGTATTAATGGCTGCAACAGGACTTGTGATGAGTTTCTCCTGGTTTTCCAGGAGTGTGTATTGGGTAACCGGAGGTGATGGAGGACCACGAAAGCGTCCTGAAAAAGAACTTTTTACTCTGTCTGCGGAGCCGGCATTGGTCTCTGCCGATAAAATATGGTACAAAGTACGGAATGAGATTGCCCTGCATAATAAAAATAACGTCATTGTTAGTATCCCGGAAAAACCAGATGAACTGATCTATGCCTGTACAGATATGTTTTCCGGATTCTGGCGGGATCTTTATTTTGAACCAGCTACCCTGAAGTTGTCGGCCAGAAGCGGAAAAAGACTTGGAGAACTTTCCTTTGCGGATCAGGTTCGTAAACTAAATTATTCATTACATGTAGGCGCTTCTCTAGGATTAACCAGCAAGATTATTTACTTCATCAGTAGTCTGGTTTGCGCCAGCTTGCCTGTTACGGGCTTTTATATCTGGTGGGGAAAGAAACGTAAAAAATCAAAAAAAGGATCTCTATGAAGATTTATCTAACAGGAATACTATTGCTGCTGCAGACTGTTGTTTTTGCACAATCTGCTGGTATTAGCGGTAGGGTATTAGATGAACATTCTCAATCGCTGCCCGCCGCCGCTGTAGTCGTCTTACGCGTTGCCGATTCTGTAAAAATAAAATCGCTGATGACAGATTCTCTTGGTTATTTTAAAGGAATAGATATACCGAATGGGAAATATCTCATCTGTGTTCACTACATGGGATATGCCCCCTATTATGGGAAAGTTTTCGAACTGACTGAATTTCAGAAACAGTACCATTATGGTGAACTTCATTTAATGCCAGACACCCGAATGTTAAACACGATTGTTGTTAGCGGAACTCCACCATTGATTTCACAACGTCTGGACCGAACGGTCATGAACGTAGAAAAAAGTGTGATGGCAGAAGGGAATACTGCTTTGGAATTGTTATCCAAAGCTCCTGGTGTAAGCGTGAATGAAAACGGAGAAGTTTCTTTGAAAGGACGTGCAGGAACATCTGTAATGATTAACGGGAAGCTTACCTATTTGTCTGGCAGCCAGCTGGCCACTTTGCTCAGAGGAACAAGCTCCTCAGCGGTTTCCAAAATTGAAATTATTGCAAATCCTTCTGCAGGTTATGATGCTTCCGGAAGTGGTGGGATTGTGAACATTATATTGAAAAAAAATGTGAATTCAGGCTTTAATGGTAGTGTTTCTGCAAATGGAGGTCGGGGAAGATCGGCCCGCTATGGTAGCTCGACAAGCTTCAATTACCAAAAAAATAAACTGAATCTGTATGGAAGTTACGATCTGACTGTACATGATTATACAGTTTATATGGATGTGGAACGTAACTTTT
>NZ_DATMRL010000362.1:0-8579 GCF_035566355.1 Pedobacter sp.
GGTGTTAATGAAATAAAATCCCAAAAAGAATCGTGGGCTGTTGCTGCCTGAGGTATTTCATTATCAGGTTCGGGCTTAGCGGCGTGGATCAGGTCTGGAAATTTAATCGCATCCTGGATAAAGAATACCGGCATATTATTCCCAACCAGATCATAATTACCTTCCTGTGTATAAAACTTAACAGAAAACCCACGTACATCCCTTGCCAGATCAGTAGAACCCCTGAATCCTGCAACTGTAGAAAAGCGTACGAAAACAGGTGTTTTCACAGAAGGGTCTTGCAGAAAACCTGCTTTGGTATATTTAGCCATAGATTCATAAACCTGGAAATAACCATGAGCACCTGAACCCCGGGCGTGTACAATTCTTTCCGGAATTCTTTCGTGGTCAAAATGCGTTATTTTTTCCCTCAGGATAAAATCTTCCAGTAAAGATGGTCCCCGTTCTCCAGCCTTCAGTGAATTCGTGTCATCATTAATTTTAAGGCCCTGATCTGTGGTCATCAATTCACCCTGATCGGAAACGATATCCGGCGCGAGGTCTTTCTGTTTTAAATTGACTGCGTTTTCAGCATTCGGTTTTTTCTTTTCCATTTTTTTACTGATTTATAGGTTGATGTTGTTTTAAAAGTTGAAGTCCGTTTTCATTGCCTTGTTGTACAGCGATGTCTAGTGCACTCATCCCCCGATTGTCTTTTATCGTTAGGTCTGCGCCATATCGTAGAAGTAAGCTAATTAGCTCATTGCGGCCAAACATAGCTGCAAACATTAAAGCAGTCCCACCATTTCCATTCAACAGATTTAAATCTGCCTGATGAGCAATGAGCAATTCCGCAATATCTGCATAGCCTTTAAAGCAAACGCCCATAAGTGCGGTATTGCCACCTGCATCTGTACCGTTAACGTTTGCTCCTGATTGAAGCAGCAGTTCGGCCGCTTCCATTTGATGATTATAACAAGCGATGATCAAAGGTGTATAGCCTTTATCATCCCTGACCTCAAGCGTGGTCTTTAGGTCAATTATTTCTTGTAGTAATGGCAAATCGCCTGTCCTTGAGGCATGAATTAAAGCCGATGTGATATGATCCATGATCATAAGAACATCTCAAAATTGGAATTGTTCAATTAAGATGAACGGATTATTTTTTTAATCTGAAGCGAGGTATAAAACATTTGCGCTTTATTGTTGTTCCTCCTACATTCTTCCTGTAAGCTTGTGAAAAATATAAAACATATCGCCATTCTTGGCGGAGGCCCAAGTGGCTTGTTCATGTTCAAACGACTAATTGAATCCGGCAGAACGGATATCAATATTAAGATATTTGAGCGCAAAAATAAATTAGGAGCGGGTATGCCTTATAGTGCTGAGGGGGCTAATGATGAACACATCACTAATGTATCAAGTAATGAAATTCCGATGTTGGTTACCTCTCTGGCCGACTGGATCAATTCCGTATCTAAAGATACCCTGGATAAGTTCCATATTGACCCCACACGTTTTAATGAATATAAAGTCCTGCCCAGACTGCTTTTTGGTCAGTATCTGACTGCCCAGTTTGATCTGTTACAGAAACAGGCACGGGAGAATGGGGTGGAATACCAGATTTATTACAATACCGAAGCAACCGATATAACCGATTACCCTGAGCAAGGGATGGTCGTGATAGAAATCAACGGCGGGGAAAAATTTGAATTTGATCAGGTCATCATCTGTACAGGTCATTATTGGCCGAAACGATACGAAGGAAAAGTTCCAGGCTATTTTGATTCTCCTTATCCACCGGTTAAACTGGGCTTAAAGTTAGATCATCCTGTTGCTATCAAAGGATCCTCCTTAACTGCTGTTGATGCGATAAGAACACTTGCCCGTCATAACGGAACTTTTAACAAACACCCCGAAGGATATCTGTTTTACCAATTACACAAGCACAGTCCTAATTTTAAGCTGGTATTGCATACCCGGAACGGAATGCTACCCGCAGTCAGGTTTCATTTAGAAGATTCTCACTTGTCTAACGATGAGTTATTGAGCAATGAAGAAATTGCTAAGCATATTGCCGAAAATGAAGGCTTCTTGTCCTTGGATTATGTATTCGAACATGATTTTAAGCTACCCATAAAAGAAAAACAACCTGAGTTTTATCAGCAGATTAAAGAGATGAGCCTGGAGGAATTTGTGTCAGCGATGATGGATCTTCGTGAAAGACTGGATCCTTTTCAATTGTTGAAAGCGGAATATGCAGAAGCAGAGAAATCGATCAGGAGGAGAGAATCCGTTTACTGGAAAGAAATGCTTGGTGTATTGAGCTTTGCCTTAAACTACCCGGCAAAATATTTGTCTGCCGAAGACATGCAGCGCCTTCAAAAAACACTTGCACCATTAATTTCCATTGTTATTGCTTACATCCCGCAAAGTTCAAGTGAGGAACTCATGGCTATGCATCAGGCGGGGGTGCTTGAATTGATTTCTGTAGGAGATGATGGTCAGGTAGAAGCAGGGGATGAAGGAGGAGCTACCTATAATTATACAGATGAAACTGGTGAAAAGCTGTCCGTTTATTTTAATACTTATGTAGATTGCGTAGGTCAACCTCATATGGCTTTTGAAGATTTCCCTTTTAAAAGCCTGTTAAACAAGGGTACTGTGAGTCCTGCAATGCTTAAATTCCGTTCGGCCATCGAGGGACGAAAGGCGATGGAGGAAGGAAAAGATGTTAGACAAGACTCAAAAGGAAATTATTATCTGAAAGTTTCTGGTATTGCTATCAATGACTATTTTCAGGTAGTGGATGCTTACGGTGCATTTAATGATCGTATTTACATCATGGCAGTTCCCTATATTGGTGGTTACAATCCGGATTATTCCGGGCTGGATTTTAGCGAAGCAGCCTCGGCAGCTATTGTTAAAAGGTTATTGCAGTAACCTCAGACTTTTTTATGCCATTGTACCAATTCCAGGTATATCTTATTGGCAACTGCCAGTTCGGATTGCTTCTTTTTGAGTTCTGAAATTTGCTTGTCTTTGTCCATATGAGCTGGTAATGTTAGATAGCCTATTACATTTCCAGTCTGATAATTGATAAATTCGTACTGTATTTGTGGCTGTTCCATAATAGAAGTATTAACATAAATGGCTATAAGCTAATAACCAATAGCATAAAATAAAGTTTTACATTATTTTAGAGTTGTAGCTTTTTATGGAGTCGAATTTTTGTCCTGGTATGGAATTCGCGAAGTACGAAATCAGATTATCAAAATAGCGGAATTAGTGACTTTGTTGTGAGATGAAATATTTAACTCCGAATCTCCCTGCGCATGAATAAATAGTAGGAAAGTGCAAAACAAGCTACAGTTGCTCCGATCAAGCCGCTGACCTGTGGCCATACGATCATTAAGCTTTCCCTAAAGGGAAGTGGAGAAGGTATTGCTCCAGCCATTTGTTGCATTGTCATTGGTCCCAGACTTCTAACCGATGGCATCAGCAGGGTCGTAGTCGCATCGGTATAAAGTTGATTGGGAGCAACGCGCAGCAGATCCAGAATAAATTCATTGTAAAACTGAATTTGATCCTGCGTCAAAAAACTGGGATCGGGTAAAAAGGACCTGATGATCAGATTAACAATGATCTGGTAAAAAACAGTGAAAAATAACCATATACCTATTGCAGTAAGAGCCGAAGTTGCTGCCTGTCTAAACTTGATTGATAGCACGATGGATAAACTCAACCAAAAGCCAACGTAGGTTATACTGATCAGGACGAAACCCAGTATCCTTAACAATTCTTGTGGTTCCATTCTTACTCCAGTCAAAATCAATCCGCCCCCTATCATTAATAAGGTTAAGACTAAAAATAAGGCACCCACCATAATTAGGGCACTCACAAATTTGGCCAATAATAAATTGTCCCTATAAATAGGCTGAGCCATAAGTCTTGTAAGCGTTCCATTATTTTGCTCAGCATTAATCGCATCGAATCCTAAACTGATCCCTAATAATGGTGCTAAAAAGCTCAGAAAAACATGAAAGGGAGGTATGGAATTATCAGTTGTGGTGAGCAGTTTAAGGTATAGGAAAGTATGGTCCGGATCATTGGCATTTCCGATAGCTGCCCGGATATTGCTTAATGAGACATACATCGATGCCACAAATGTGAGTATAATTAAGCCTATCAGTACAATAAAGCGCCAGCTGCGGATATGATCTGCCATTTCTTTGCGGACCATTACACTGAAAGGACTTATCATCTGGATTTTTTTTGATGTCATATTTTTCTCAATTATCATTCTCAAAATATTTTTGATAAATGTCATCCAAACCATAATTTTTTTGATGTACACTTATGATATCATATCCCTTTTCAACTAGAAAACGGACCAAAGCGGGCGTGATATTCTGTGTGCATTCAAATTCTATTGTGTTTTGACTTATCCTGATGTTTTTAATTGTTTCCCATTGCATCAACTCCTGTTCGGGTAACCAGGGACTGGAAATAAATTCTGCCAGGCTAATGGATACGACATGACCTTTATGATTAAACAAATCGCCCGACAGGGCATCAATGTTTCCCTGGGCTAATAATTTGCCCTTCACAAAAATACCTACCCGATCGCAAACTTGTTGAACATGGTGTAAATGATGTGAGGAAAGCAGCACCGTCAGTCCCTGTTCTTTGCTCAGGCGCTTGATCAGCAAGAGAAATTCCCTAACCCCACCAGGATCTATTCCCAGTGTTGGTTCATCCAGTATGATCACCTCAGGCTGCTTAATCAATACATCAGCCAGGCCCAGACGCTGCTTCATACCACGGGAAAAGGTTGATGTTTTCTTATGCATAGCTGAAGAAAGCCCAACGATGTCCATCATTTCTAAGACACGTGCACGATTCTCCTTCTCAGGAAGTCTATTCAATCTCGCAATATATATCAGATTTTCCAGTGCAGTCATGTGATCATAAAAACCTAAGCTATCTGGCATATAGCCCACTTTTCTCTTCACAGAAATGGGATCACTTGTTGCGTTATAACCACAAACAAATGCAGAACCATTTGTTGGATCAGTAAGCCCTAGCATCATTAATATTGTGGTCGTTTTACCCGCTCCGTTAGGACCCAGTAATCCAAAAATCTCACCCTTATTGATGTCCAGGTTGAGGTTGTCAACGGCTCTCTGGGAACCATAACACTTAGTCAGGTCCCTGAGTTTTATAATAGGATCTTTCATTTTTCTATCTTCTACCGTACTTGCGGATCAGATAATACACCAGGGAAACGGCCGATAGGATGATCAATACACCTATCCATCCAGAAATCCACGACGTTGTGACCACCATCCTAAAAGCAGCCTGAGAATTGCCATTACTGTTTGTAGCGGTAAAAGTAGCTGCATAATCTCCAGCGATTGTCTTATCGGGAACTTTAATGTTCGCTGTTATGGCCTGTGTTTTTCCTGGCTCCAATTGGGTAACTTTCGAAGGCTCGAAAGAAGCTTCCCAATTAGTAGGTAATTGGGAGGAAAGCTCAATGTCTTTTAACAGTAAAGTACCAGAGTTTTTTATCTCCAGATGGATTTCCTTATGACCTCCGGAGGTCAGTTCTTCGCTCAGTTTTCCGCTAGGTGTGGTTAAGTTTATGCCATAAGATCCTTTAACCACGGCTTCCAGGTTTAAAGATAATGTATCCTTATTCGCAATCGCCTTTACAGGTAGCGGGTATTTCCCCGGAGAGGTATTTGGGGTAGCATTAACCTCTATCGATATATCACGTGTGCTCCCTGCGGCCATGTTGATGGAGGTAACCTGACTACCGTCGATCTTGTAACTGATCATCCAGCCAGCAGGAGGATTGGTTTTGAATTCATAGATGACCGGTTTAGCAGATCCATTATGTAAGGTCGTATTGTAACGAAAGGTTTCATTCGTTGCAGCCTCAATATTGATCAATTTTGCAGTAAAGCCAGAATGACCGTCAATACTGGCAACAGGGTTTTGGCCATAGAGTGCAAGAGGGGCTTTAAAAAGGAACAAGAGAAATGATAAAAAGCTTAACCTCGCACAAAAATGAGTAAGTGAGAATTTTTTTAACATGATCTAAACACTAGAATTTTAATAATAATAGCCTAAAAAAAATGTCTGGTTATGTTCTAATTTGACGGAACAAATCAAAAAAAGAAAATAAAATTTTCAAATGGATTTAACATTTTTTAACAAAAATGAGCTGTGCCCAATTTAGAAACTTTACTTCAAGCCCCTTTGCCTTTGTTAAAACTTTGAGCCTTGACTTTTGTTAAATTATATAAAGTTAATAGTCATGGCTAAAAAAGTTGTTAATCTTTCTTTACCAGACGGTCCCAGGGATGGTTTGGATAATACAGGAACGCAGGGATATGATTCTCTGAGTGATGATGGCTATACCGGCTCTTCGAAAAAACCTGATGAGCATCCAGATGATCATGAAAGTCATACAGGCAGTTCATCAGCAGATTTTGATGATGATGGGAGAGAAGAAGATGATTAAGTGTATCTGGTGATCAACTTACTAAAACAAAGGTGGGAAGCAATCTGACGTTGCTCACCACCTGGCAGAGCCGTGCAACTGTTCCAGTCCAACAAACTCTTCGTTTGAGATGCTGTAGCTGATATCAGCCCATAAAAAGCACGTTGAATTTGTGCCCGTCTGGATCGGCAAAGCCGCAGCCATACATCCCATTAAAGGCTTGTGGTTCAGAAAATACAGTACCACCTATGTCTTTTACTTTAGCAGCCCATTCATCTACCTCGGGCTTCGTTTCAGCCGAAAGGCTAAACATCACTTCGTTACCTTGTACGGTATCGGCAACTTCGCCGTTCAGTGCTACTTTAAATGGTGCCTTAGGAAAGAAGCAGATAACAAAATTGGCCTCGCCAACTGTAATACTAGCTATATGATCGCCATTAAAATGATTTTCAGTTACTTTGAAGCCCAGCTTAGTGTAAAATTGAATAGTTTGGTTAACATCGTTAACGGGTAAATTACCCCAAATTTGCTTTGTCATAATTTTTGAATTTAGTCCCATTTGAAAGGGGTTAATAATTTATTTGTTGTTGATAACAAATCTCAGAAGAATTGCAGCCTCATTAAACTTGTACAATTGACAAGTTGCGGGTGTAATTATGACAATTAAAATCTATAAATTGCTTCATAATTATACCTGCCAATTCTATGAAAACAGTATCGCTGCTCGTATTTGATCAAGTTGTACCCTCTTCGGTTACCGGTGTTATTGATTTGCTTACCGGGGCCAACAAGTATATGAAACTTACAGGACAGCCTATGGCATTTTGCATGGAAACTGTAGGTCAGTCGGCAGATAATGTTCAACTTATATTTCCAAATCAGGAGATAGATCACAAAAGCCTGGAGCGCGCCGGCCATCCCGACCTGATCATTGTTCCATCTTTTAGTGTAGACAATATGGCGCCGGTAATTGCGCACAACCAGGCAACTATTAGTTGGTTGAAGGATAGATATGCAACTGGAAGCGAAATTGCCAGTCTTTGCGTAGGCAGCTATTTTTTAGCCGAGGCAGGCTTGCTGGAGGGCAAAGAGGTGACCTCGCATTGGGCAGCTGCTAGTGATATACAAAGTCGCTATCCTGGTATCCGGATGAAACCGGATCTGGTGATCACTGATCAGGATGGGATTTATACCAGCGGCGGCGCATTCTCTTCACTAAAGCTGATTTTGTACTTGATCGAAAAGTTTAGTGGCCGGGAAGCTGCACTTTGGGTCAGTAAAATGTATGCAATTGAAATGGACCGTACCAGCCAGGCCCACTTTGCTGTATTTATCGGTCAGCACCAGCATGACGACAAGGCGATATTAAAAGCACAGGAATATATTGAACAAAACTATAACCGCGAAATAGCGATGGATAAGGTATGCAACCTAATCAATATGGGACAGCGCAACTTCATCCGACGGTTTAAAGCCGCTACTAATAACACACCGTTTGAATACTTGCAACGTGTAAGGATAGAAGCGGCCAAAAAGGCAATCGAAATGAACCATAAGGACCTACCTTTTATCATGGAAGATGCCGGCTATAATGATCTGAAAGCCTTCCGTACCATATTTAAGCGTATTACGGGATTATCACCAATGGGATATAAAAAGAAATACGCGCGGACTTAGCATAATTAGCATGTTTTAGCGCCTGCAAGGAAGAGCAGGAATGAATTATAGATCAAATTTCTTGAAGATTTATAAACGGATGCCAACTTTTTTTATTGGAAATTGTTATAAGGTAAGACAAGATCATAATTCTAATGCTGATTTGAAAAACGTGGGAAATAGCTTGCTAAAGGATTTAATTCAACAATTGAAAGACGTTGAAAATGCAGATCTATGGATTGACGAAAATTTTGAAAAAAAACTTTCATTGGTGGATGCAAATTCGGTTTTTGAACGCCCGATTCCTGACCTGCATAGTGTAGCCGAGATACTATCACATTTGATAGAATGGCGTAAAGAGGTCCTCAGCCGGCTTAAAGGCAATCCAAGAGGCCTTGAAATGAGCGACGCTGCAAACTGGCGAAGTAATGAA
>NZ_DATMRL010000363.1:0-28913 GCF_035566355.1 Pedobacter sp.
CAATACCAGCTAAAGCTACCAGATGGTACTTTAGTTTGGTTAAATTCGGCCTCATCGCTTCGTTTCCCAACCCAGTTCGCCGGAAAAGAAAGAAGTGTAGAACTTGATGGTGAGGCCTATTTCGAGGTTGCCAAAAATAAAGAAATGCCTTTTAAGGTGCATGTAAGAGCGATGGAAGTTCGGGTGTTGGGAACGCATTTTAATGTAATGGCTTACGATGATGAAGAAAGTATCAGTACCACTTTATTGGAGGGTTCTGTTAAGGTATCTAATGCATTGCAAACAGCGGTTATTCGACCAGGCCAACAAGCGAGTTTAAAAAAATCTTCTGGTATACTGGGTGTTGAAGAGGTGAATACTGTAGAGGCTATAGCTTGGAAAAATGGAAAATTCTTATTTGCTGATGAAGATATTGAGACGATTATGCGCCGGATCTCCCGCTGGTATAATGTGGAAGTGGAGTATAGGGGGAATCTCTCTGATAAGAATTTTGCAGGATCGATTTCCAGGTATGAAAATGTTTCTGAAGTGTTGAAGATGTTGGAATTGACCGGAACTATTCATTTTAAAGTCGAGGGAAGGAGGATTATCGTTATGCCTTAGGATTTACTCAAAGGATACGGTTGGCACTAAAAAGAAAAACCGGAAGCGTTGGCGCGCCCCCGGAGTTTTCAGGCTAAAAACCGTTTTATAAAAAGACAGCACATCTTATTACTGATTTAACCCAAATATTCAAATGTATGAATTTTTACTCTCTGTTTAAATGCAGGATGCAATCTTGTATCCCATTAAAATTATTGCTGGTTATGAAATTAACTACTATTTTACTGGTCGCATGCTTTACTCAGGTATTTGCTTCAGGTTATGCTCAGAATGTTAGCCTGCACAAGAAGAACGCGACGCTGAGCGTGGTTTTGAAAGACATTCAAAAGCAAACCGGGTTTAGTTTCCTATACAATACCAAAATGTTGAAGGAGGCCAGGCCTGTAAGTATTTCCATTGAAGAAATGAGCCTGGACCAGGCGCTGAAAAAGATTTTTGATCTTCAGCCTTTAACCTATATCATCAACAGGAATACGGTTGTGGTCAAAAGACGTACCGAATCCATGACAGTGGTTCAGGATATCATCACTGTTACAGGTAAGGTGATGGATGAAAAAAATATGCCTCTTCCTGGAGTAACTGTAAAGTTAAAGGGGACAACAACCGGAATGGTAACAGGTACAGATGGTACTTATCGCGTTAAAGTTCCTGATAACGGGACACTAGTCTTCAGTTACTTGGGATACACCGCCCAGGAGATCAGGGTTGAGGGTAGAACCAGTATTGATGTTACGATGAATGTTGATTTACAGCAACTGGAACAGGTGGTTGTAGTTGGATACGGCACCCAGAAACGCTCGAGTGTTACAGGGGCTATAGATCAGATTAAGGCAGGTCAGGTAGAAGATCGTCCTGTTGGAAATCTTACACAGGCTCTGCAGGGAACATCTCCAAGCCTGGTTATTCAGCAGCGAAGTATGAATCCCAACGACAATACCATGAACATCAATTTGAGAGGGGTGAGTACTATGGGGAATAATGCCCCGCTATTGGTTATTGATGGCGTAATTAGCGATGATATTGGCAATATGAACAATCTGAATCCTAATGATATTGAAAACATATCGATATTAAAGGATGCCGGAAGTTCAGCTATTTATGGTTCGCGTTCTGCAAACGGTGTTATATTGATCACCACCAAGCAAGGCAAACTGGGTATGAAGCCGCAGGTAAAGTTCGGTGCAATTATAGGCGCTCAGGACCCTAAGATATTAGTTAAGCCTCTAAAAGGATATCAGAATGCTTTACTGCGTAATGATTCCTATATCAACGTAGGAGAAAAACCAATTTATTCTTCAGCGCAAATCAGTCAGTTCGCAACAGGCGACAGCCAGTATTTCCTGGATGGTATTTTAAAAAATGCACTGCAACAAAACTATAACCTGAGTGTGCAGGGGGGATCTTCAAATACTGCTTATATGATTTCCTTAGGTTATTATGACCAGGAAAGTAATTTCAAAGGACCAGATTTTGGACTAAAACGCTATAACTTCCGTTCTAACCTCACTACTGATATCGGAAGGCTCAAGTTAACCACTATATTGTGGTACGACAGAAATGACGGTAAAGCCTATCAGGGAGATACTGGATTTTTAATTGCAGACGCTTCACGTCTTCCTGTATATAATACCTACATTCTGAAAGACGCAAATGGAAGATATTACAACAATGACGTTCTAACCGGAGGAAATCCACTCGCTTCATTGGAACACGGCGGGTATACAAATACCAACAATGATCATTTTCAGGGAAGTTTGAATGCCGAATTTCAAATCATAGACGGGTTAAAGGCAAAAGGATTGGTTGGTTTTGATCTTCGCCCTGAATCACGTTTGATCAGAAGGTTTTATTGGCCCATATACAATTGGATGGGTGGAGATAGTCCTGTAAATGAAAATAACTCAAAAAACTATAGCATAGATGATTATAATGGCAAAGCTACACTGTTGAACACACAGGCTATGCTTGATTACAACAAAACATTCGGGAAATCGCATCAGGTTTCACTGCTGGCTGGTTTCTCCAATGAGTCTTTCAGACAACGCCGTATTGAAATAGCGAGGAATTTTGTGGATCCGGTTCTGGGGATTCCAATTGAAGGAACTAAAACGGATGAAACAGCGAGCTATAACTCGCCTGGAGGTACCGTAGAAAGAAGTATTTATTCCTATTTTGGACGTGCAAGCTACTCTTTCGATGACAAATACTATGCTGAAGGAAATTTCCGTTATGATGGTTCTTCCAAGTTTTTGAAAGATAACCGCTGGGGGTTTTTCCCATCTGTATCTTTAGGCTGGCGGATCACACAGGAGAAATTCTTTGAGTTCTGGAAAAATAAGATTGGTGATTTGAAGATTCGTGGTTCTTATGGAATTCTAGGTAATCAAAATATAGATGATTATCAGACTTTTACAACTTATGATATTTACCAGAACCAGTATGGGTTTAATAATGTTGCGGTACCGGGAACGGGTTATACCTTTGGTAATCCTGACCTAAAATGGGAGACATCTTCATCATTCAATATAGGAGCAGATGCAACTTTTCTGAAAGGAAGTTTGACAGCTACGTTTGATTATTTTCACAAAACAACTAAGGATATTTTATTGACGCCTCAGACTCCACTTACTTTAGGTGGTGCCGTTCCTAAAGCCAATCTGGGTGAAATGGCTAATCAAGGTTGGGAATTCAGCTTGAATTATAATTTAATTCTTAATGGAATACGTCAGTCTTTTGGGTTCAATGTTGGAGATTCCTGGAATAAGGTAACAAAATTCGAAGGATATGAGCAAATCAGCAAATCGGATGAAATTGAACGCATCATTCGCGTTGGACTACCATTATATAGCTACTATGGTTATAAAACAGATGGCTTGTTCAAAAATGAAGATGACATCAGGAACTCCGCTCTTCCTGTTGGTATACTGCCCCAACCTGGCGATGTGAAATATAAAGACAGAAATGGAGATGGCATTATTGATGATAATGACAGGTATGTACTTGGTAACGCTTTCCCACGTCTTACTTTTGGATTCAGCTATGATGTTCAATGGAAAGGATTTGATCTGAATATGCTTTGGCAAGGCGTTGGTAAACGGGACATGGCCCTGAGAGGAGAGACCATAGAGCCATTTCATAGCGGTTATTCTTTTGTCATGTTTGAACACCAGCTCGATTATTGGACGCCGGCAAACCCTGACGCCAGATGGCCAAGACTTACCCCACAAGGTAATGCTTCTACGGTTAATAACTATGGCAAGGGATCTGATTTTAATATTTTCGATGGAAGATATATACGTCTGAAAAATATCCAGATTGGATATACACTCCCTAAAACTTTGACAAAAAGGATCGGAATGAGTAAGCTCCGGATATTTGTTGATGGGCAGAACCTGCTTACTTTCAGTAAGAATTCCTTTGTGGATCCGGAATCTACCGAGTTTGGTGGGAATATGAATGCGAGTGGTGCAAACAGTGCACGCAATTATCCCCTGCTGAAATATATAGGCGGTGGTTTTAATGTGGAGTTTTAATGAACAATATATAAAGGAATCATGACAAGGAAATTTAAAATATATGCTCACCTTACATTATTGGCAGCGGGTCTATTCATATCCGGCTGTGTAAAGCTGGATGTGACGCCAACAAATAAATTTACTGATGAAACTTACTGGACATCAGAAGATAAAGCGAATTCTGTTTTGAATATGGCTTACCGGCAAATGTTTACCAGTGACTATTTTATCACCAATGAAATATTGAGTGATAATGTTTATAATGGGTATGGAGCATCCAATGAGAAAATAATTGCCACCGGACTTGCAGATGCGTCTAACGGGCGTTTTGAAAGTGAATGGGGCGCCTGCTATGGTGGAATCAAGACCTGCCACACCTTTCTGGCCAATATAGACCGGGTAACATCGATGAGTACTGGTGTTAAGGAAAAAAGAAAGGCTGAAATACGTTTTATCAGGGCATCTCTTTATCTTGAGCTCACCACCTGGTATGGGGACGTACCTCACTTTACGGTAGATATAACACCAGAACAGGCCAAAACAATAACACGTAAGCCTCATGCCGAGATTATGGAATGGATCCATAAAGAACTGGATGAAGTTGCGACTGTTTTGCCAAGCAATTCGGAATATCCGGCGGCAGATAATGGCAGAATAACCAGAGGAGCTGCTGTTGCTTTGAATGCTCGTGCATATTTGTATGAGAACAATTGGGCAAAAGTGGCAGAATATTGCGATAAGCTGATGAATAGCTCTGCGTATGGTACCTATAGCCTGTTCTCCAATTATGAAGAGTTATTCTGGGTAAAGAATGAATATAACAGTGAAATTATCTTAAGCCTTCAATATGTACCAGATCTTAGAACCTGGGGAAACCTTGTGGACTATGTGCCCATGTCAGCGAATGCACGTTTGAACAATGCAGCACCAACTCAGGGATTGGTGGACAGCTATTTAATGAAAAATGGTAAGAAATGGACTTCAAGTGATCCGGATTATGCCAATCGCGATCCGCGCATGGGTGCAACAATCGTGTATGACGGATCTAAATGGCAAGACAGATCTGGAAATAGCCGTACTATAGAAATTAATCCCGACAGTAAAACATTAGACAAATACACCAATGGCTCGGCCGGTAGTTCTACCGGATATTATTATCGGAAATTTGCTGATCCGAGTCCGGCGGCTTACACGGGCGGCAGCTGGGATTCCAATTTAAACCTCCCATTAATACGCTATGCAGATGTATTGCTGATGTATGCTGAAGCAAAAAATGAGTTGGGAGGGATGAATAGTGCGATCTGGAACCAAACCATTAGAAAACTTAGAGAAAGAGCTGGTTTTGATAATACCACTGAAGCGATGGACCTGCCGGCAGTTGGACAGGCTGAGCTAAGAGAAATTATCAGAAATGAACGTCGGTGTGAACTGGCACTGGAAGGGTTGAGAGCATTTGATATTCGGCGTTGGAAAACGGCGGAGACGGTGCTGACACAACCCATTCGGGGAGCTAAGTTTGATAAGTCCAGTGGAACATATGATTATATAAAGCTTCCTGCCGGAAACTTCAGTCGAAACCGTGATTATTTGTGGGCAGTTCCAAGAAAAGAACTTTTGCTCAATCCAAATTTAAAACAGAATCCAGGATATTAACCATTAATAAGAAGCAAAAATGAAAACATATATATTGTCAGCAGCGTGCTGTTTAACTGTACTCTTATCTTTTTTTGGCTGTAAAAAGGATAAAGAATTTAAAGATGTTCAAGTAACTGAAGTCACTACGTTTTACTCGCCGGATGATGCTAAAAAGGTATTGCTAACCCCAACAGGAACATTATATTTTGAATGGGAGAAGTCTGTAGCCATGGACAATGGTGTAGTTTATTATGATGTTCTTTTTGACAAAGAAAACGGGGATTTTTCTAAGCCAATATATACAGTTCCTGCAGATAATAACGGAATAGGCAGGGGAGCAAGTGTAACACACAAAATATTAGACAGGATAGGGAAGTTTGCAGGAATCGGATCGGGTGAAGAAGGGACGATTAAATGGACTATTGTAGCTTCCAGGGGAATTTCAAAAGTAGTTTCCAAGCAGATTCGTTCTTTGAAAATCACCAGGTTAACTGGTATCGAGGCTCCTGCTTCCTTATATCTGACTGGAGAAGGAACAGAAGGTGGAGCTCAGTTGGCTCAGGCATTAACAGTGAAATCAATGTCCGGAGGAGATACCTTTGAAATTTACACGAAATTGCTTGGAGGAAAAAGCTATAAGTTTGTAGACTCCAAAACCAATGTAACCAGAACTTTTTCCGTAGATAATAGCGGAAGCACCTTTAAAGAAAATGCAGATGGCGCAACAGTAATAAAAGACGGGATTTACAGGATTAATTTAGATTTTAACGCAGGAACTGTTTCATTGCAGGAAATTACCAAATTGGATTTCTTTATGTGTACTCCGCAGAAAAGAACAACCTTAACTTATCAGGGAAAAGGCACATGGAAAGTTAGCAATATGGTACCTGATTTTACTTCCGGTGGCTTTGGTGATGACAGGTATTTCTTCCGTATGACAATTGCAGGGGTAGATCAAAAAGTGGGTTCCAGCAATATAGACAATCAACCCCCTGCTGTAAAAACAGGGTCGTATTTTAACCTGTTTTTCTACCCTGGTGAAAATAACCAATGGAATTACTCTTTCAAATTTCCTAACCGGACAATTCAGAAGTGCGATGTAATTGTTTCATTCAGTGCTGAAATAGCAAATTATACACACGAAATTGTCTATTAAGGATTAACGAAAGAGACAAAGATCAAGTTTATGATAAGGTCCAACCGTAAAAAGATACAAATGAAGAAAATGTTGTTGGTAATGAGTATAGCGCTAATATTTAGCGCTTGCTCAAAAATAAAAGACGAATATATAGACAGGAGTGCAAAATATGCTGTCAACTGGGCTACTGCAGCAGATAGCAGCAGCAGTAACTTAGCTAATATTTACTGGAACGCTGCAGGCCATCATTTTAATAATGATAATCTGGGAACGGTGGTGCGGAACGATTATTGGCCGGAAGCACACGGATTGGATGTGCTGGTTGATGCTTATCAAAGGACAAAAAATGATCTGTATAAGCAGCGTATCTACGATTTTTATGAAGGCGTGAAAGCTAAGAACTGGGGGAGTTTCTATAATAATTATTATGATGATATGGGCTGGCATGGAATGGCTCATCTGCGGGCATTAGAAGCTACAGGAGACCCTCGTTATGAAGAATCAGCCAAAGACTTATGGAAATGGATTACTGCCGGCTGGAACGATGCTGACGGTGGAGGAATTCCCTGGAATCATGAGAATACGACAGAAGGAAAAAGTAAAGGAATGCCATCAAATGGACCAGCAGCAATTATAGCTGCCCGCCGTTGGCAGAAATATGGTGCAGCTGAAGTGATTAACGGACATAATGACCTTGAATGGCTATCTAAGATCTATAATTGGATGAAGGAAAATTGTGTGGTCCAGCAATCGGGTAGAGTGTATGAGAAGCTGGATGATACCAAAGGTGATTTTACCTACGATGTTGGAACTTTTATAGGTGCAGCAGTAGAGTACTATAAAATCACAGGGAATAAAGTTTATCTTAATGATGCGATTAAAAGTGCGGATTGGGCAACAAGTACCCTGGTCAATTCAAATAACAAAGTGCTGAGCGACTGGGCGGAACAAGAGGACCACGATGTGAATCTTTTCAAAGGAATTTTTGTAAGGTATTTTACTCAACTGATCAGAACCAAAGATGTGCCTGAAATGACCAGGAAGAGATATATCAATTTTCTGAAGAACAGCGGCCAGATTTTATGGACAACAGGTACAGCTAAAACTCCGGTGGTTTTGTTTGGCTATCATTGGTGGGCAGCACCAATTGGAGGAAAAGCGGCTTTACGCGCGGAGTTAAGTGGTGCGATGCTTATGGAAGCAATGGCTCTGCTTAAAAAAGAAGGGTACACGGATTAGGACAATCAGAACGCATGAATAAATCACCTTTCATATTCCCAGGAAGCTTACTCGCTGTATTTTTATTCTTTATGGTTCCATTATGGGCTATAGGACAGTCTAAAAAATACGAACCCAATTGGGCTTCTCTGGATAGCAGGCCACTTCCATCCTGGTTTGAAGACGCAAAGTTTGGGATCTTTATACACTGGGGACCTTATTCAGTGCCGGCCTGGGCACCAAAAGGTATGTATTCCGAGTGGTATCAGTACTGGCTCAAACAGAACGACAAAGCCGTTAATGAGCACCACAATAAGACTTTTGGTAATGATTTTTCCTATTATAATTTTGGAGAACAGTTTAAAGCGCTGGATTACCAGCCAGACCAATGGGCTAAACTAATTGAGTCGTCAGGTGCTAAATATGTGGTGCTCACTTCCAAGCATCATGATGGATATGCCTTATGGCCAAGTAAAGAAGCCTCCATTGCTTATTCAAGGCCCTGGAATAGCATGGAGAGCGGAGCCAAAAGAGACCTGGCTGGCGAATTTGCTGCTGCTATCCGCAAAACAGATCTGAAATTAGGGTTTTATTATTCCTTATTTGAGTGGTATAATCCATTATGGCTAAGGGATAAAGACAAATTTGTGGAACAACATTATTTTCCACAGGTTAAAGATCTTGTGGCCCGGTATAAACCAGACATACTTTGGACAGATGGAGAATGGGAACGTTCCGATAAAGAATGGAGATCAGAAGAGTTTTTAGCCTGGCTGTATAATGAATCCCCGGTTGGAGATAAAGTCATCGTAAACGATCGCTGGGGAAAGGATACCCGTAAAAAACACGGAGGCTACTACACTACAGA
Source organism: Pedobacter sp. (assembly GCF_035566355.1). Classification (GTDB taxonomy): domain Bacteria; phylum Bacteroidota; class Bacteroidia; order Sphingobacteriales; family Sphingobacteriaceae; genus Pedobacter. Next base: position 8,978 of record NZ_DATMRL010000363.1, read on the forward strand.
ATATGCAGCGGATTTTAAAGCAAATAAGCCATGGGAGGAATGCAGGGGCATCGGGTTTTCCTTCGGATATAATCGTAATGAAGACATTCAGGATTATAATACGGCTCAAACGCTGGTGTTGATGCTGGTAAATATTGTAAGCAATGGTGGAAATTTGTTGCTTGATATCGGTCCGCAGGCAGATGGTAAAATCCCGCCGGTCATGCAGGAAAGACTTCAGGAAATTGGTGCCTGGATGAAGATAAATGGAGAGGCTATCTATGGGACACGAAGCTGGAAGAATCATTTTCAGTGGTCCAAGGGAAGGACAGACTGGGCTGCAAAAAATGAAGGCAGCGAGAGTGGCAGCTATATCCTTAAACAAACTGTAGACCCGGATCCGGGATATGCTGTTAAAGAAGTTTTTTTTACCAGTAAGGGGAATGAGCTGTATGCTATTCTTCCAAAACTGCCCGAAGGAAAATTTTTATTGAAAGATATACAAGTGCAGAATAATACCGATATTTCTCTCCTGGGTTTTGCTAAATCGATTAAATGGAAGAAGGTTAGAGGAGATATCGAGCTGCAGTTTCCAGTAATATCGCGTCAGGAGCTACCTGCACAATATGCTTACACCCTTAAACTAACCAATATAAACAGACCTTAACCCATGAACCAAAAACCATTGTTTACTGAAAAAAAATACCTGATTACGCTGGTATTTGTTACATCTTTATTTATGCTTTGGGGTATTGCCATTACGATGGCCGATGTTCTGAATAAGCACTTTCAGCATGTTTTAAAATTAACAAAATCTCAGTCTGCATTTGTCCAGTTTGCAGTTTTTGGTGCTTATTTCGTAATGGGGGTACCCGCAGGTCTATTTATGAAACGTTTTGGCTATAAAAACGGTGTACTACTTGGTTTGTCCCTCTTTGCAGGAGGGGCTTTCCTGTTTGTTCCTGCAGCTTATACCTCTTCGTTTGGCTTTTTTGGAATTGCTTTGTTTATTTTGGGCTGCGGCCTGTCTACCCTGGAAACCGTAGCCCACCCATTTGTGGCCTCATTGGGAGATCAGCGCACAAGTGACCAACGAATTAATTTTGCTCAATCATTCAATGCTGTAGGTGCGATGCTAGGGCCTTATATCGGATCTTATTTCTTGCTGAGACACAATACTCCCGGAAGCACCGATCTTACGTCTGTTAAGCTTTTGTATGCGGCCATTGGAGTTGTTATTGCCATAATTGCAGTGTCCTTTTCTTTTGTTAAAGTCCCTCAGACTATAGATCCGCATGCATCTGTAAAAGACGAGGATGCTGTTAATGTAGATGTTGCACCAAACAAACCTCTCTTTGGGCATAGGCATTTTGTGTGGGCTGTGATTGCCCAGTTCTTTAATGTCGCAGCGCAGGCTGGAACCTGGGCCTTTTTTATCAATTATGGGCATGAAAAGATGGGCTTCAGTGATGAAAAGGCGGCTAATTATATGGTTCTGTTTATGGGAATGATGCTGGCTGGTCGCTTTATAGGGACATTTTTGATGAAAGTAATTGCGCCTAATAAATTTCTGGCATGTTATGCGGCCGCCAATATTTTGATGTGTGTTGTTGTTGCCCAAGGTTTGGGATGGACCTCATACCTGGCCTTGTTGATGATCAACTTCTTCTTTAGTATTATGTTTCCCACTATTTTCAGTCTGGGCATCAAGAACCTGGGGGCACATACACAGCAAGCCTCCTCTTTTATCTCCATGGGGGTGGTTGGTGGAGCCTTTTTTCCTTTCCTTATGGGAAAAGCAGCAGATAGTTATGGTATTGAACATGCTTATTATCTTCCTATTCTTTGCTATGTGATTATCTTTCTCTTTGGCTATCGGTTCTATAAGGTTCAGCCCAAAAGATTTAAATGAAAGTAAATAAAGCTGTATTGAAAATGTTGCTTCTGTTTAAGAATTAATACATTAAATTAAGAAATAATATTTTATAGATTTGCTGTATAGAAGATAAGCATATGACGACCAAAGCGCTTTCGATAAAAGATATAGCGAAAAAAGCAAATGTATCCATCACCACAGTTTCCTTTATTCTGAATGGCAAGGCAGTAGAGAAGAATATAAGTACAGCTGTCATCGAAAGAGTGGAGAAAATTATTAAAGATGATGGCTTTAAGCCCAATCAGGTGGCCCGTAGTTTGCGAACAGGCAGTTCCAAGATCATAGGCCTGATTGTAGAGGATATTTCAAATCCTTTTTTTTCGGCTATAGCCAGATTAATAGAAGATAAAGCTTATAAAAAGGATTACAAGATTATTTATTCCAGTACAGAGAATCATCCTGGGAAAATGAAAGAACTGATCAACCTTTTTAAGTCAAGGCAGGTTGATGCCTATATAATTTCTCCTGCTTTAGGTACAGAGCAGGATATTCAGGCTCTGTTAGATGAACATAAACCAGTTGTCCTTTTTGATCGTTTTCTCCCTTCCCTTGACGTGAGTTATGTTGGTATAGATCATATTGAAGCTTCTTATAAGGCAACTGAGCACTTTCTGAAACTAAAGAAAAAGAACATCGCCCTGGTTACCATTGACCTTGAAGTTGAACAGATTGTCAACCGTTACGATGGTTACAAACAGGCGATCCTTGATTATAAGGGCAATCAAAATGAATCCCTTGTGTTAAAAGTGCCGTTTGGACAGGAAAAAGAAGAAACCATAGCACAGCTAAAGGAACTGTTTAAAGAACACGCTGAAATTGATGCCGTTTTGTTTGCGACAAATTATCTGGCTATTAGTGGCCTCACAGCACTTAAAGAGATGGAGAAAGTTGTTGATACCGATTTTTCGGTCATTGCTTATGACGATGGGGATGTTTTCAAACTGCATACACCCCAGATTTCGGCCCTGGGTCAACCCCTGGAGGAAATTGCAGAGCGGATCATCAGTCTGATTTTAATGCAGCTGTCGTCGAAAGAGGTATTGAAAACAGAGCGGGTCATCTTGTCAGGCGAATTGATTGTACGGTAGGAGGTCAAGATGTACTTTAAATGTTACAGCTGCAGAAAATAATTTTTCTACAGAGTTGTAAAATAAAAATATTATTCCTCATATTAGTAAAACGTTTTAGTGTGGTGATCACTCAAATCATAATTGTATAGTAATAACATCTAAATCAATAACCAAATATAAACCAATGGTCATTTTGATGACCATAATGTAATATTTCATTTATGAAAAGGAGAACATTTATTAGAAACACCGGCGTTCTTGGTGCAGGTTTGCTCGCATCAAAAGTTTCTTTTGCTGCAGCGCCCGAATTTCCTGTGGTCAGAGTAGCCCAGGGAAAAAGACATTTTCAAAGTAAGGCAGTAGACGCCGCCATTAAAACCTTTCAGTCAAAAGTTAAAAATCCAGAACTGAACTGGCTTTTTGAGAACTGTTTTCCAAATACACTGGATACGACTGTATATTATAAAGAAGATAACGGAAAGCCTGATACCTATGTCATCACAGGTGATATCGATGCCATGTGGTTAAGAGACAGCTCTGCACAGGTTTGGCCATATTTACAATTTGTTAACGAAGACCTGGCTTTAAAGAAATTAATTGCCGGAGTGATTGCCCATCAAACAAAATGCATTCTCAAAGACCCATATGCGAATGCTTTTTATGGAGATCCTGAAAAAGTAGGTGAGTGGAAAACAGATGAAACCACCATGCTTCCTGGTATTCATGAAAGAAAGTGGGAAATAGATTCCTTGTGTTATCCCATCCGTTTGTCTTTCCATTACTGGAAAAAAACAGGCGATAAGCAGCCTTTTACAGATACCTGGAAGAAAGGCATCGAGGCTATTTTAAAAACCTTTAAAGAACAGCAACGAAAAACAGGCCATGGCCCATATCATTTCAGAAGAGTAACAGAGAAACCTACAGATACACAGCCTATGGCAGGTTATGGATTCCCGGTCAATCCTGTTGGGCTAATTTGCTCTGCCTTCAGACCGAGTGATGATGCGACGATATTTCCTTTCCTGATTCCTTCAAACTTCTTTGCAGTAAGTTCTTTGAAACAAGCAGGAGAAATGGTCAAAGCCATTTTTAATGATGCGGCGCTTTCAGCAGATTTGTTAAGCCTGGCCGAGGAAGTAGATGCAGCTATTCAAAAATACGCGATAGTAAACCATCCGAAATATGGAAAGATCTATGCATTTGAAGTAGATGGATTTAGCAATACCTACCTGATGGATGATGCGAATGTACCCAGCCTGCTGGCTTTACCCTACCTGGGCTCAGTAGATCTGAATGATCCAATCTACCAGAACACTAGAAAATTTGTACTCTCTTCAGACAATCCCTTCTATTTTAAAGGTACAGCTGCAGAAGGCATCGGAGGTCCTCATGTAGGTCAGGATATGATATGGCCGATGAGTATTACGATGAGGGCTTTAACCTCTACGGATAAGGACGAAATTAAGAAATGTATTCAGACACTGCAGAAAACACATGCCGGTAAGGGCTTTATGCATGAGTCTTTCCACAAAGATGACCCTTCTAATTTTACCAGAGCATGGTTTGCCTGGTCAAATACGCTGTTTGGGGAGTTGTTGTGGAAAACTTATCATGAAATGCCGGATATTTTAAAAGCGTAACTATTCAACAAACGCAGCAAATGCTTTGGCCGGATAAAAAAGATAACTCACAAAAACAGATAATAATATAATTGAAATGAAGAAACCTATTGTATTAGGTGTTGATATAGGTGGCTCTCACATTACAGCAGCCCTGGTAAACTTAACAACCGGAACACTTCTTCCGGAGTCGCGGCAACGCATACATGTAAACTCTGATGACGCAGCGGGCGTGATCCTTGACAATTGGTGTAAAGTGATTAAAGAATCTTTCAGGGTACTTGGCAACCAAAAAAAACTGATCGGAATTGCAATGCCAGGACCCTTTGACTATGGAAAAGGAATCTCACTGATCAAGGATCAAGACAAATTCAAGACCCTGTATCAGATAAATATTAAAAATGAACTCGCAAGCAGGCTGGAAATAGAGCCAGAATGCATTCGGTTCATTAATGACGCAGCTGGTTTTTTACAAGGAGAAGTCTATGGTGGTGCTGCCCGTCATTTCGAACGAGTTGCCGGTTTGACGTTAGGAACCGGGCTTGGATCTGCTTTTTGTAAAGACGGTATTGCAGAAGATGCGGCATTATGGAATGCAAAATTTAAAGAGGGCATTGCTGAAGACTATTTGTCAACCCGATGGTTTACCAGCCGATATTTTCAGTTGACTGGAAAAGTTATTGGTGGAGTTAAAGAAATCAACCTTTCTGAATGTCAGGACCAGCCGGTACAGCAGATCTTTGAAGAATTTGGGCATAACCTTGCGCAGTTCATCACCTATCTGGTTCAGGAAAATCCTTGGCAGGCAATTGTTTTGGGGGGCAATATCTCCAATGCCCATTTGTGTTTTATGCCTTATGTACAAAAGGCACTGGATAAAAATGGAATAAAAACAGAGATCAGAATTGCAGAGTTGAAAGAAGATGCTTCCTTAATTGGAGCGGCAAGTTGCTGGAGCACTTTAGCGGAGATAGGAAATACGACTTAAAATGAACCACAATTAAATTAATATCTATAAACAACACAAACAGAGAAACCATGATGAAAAGAATTTTTAGTGCCCTGCTTGTTTTGGGTACCACTTGTACTTTTGCACAGCAGGGGGTTAATCTATCTGACCCTGTCGAACTGGTGAACCCTTTAATGGGAACGCAGTCTAAACCTGACCTTTCCAATGGAAATACCTACCCTGCAGTTGCAGTTCCATGGGGAATGAATTTCTGGACCCCTCAAACTGGGAAAATGGGAGATGGATGGGCTTATACTTATGATGCAGATAAGATCAGGGGATTTAAACAAACCCACCAGCCATCACCCTGGATGAATGACTATGGACAATTTGCGATGATGCCGGTTACCGGAAGTCTTAAATTCAAAGAGGATGACCGCGCCAGCTGGTTCAGCCACAAAGCAGAAATTGCAAAACCCTATTATTATAGTGTTTATCTGGCAGATGCGGATGTAACCACTGAAATTACTCCGACAGAACGCGCAGCCCAGTTTAGATTTACTTTCCCCAAAGCAGACAGCGCATTCGTTGTTGTAGATGCTTTAAATAAAGGATCGTACATTAAAATTTTCCCTAAAGAAAGAAAGATCATTGGTTACTCGACAAAGTACGCGAGAGGACCGTTGCCCAAAAACTTCAAAAATTATTTTGTCATCTATTTTAATAAAGACTTTACCTTATCCAAAACCTGGAGTGATAAAACCCTTAAAGATGGTTTAGAGCTGGAGAGTGACCACAGCGGCGCGGTGATTGGTTTTAAGACCACTAAAGGTGAGCAGGTTATTGCAAAAGTAGCTTCGTCATTTATCAGCTTTGAACAAGCCGAAATCAGTTTAAAAAGAGAATTGGCGAATGACACATTTGATGCGACCAAACAAAAAGCTAAAAATGTGTGGAACAAAACATTGGGCCGCATTAGTGTAGAAGGTGGGACAATTGATCAGGCACGCACATTCTACTCTAGTTTGTACCGTACTTTGTTTTTTCCAAACAAACTGTATGAGGTTGACGCCAACAATAAAATCGTACACTGGAGTCCTTATAATGGAAAAATCCTGCCAGGTTATATGTTTGCCGGTACCGGTTTCTGGGATACTTTCCGGGCATTATATCCCTTCCTGAACCTAATGTATCCATCCATTAATAAAGAAATGCAGGAAGGATTGGTAAACGACTTTAAAGAAGGTGGCTGGCTGCCGGAATGGAGCAGTCCGGGTTACGCCAATATTATGGTCGGAAACAATTCCGCTTCTGTTGTAAGTGATGCCTATATCAAAGGAATGCGTGGTTATGACATTAATACTTTATGGGATGCAGTAACCCATGGTGCCAATAATGAAGGTCCTATGGAGGCTGTCGGACGTAATGGTGTTGAGTACTATAACAAATTGGGTTATGTTCCCTACGATGTGAAAATCACAGAAAACGCGGCTAAAACCTTAGAATACGCTTATGATGATTTTGCTATTTATCAACTTGGACGAGCTCTGGGGAAACCGGAAAGTGAAATTGGTATTTATGCAAAAAGAAGTATGAATTATAAGAATCTTTTTGATCCTTCTACAGGTTTAATGCGTGGAAAAAATCAGGATGGTACTTTCCAGTCGCCGTTCAGTCCATTTAAATGGGGTGGTGCTTTTACAGAAGGCAATAGCTGGCATTATACCTGGTCTGTTTTTCATGACATTGCCGGTCTGTCTAAACTGATGGGAGGAAGTGAGAAATTTGTTCAGAAACTAGACTCTGTATTTAGCCTGCCTCCAGTCTTTGATGAGAGTGCCTATGGTGGTGTCATTCATGAGATCAGAGAGATGCAGATCGCAAATATGGGGCAGTATGCACATGGAAATCAACCTATCCAGCATATGATCTATTTGTACAATTATGGTGGAGCTCCCTGGAAAACACAATATTGGGCAAGAGAAACTATGAACAGAATGTATAAAGCAACCCCCGACGGTTATTGTGGCGATGAAGACAATGGCCAGACCTCTGCCTGGTATGTTTTTTCTGCTTTAGGATTTTACCCGGTTACGCCTGCAGTAGATCAGTATGCACTTGGTGCTCCACTGTTTAAAAAGATCACCCTTAAGTTGGAGAATGGTAAAACAGTAACTATTAATGCACCAGGTAACAGTGAGGAAAACCGGTATGTGCAGTCTTTGCAGATCAATGGAAAACCCTATTCAAAAAACTGGATCAGCCATTCGGGATTACAAAATGGAGGAATACTGAACTTTAATATGACTGCTGTCCCAAATAAACAAAGAGGATCAGATCCTGCAGATTTCCCCTATTCCTTTTCAACTGAAAAGGCTAAAAAATAAGATTCAACTGCTTAATGCCAATTGGGCTGATGAATTCGCTAAAATGAGTCGATGAACCAGAGCAATTTTTTAAGTAATTGCAGTCAGGTAATCAGAATTTTAGTGTAGTGTTTATGTTTGAATTGTATCAGGAGGTCCTAAAAAGCCTCCTGATTTTTTATGTAGGTATTACAGCTCAATTCCAAATCTTCAGCAATCTCCTGATGAGGATGATTTCTCCGATGTGGTAAGCTGTATGGTCTGCAATTAATAACGCTTCTTTAAAGAGGTTCTGTCCGCTACCCTGTGGAAGGGGCTCGAAAAGATCAGTGTCTGTTGTCTTCAGAAATTGAATGAATCTATCCCTGTCTCTTTTGATTTGATGCAAAATATGATCCCAGGCTTGTTTGGAAACCATATCATCGCTGCTTATCCAATATCCTTCCGGCCATTGTGGAGAGACATGATTTGGGTTTAAACAAAATTCAACAATATCCCATTGTGCTATCCGAATATGTTCGGCCAGTTGAAAGATGTTGTAAGGCAGGTTTTCGGGTGTTAACATCAACTTATCTAAAGAAATGTCTTTAACCGCTTCTTCAAATGTGACGTGGGCGTTCCCCTTGGAAAGCAAATCTCCAAGCTCTTTTATCAGCAATGACTTCTTTTGTTCTTCGTTCATAACGAAATAACATAAAGCGGAAATTTTAGTTTTCAGAGAAGGGCATATTCTTTCAGATGAATAAAAAGTATTAACTTGAACCTCCGTCTTGGAATTCTAAGACAACGCTTATCTATGCTCGTTATGAATCAAAAGAAGAACCTTCTGTTTCTTATACTCTTGTTTATAAGTTCTTTAGCCCAGTCGCAGGCACCATTGGCGCTTCCGCAAATTGTAAACTATAGCTATGGACAATACAAAGGAGGAATTCAGAACTGGGATGTAGCCCAGGATCAAAATGGCATTCTTTATTTCGGTAATAATGATGGTTTACTCACCTTTAACGGACGTTTCTGGAATATTCATCATTTGCCAAACTTTACAGTGGTCCGCTCGGTAAAGATCGATTCGAAAAACAGAATCTTTGTTGGAGGACAGGATGAGGCCGGCTACTTTTTTCCTAATGCAAATGGTGTGCTCACGTATCACTCATTAATGAATCTGATCCCGGAAAAGGAACGGAAATTTGCAGATATATGGAATATTGTTATCCGGGGAGACGAGGTATTCTTTCGTTCATTAAGTAAGATCCTGCATTTTAAAGATAACCGCATCCGTATTTACAAACCCGAAACACAATGGGAATTCTTAGGAACTGGAAATAAGGAAGTTTATGCACAAGTAAAAGGAAGGGGGCTGATGATCTATAAGAACGGCATCTGGCAGCCCTTATATAACCCTCCCGAATTGGATCATGCAGAGATAACTTCCATTCTCCCTTTTCGCAGAGACACTTTATTGGTTACGACATTGAAAACAGGGCTCTTTAAAATGTCTTCAAAGGCACTTACTCCATTTGTAACAGAAGTAGACCATCTGTTCCATAATGACCGGATTTATTGTGCTACCCAGGTTAATTCCGAATGGTATGCTTTTGGGAGTACTTCTACCGGGATTTTGATCATTAACAAGAACGGAAAGATGATCCAGAAATACTCCTACGAAGAAGGACTTCAGAAGGACAACATCAGGGGATTGCTGATCGATCAAAACAAAAGCCTTTGGGTTGCACTTGACGATGGTATAGATCTTATTGGTATCAATAGTGCAATTAAAACGGTATTCCCGGATAAAAACAAACAAGCAACCGGCTATGCGATTAACCTATTCAAAGACGTATTATATGTTGGAACCTCTAATGGGCTCTATGCATCAAAAGTGGATCCTGATCAGAAAGATATCAGTTTGTCAAAACGAGCATTTTATGAAGTAAAAAATGCTAAAGGCCAGGTGTGGGGACTTCAGGAAATCAATGGTCAGTTATTGATGGGACATGAAGATGGTATTTTTCTTATAGAAGGGGTCGAAGCCAGGAAGATCACCTCCTCCGGAACTTGGTTGTTTCAACCGATTTCCTGGGTTTATCCAACTAAGGATATACTTGCAGGCAATTATTTTGGATTGCTGCATTTAAGTTTTAACGGAGGAAAATTTGAGAATAAAGGACAGCTGCCTGGTTATACGGATTCCTTCAGGTTTCTGGATTTTGATGCCGAAGAAAACACCGCATGGGTGTCTCATCCTAACAGGGGGATTTATAAACTAAAAATAGCCCCAGATTATAGCCGGATCCTGAACAGCCGTATCTACGGGAAGCAGGATGGCTTGCCCTCTACTCTACATAATTATTTGTACCGGATCAAAAACCGAAGGGTAATCTCCACTGAAAAGGGACTCTATGAATATGATCCAAAAAATGACTCCTTTAAGCCCTCTTCCTTATTTAATGGCGCTTTGAAAAATGTTCAGATTCAATACCTTAAGGAAGATAATCAAGGTAATGTGTGGTTTGTTTCCAACAAACGGGTTGGGATTGTTGACTTTAGTCAGGCTTCTGCATCCAGACCTTTTACTATTATTTATCTGCCAGAGCTCAATGAAAAAGTAGTGGGTGGTTTTGAGTCCGTTTATCCTTTAAATGAAGAGAACATATTTATAGGGGCAAGTAAAGGCGCATTTCATATCAACTATAAAAAGTATAAAGAAAATACATTCAAACCAAACATTCTTCTTGGAGTAGTAAAGCTTTTTGGAAAGAAAGACAGTATCCTTTTTGGTGGTTATTTTATGAGTGGAGAGCAGGTTACCCGCCAGCAGAACAGTAAGCACGTACTACAACTTTCTCATGAACACAATTCTCTGCATTTTGAATATTCCTCTACATTATTTGAACAACAGAACAATATTGAATTTAGTTATCAACTGGCAGGATTCGACAAATCCTGGTCAGAATGGAGCGCAAAAAGTGAAAAGGACTATACCAATCTTCCTCCTGGAAATTATACTTTTAAGATTAAATCGAGAAATAATCTGGGCAGTGAATCTGAGGCATCAGCCTATCGGTTTGTGATAAAACCAGCCTGGTACAGGAGCATTTGGGCCTATCTTTTTTATTTGATGGTTGCAATTGTAGGGATATATCTCTTGTTCAAATGGCAGAAAATAAAACATAAAAAAGCTCAGGAAAAGCTCAGTTATTTACACCAGCTGGAAACAGATCGTAACGAGAAGCAGATTGCTGATCTAAAGAATGAAAAACTGGAAGCTGATATGAATTTTAAGAACAGAGAGCTTGCAGCGATGACAATGCACCTGGTCGAGCGGGGTAAAGTCCTGGCCAGAATTAAAGATGTGATTTCCACGCTGGTTAAAAAGCATGATGTTCCAGACAATTCACAAAGCTTCAGGCACTTGTTGCGGCTCATTAGGGACGTAGAGAAAGGCGATCAGGACAGGGAACAGTTTACGCTTCATTTTAATAATGTGAATGATGATTTTTTTGGGAAGCTGAAAGATCTTTTTCCTGATCTTACCCCGAATGAACTCAAACTTTGCGCATACCTTAAGATGAACCTCTCCACCAAAGAGATTGCTCAACTGATGAACATTACTCCAAAAGCAGTAGAGGTTGGACGGTACCGTTTGAGGAAAAAACTGCAACTGGCAACCGAAGTTAACCTTTTTGATTTTTTGATGGATATTGCGAATCAAAAATGATTTATTTTAATCTGTTGATAGTGAGTTGTTTGTTTCTTCTTTGTAGTGCTCATGTAGTGCTTGGAATGTCTTTGGAAATGGGTTTCTGAACCTGATGTAGGGTTGGTGTAGTGTGGTCAAAAAATCAATTGACCTTCCGGACATGATACATTTGATTAAGCCAGATCCCTAAATCTGGTGAATGCCAAACCAAATTATAAACCTAAATCAAATCGTATGAAAAGAAGAATTACACTCATTTTCTTCATTTCCTGTTTACTCCTCGTTCCCTTTTTGACCAATGCCCAGGGAATCAGCGTGACAGGAAAAGTGACCGCTTCAGATGGAAATCCACTTCCCGGGGTTTCTGTGAAGATACAGGGCACACAAAAAGGGGTTAGTACCAATGTAAACGGAGGTTTTGCAATCACAGTTCCCGGAAACAATTCAGTATTGGTCTTTTCCCAGATTGGAATGAAGACCAAAACATTCACTGTAACAGGTGGTGGCCCCATACAAATCGTATTGGAAGAAGAAGACAACAAACTTAATGAGGTCGTTGTGGTTGGCTATGGCACCCAAAAGAGGAGCCTGGTTACCGGTGCTATATCTTCCATTAAAGCAGAAGAACTGAAAACAGTTTCCTCCAGCAGGATTGACCAGGCCTTACAAGGCAGAACGGCAGGAGTTACGGTATCTCCCAATTCAGGAGCCCCAGGTTCCGCCCTTAGTATTCGTGTAAGAGGAACCGGATCCAATAAAAGCTCTGAACCGCTCTATATCGTAGATGGCGTGCGTGCCGGAGGAATAGAATATTTAGATCCTTCAGAGGTAAGTTCATTAGAGATTTTAAAAGATGCAGCATCTGCGGCAATATATGGCGCGGAAGGCGCTAATGGCGTGGTGATCATCACCACCAAATCCGGGAAGGCAAATACTATGGATGTAAATTATACCTTCCAGTTGGGCCAGCAGTCTGCCAGGAATTTTACCAAAATGATGAATGCACCTGAATACCAGCAGTACATGAAAGAGGCAGGCCAAAATGCGCCTACCGATGCAGAAGTTGCTGCTGTGGGCGCAGGGACAGACTGGACAAAAGAGGTCTTGAAAAATGCACCTCAACAGCACCATACCTTAAACTTTAGTGGTGGAAACGAGAAGTCAACCTATTTACTTGGAGCAACCTATTTTACGCAACAAGGTATTGTTGGTGGCGACAAAGCCAAATTTGACCGTTATACATTCAGGATAAATTCAGATCATAAAATGAAATCCTGGCTTAAAGTGGGGGAACGTTTGTCCTACTCCAACTTTACGAGCCGCGGCATTCCTGAGAATACCGAATACGGATCTGTAATCGGAAGTATGATGGCATTTGATCCCATTACACCGGTTACCTATACCGGAGCATTACCTGCTCATGTTCAAAACGCAATTAATGCAGGTAATCCACTTGTAAAGGATGCTAATGGCAATTACTACGGCATTTCCAGGTTTATCCAGGGAGAATATGGAAACCCACTGGCGCAGATTGAAACCACCCATACTCAAACTACACAAAATAAAGTAGTCGGTAATATGTTTGCCGATGTTACCCCTCTGGAGGGATTAACTTTTACCACCCGTTTTGGAATTGACGCCGCCTTTGTCAGAAATCACGCATGGAATCCAAAAACATGGTATTCCAGTGAAAAATTGAACAACATTACCAACGGTTCGGACTATCAGAATAATTATTTTAATTGGCAATGGGAAAACTTTGTGACCTATTCAAAAAGAATTAATGACCATAATTTTAGTGTAATGGCAGGTACATCCGCGCTAAAGAAAATGTACAATAATCTTGGCGGAAGCTATTCGGGAATCTTTAAAGACCAGGATAAATGGGCTTATCCCGATTTTGTACAAGATACGCCAGATAAATTGGCAAAGATCTATGGACAATACAATAATTCTACACTCGTATCTTATTATGGAAGACTAAATTATGATTATAAAGACCGGTATTTAATTTCGGCTACGGTTAGAAGAGATGGATCCTCTCTATTTGCAGACGGTCATAAATGGGGTACCTATCCATCAGTATCTGCAGGATGGATCCTGTCCAAGGAGGACTTTTTTGCAGAAAATGTTTCAAATGTGATTAATTATGCCAAATTAAGAGCGAGCTGGGGCCAGAATGGAAGTTTATCCAATGTGGCAATAGGAGAATACCTAAACTCCATCTCGCAGGATTCCAAATATACAGATGCCAACGGAAACTTTGTACTCGGAGCTTCACCAACCAACTTGCCCAATTTTGATCTGACCTGGGAAAAAAGTGAGCAACTGGACTTTGGGGCAGATTTGAATTTTATGAACAACCGCTTTACACTATCTGTAGATTGGTACAAAAAGACAACAAAGGATCTATTGACATTTGGAGCGAACCCATATTTTGTTGGAAATGTTTTAAATACAGTAAACAGCGGTGATGTGGAAAACAAAGGCTGGGAGTTTGAATTCAGTTATAATAATGGAAATGATCATGCCTTTAAATATGAAATTGGTGCTAATTTAAGTACCTATAAAAATAAAGTGACCAGAACCAATCCACTCTATCCGGTTATTGACGGTGCCGGGGTTGGTACAGGGTGGACGGCTACCAGATTTGAAGCAGGACTTCCAATCTGGTATTTCCGTGGATATAAAACGGATGGAATTTTCCAGAACCAGACACAAATAGACCAATATATTGCCCAAAATAAGCTGACCGGCTATAAACCCAAACCAGGAGATCCTGTTATTTTAGATACCAATAAAGACGGACAGATTTCGGATACCGATCAAACCTATATCGGTGATGCAGTTCCAGATTTTACTTATGGCCTTAGATTAAACTTCAGCTATAAAGGATTTGATTTTTTAACATTCATTCAAGGATCTAAAGGAAATCAGGTGTTGATGGGATTTGTACGAAATGACCGCAGGACAGCCAATAAACCTGAATTTTTCTATACAGACCGCTGGACCGGAGATGGCAGTACCAATAGTTTCTTTAGTGCAAATGCTGATGCTAAAGCTTATAACAGTGATAAAATGGTTTTCGACGGATCTTTTGCCCGGATCCGCCAGCTACAGCTAGGTTATACCCTTCCAAATTCTATCGCCAGTAAATTAAAGATCAAAAATGCAAGGATCTATGTTTCACTCGATGACTTTTTCACTTTCACCAAATACAAAGGTTTAGATCCGGAAGGAGGAAATGCAGGCGGTAACAGTCTTGGAATTGACAGAGGTACTTATCCAACCGCAAGAAAAGCATTGGCGGGCATCTCATTTACTTTTTAACTAAGATATTAAATCATGAACAGAACAATTATAAAAATGACCCTGTTTTGTATGGCTGCTACCTTGATCTTCAGCGGCTGCAAAAAAAGCTTTTTAGAGCAGGAAATTCCAGGGAAACTATCTGAAGATGAATTCTATAAAACAGATGCTGATGCCAATCTGGCCATTATCGCCGTATATGATATTATGCAGTCTGATTATTGGAACGGCGGGTGGAACAGTATGCTGATGTTAAAAATAATGCCTTCAGACGAAAGCAACGCGGGAGGAGCCAACGATGGAGATCAGCCTGGTTATCAGGATCTGGACAAATACAGAGCAACCCCTCAAAATGACAAGGTTTCTAAAACCTGGCAAAAATGTTATATGGCAGTTTACCGGGCAAATAAAATTATCAATAAAGTTCAGCCAGAATCTGACATTAGAAAAAGGGTAATTGCTGAGGCTAAATTTTTACGGGCGTATAATTATTTCGATCTTGTTACCTTATGGGGAGATGTGCCCTTGGTTACTGGCGATATAGACCCAGCTCAATACTCCACTACAGGCCGTAAAGCAAAAGCAGAGATTTACAAACTCATTGAGGCGGATTTGAAACAAGCCATAGATGCGCTGCCTTTAAAAAGCGCATACGGTGCTGCAGATAAATTCCGGGCTTCAAAAGGTGCAGCACAAGCCTTGCTTGGAAAAGCTTATTTGTATCAGCAAAACTGGACAGAAGCCGTGAAGTACCTGAATGACGTGATCAATTCTAAAGAGTATGACCTGGAATCCAGTACGGCCTTTGCTTTCTCCAAAAAAGGAGAGTTTGGAAAAGAGTCCTTATTTGAAATTTCCTATTCAAATGTCTCAGCTTATGACTATGGAAATTTTCCCTGGAGTAAGACGCCGGAAAGCAATATTCACATCCAACTTTGGGGCCCAAGAGCCGATGCACCTTATGTAATGGCACCTGGAGATTCCTTATTGGGTGGGTGGGGCATGAACCTCGCCAAACGAAAATTGTACAATGCCTTTGTTGCCGCCGGCGATGTGACCAGAAGGAAGAACACCATTATGTCTATTGAGGAACTTAAAGCAGCAGGGGGAAATTTCCCTTCTACAGGAATTTATGATTTTGACGGTTGTTTTCAAAGAAAATATGGTTCTTATGCCAGCCAGTCTGGAGGCACGGTTGCAGAATTAAATTACGGAACCAACTGGCGGTTTATGCGCTATGCCGATGTATTGCTGATGGCTGCAGAAGCAGATTACCGGGCAGGGGATGAGCCGGGTTCCCGGAGGGAACTTAAAAAAGTTCGCGACCGTTCAGGATTGCCCGAAGTTACGGCAAGTGGTACCGCCTTGTTCCAGGCTATTGTTACTGAAAGGCAACTTGAACTGGCCTTTGAAGGCTTCCGTTTCCTTGATCTGGTACGATGGGGACTGGCCGAGCAAGAGTTAGGGCCATTAGGCTTTACAAAGAACAAACACGAATTGCTCCCTATTCCTGCAAACGACGTAACGACAGGTAAATTGACACAAAATCCAGGATATTAATCAGGCCGGAGGGCATTTTTTAGCGCCCTCCGCCTTACATTTGCCCAGAATTATTATTTATTACACTTAGATACATGAAGCAATTTTTTTTAGCCCTTGTCCTGGTACCCTCATTTTTAATGGCACAAAGCCAGGGAGAAGGAGAAAAGTCCGTAACCGTTTACACTACGGCAGATCAAACAGAGCTCCGGATTTCAGAAACAGAAAAACTACATTTTAAAACCTTTAAACAGCCGCTGGAAACGCAGATCAGTGTCTTTGTTGATCCTGCAAAAACCTTTCAGACCTATATGGGGATTGGAGGAGCTTTAACAGACGCATCTGCAGAGACTTTTGCTAAATTGCCTAAAGCACTGCAGAAAGAGCTTTTAACGGCCTATTACAGTAAGGATAAAGGAATTGGTTATACATTGGCCAGGACCTCTATTGCAAGTAGTGACTTTTCTACAGAGAGCTATGGCTATCTGGCAGAAAATGACGCGAGTTTAAAATCATTTAATGTCAGTCACGATAAAAAATACCGCATTCCTTTTATTAAAAAGGCCATTGAAGCTGCTGGCGGAAAACTTCCTCTGTATGTAAGCCCATGGAGTCCACCAGCCTGGATGAAAGACAACAACAATGTACTGCAGGGAGGAAAACTAAAGCCCGAATTCAGACAAAGTTGGGCTAACCACTATGTCAGATTCATCAAGACCTATGAAGCACTGGGAATTCCGGTTTGGGGTTTAACGGTACAAAATGAACCTATGGCTAAACAAAAATGGGAATCTTGTATCTACACAGCGGAGGAAGAAAGAGATTTTATTAAAAATTTCTTAGGGCCAACGCTTCACAAAGAAGGTTTGGCAGATAAGAAACTGATTGCCTGGGACCACAACCGTGACTTGATTTTTCAACGTGCAAGTACCTTACTTGAGGATCCGGATGCAGCTAAATATGTTTGGGGCATAGGTTATCACTGGTATGAAACCTGGACCGGGGCCGGAATGCAGTTTGAAAACCTCAGGCGGGTTGCAGAAGCTTTCCCGGATAAGCACCTGATCTTTACCGAAGGTTGTGAAGAGAAATTTGACGCGGGCAGGCTAAAAGACTGGGCGCTGGGCGAGCGGTATGGCTATTCCATGATCAATGACTTTAACGCAGGTACGGTAGCCTGGACAGACTGGAATGTATTACTAGATGAGAATGGTGGACCCAATCACGTGGGGAATTTCTGTTTCGCACCTATACATGCCGACACAAAGACAGGAAAGCTCATCTATACCAATGCTTATTATTATATAGGTCAGTTTTCAAAATTCATTCAAAACGGAGCAAAAAGAATTTCCAGTTCTGCAAGCCGCGACAACCTGTTAACCACTTCTTTTCTAAACCCTGACGGGTCAGTCGTTGTAGTGGTGATGAACCGCTCTGACAAAGCAGTACCTTATTACCTCTGGATGAAAGGCGAAGCCGCTGAAACGACCAGTATGCCACATTCCATCAGTACTTTAATTATTAAATAAATGAACATGAATCAGATCAGGAAATTTGCAGGAGCGCTTTCCTTTTGTACCGTTCTATGCGCGCTCCCTTTTTATTCAAATGCACAAGGTTTCTTAAAGGCGGATGGAAAAAAAATAGTAGATGAGAAGGGAAAAGAAATTTTGCTCCGGGGTGTTGGTCTTGGAGGTTGGATGGTACAGGAAGGCTATATGTTAGGACTCCAGCAGGAGGGACAGCAATATAAGATCAGAGAAAGGATACAATCCTTAATCGGCGAAACAGAAACAGCAAGATTTTATGGAGGCTGGCTCAGTAACCATACCACAAGGCAAGACATTAAAGCAATGAAGGAATGGGGTTTCAATTCTGTCCGTTTGCCCATGCATTATGACTTGTATACCTTACCCATAGAAAAGGAACCGACAGCAGGAAAAGACACCTGGCTTGAAAAAGGCTTTGCCTTAACTGACAGCCTTTTGAACTGGTGTAAGGAAAATCAGATGTATCTGATCCTCGACCTTCATGCGGCCCCGGGAGGGCAGGGGAATGACCTGAACATCTCCGATCGGAATCCAGACCACCCTTCACTATGGGACAGCAGGGAGAATCAGCGCAAAACCACAGCCCTTTGGAAAAAGCTTGCAGAAAGATATGCCTCAGAGCCATGGATAGGAGGTTATGATATTCTGAATGAACCTAACTGGGGATTTGAGGATCAAAAAAATGATGCCCACGGCACAAAAGAGCAAAAGAATGCACTTTTAAAACAAGTACTCATTGACATTACGAAAAGTATCCGGGAAGTGGATCAAAAACACCTGATCATTATTGAAGGGAATGGATGGGGAAACAATTACAATGGTATGCTCCCACCATGGGACAACAATATGGTATTGAGTTTTCACCGCTACTGGAATTATAATAATGAAGAATCCATTAAGGGAATTCTCGAAAAACGGGATCAATACAAAGTGCCGGTCTGGGTTGGTGAGACAGGAGAGAATTCCAATGTTTGGTTTACAGAGTCCATCTCCCTGCTGGAAAAAAATGACATCGGCTGGTGCTGGTGGCCTTTAAAAAAATTAGGCTTTAATAACCCGTTGGAAGTTTCGTCTAATCCCGACTATCAGCAGGTATTGGCTTACTGGAACAAAAAAGGTCCGGAGCCCTCCAAAGAAACAGCTCTTAAAGGTTTAATGCAATTGAAAAACGATCTGAAATTTGGCCATAATATTCAGCATCCCGACGTGATTGATGCCATGTTCAGACAGGTAAAGACCACTTCCACAAAACCATTCAAAAATTGGGTGTTAAAAGAAAAGGGAAGCCTGGAGATTCCTGCAGTAGATTATGATTTTGGAAGAAACGGCTATGCTTATTTTGACAAAGACACAGCCGATTACCACAGTTCAACAGGTGTGACCACCACAGGTAACCGCGGAAGAGTGTATAGAAACGATGGGGTAGATATCAAGAAGGAATCCGAACACCAGTTGTATGTCAGCGACACGGAAGAGGGAGAGTGGCTCCAATATACTTTTACTGTAGAAAAAACCGGGCTTTATACAATTGCATTAGAAACCTCTTCTAAAGGTAAAGCGCTCGTGGCAGTTGATGGCCGGAAACAAACAGGTATTCCAGCAAAAGTTAAACTGAACAAAGGAATACATCAGTTAAGAATTATCATCGAACAAGGCGGTATAGATTTGAAAAAAATCACTTTATCTGCACTTTAATTGAAAAGATATCGGTTTTATCGCCGATATCTTTTCATAATTCAAATAATTGTCCTTACTTGGTACATATTTTATATTTTCAGGTGAAATGGATGTAGGAATTATTGGATTAGGAGACATGGGTAAATTGTATGCGAAGTGTTTTGCAAAGGCAGGATATCAAGTATATGGTTCTGATTTACCCCAGTTCAGAGACAGGTTAAAAGAAGAGCTTGACCCTTTTG
>NZ_DATMRL010000364.1:0-6966 GCF_035566355.1 Pedobacter sp.
TCCTGTGCGGGTTCATTATTCGCCCACATTTCCCATTTATTATTGATGTAGTAGTTTTTGTAGTCGCCATATTCGAACATACCATACCATGGTGCCCAGTTCTGATTAAACAGCACCCAGTCCATTTTGTAGTCCATCCCTCTTTCAAAATCCAGGAAGTCTTTGCCTCTTGGAGAATACAAACCAAATACCTGTGATTTGGCGTACCATTCTGGTATAGCATGAGCTACGGGCGGATCTAAGAAATAGCTGAGTGTCTGCTGAATGGCTGGAGTCTTTATATTGGCTTCATGAAAATAGTAGACCAGCTCACTTGTTTTGGCCAGGCCCTGAGCAAAGTTTCCCAGGATGCCATCGTCTGGTGAATTGCTGTCCCTGGCAAAGCTCATCGGACCTGCCTGTGGTGCCCACAGATAGGCCGTGGCAATCTGGCCGGTACCCTGTATATTCAATTCTTTAGGGTATTCTTCAAAGAAATTTTTAACTCCGATTCCTATGCCCCATTTTTGATCGGACAGGTCCATCCATCCGCTTGCTTTTGCCTTTTTAAGGGTTTCTTTCTGGTTCTCGGTCAATGTAGCTGAAAAACCTTCTATCCTTTCTGTTGTAGAAGACTCCGGAACCGGCGCTACTTTATTGGGTTTAGGTCCGGTTTGGTAAAGGCTGGTGTTTCCATTGGCGGGGGCAGAAAATTCATAGATTTTCTCTGCCGGGTTTTCCCACCATTTGCCTTCTTTATAGCCAACTTTATAGTTTACTGGTCCATTGAGGTGATAATGTAAAGAAAAGCCTGCTGATGCGATCTGGTCATTGGGTTTTGACCAGCCTTCCTCACTGGTTTTTTCTTCCGAAAGGATGTCTTTGGATTGTGTAGCGATCCTGGCATGTTCTCCTTTAAGCACCTTATGCTGATCAGGAACACCGGTATATATAAAACTATGAATTACCTTTACATATGATCTTCCGGCATAGACGTGGATGCGGAGAATAAATGGGGCAGTATTGTTGTCTTTCCTGGCATAATGGTATTCTCCTTCCAAGCGGATAATGCCATGTAATGGACCGGAACCCTTTTCAATAACACTTCGGGTAATGACTGCTTTGGAAGCATCTGGACCTTGAGGATCAATCAGGTCAAGAAAGGAACCGCGGTCTTTGACACCACTGGCGATAATATCTTTGTCGTCAAAACCATTTTTATCGGTATCTAGCCTAACCACTTCAAAGAAGCCACCATTGTCTTTTTTTATTTTAAAATTGAGCGGACCGGTACTGACTTCGGTATAACTGCCCATCGGCTGAACATTTCTGATGACCACCCGGTTGCCTGGGAAAGAAGTCCTTTTGACATCGCTGCCATATTCCAAGGTGTACTGATCGCCGGCGTCTGCAAAAAAGAAGACCCATATCCATTTGATGCTGTTGTTTAGCGGTTGCCAGTTGTTGACTTCTGTGATTTGTGAAGGGATTTCTTTTCCGTTATGGTTCAAGAGCCTGACCTGGTCTGGAGAATACAATGCTCCATTGGGGAAGGGGATGCCAAGGGTGATTGGGGCCCCTTCTGCATGTTTCTCGATTTTGAGTGGAATGTGCTCTGCGGCCATAGTGGACCGGCTGCACACCAAGGCTAAAAAAAGAAGGATCAGTTGTAGCTTGTTCATCGTTTAATTGGTTTAGTTCATTATGGTTAATTGATGGTGGTATAGTGCTGCGGCGCCAAGAACAGCAATGTTTTCCAGCCCAGTAGGCTGTATCTGGATGTGTTGCAGTACAGGTTGATAAGCGAAATCCTGTAAGCCATTCCAAAGCGCGTTTTTAAAGAACGGATAGGCTTTGCTCACTGAACCACCAAGTATGATTTTTTGTGGATCAATGGCATATAACATGGCTTTCACGACAGCGGCTACATGCTTGCCGTAGGTGTTGAAAATATCCAGTGCTTCCGGGTTTCCTTCCTGGGCCAATGTAAAAAGTTCTTCGCCGTTGCGCTGGTAGAAATGACTGAAAAAATTTCCGCTGCAATAGAATTCGAAATTATGATTTAAGTAGGGGAGCATACCAAATTCTCCGGCACCGCAGTTTCGGCCTTCATAGAGTTTATTGTTACAGATCAGTCCGGCAGCAACGCCTGTACCCAGAATCAGGCCAGCAAGATTTGGACAGTCTTTTCCGCTACCGTAATACCATTCTCCAGCTACAAAACAATTCGCGTCGTTATTGATGTAAACGGGTAATTTAAAATGTTGTTCAAGTATGTCTTTTAGAGGTACTGCTTTCCAGGAGGGGATATTCTGTACATCGTATACAATACCTTCTTTGGTATCCAGAATTCCGGGGACACCGATGCCAATTGCCACTACATTTTCGGACATGATTTCCTCCAGCGAAAGGACGATTTCATGGACCACTTCCTGTTCTGTACCTGTTGAGGGGATTTTTCGGGATACGATTTTTTGGATCTCCTGGTCTTGTACCAGGCCACAGCGCACATTGGTGCCACCCAGATCTACGCCGATTAGTGAATGTTTAAGCATGGGCTTTTGATTTTCTGAATTTTTTAAAGGAGATCACTTCATTTTGAACCAGTGGCCTGGACCAGAAGCCCAGACTGAAGATATAAGAAAGCATGATAAAGAGAAACAGCATACCGGTTTTTAAGGTACTGAGATCACCAATCCAGCCTACAATTAAGGGGATAATAGCACCGCCGCAAATGCCGGTGATCAGGATGCCGGATACTGCACCATGATGTTCTGACATGGAATTCAGCGCCAGGGAAATAATAATGGACCACATTACCGAGGCAAAGAAGCCAACCATGGGGAAAGCCCAGATTGCAATTTCTGCAGAACCAAAAAGAGCTAATAAAAGACAAATTATAGCGGCACCGGTAAAAAGGACAAGTACTTTCCGGCTGTCTATGAACTTCAACAAGATAAGCCCAAGGATGGTTCCGACAGTAAGCAGCCCCCAGAACCAGGAAACAGCAGTTGCCCCGCCTGTTTTTGGATCGATGCCATGATAGGCGTGCAAAAATTCCGACATCCAGTTGGCTACACCCTGTTCAATGCCTACATAGCAGAAGATGGCCAGAAAATAGAGGAGCACAGTGGGATTTTTCAATAATTCTATATTGGTCTTTAAGCCACCTACTTTTTCGTCGCCTTTGAGCTCTACCTTTGGAATTTTGACAATGGCAATCACCACGACCATCGCCACGGAAAGAATGGCGAAAATCCAGTACAGGGAGATCCAGGGCAGATTAGCTGGTACAATGGATTCAAAGAAAGAAATGACGGTGTTAGAGTTGTGCACAGGTTTTCCAATATTAGTGACCAGATAGGAGTAGACCAGGGGGCTTAGAAAAGAAGCGAGTCCAAAAAAGAATTGCCCAAGGACGGAGTTAAAGGCGAAATGTTCTTCGCCGCCGGCAACCCTTAGCAAAGGGTTTATGGCCACCTGCAGCATGGCCATTCCGGCTCCGATAAAAAAAAGCGAGAACATATAACTGAAGTACCCTGGTGCCAAAACAAAGATCAGCGCACCAAGAAAAGCGATGAAGAAAGCACCGGCCATCACTCTTTTTTCGCCATATTTCTCTACCAGCATACCTGAAGGAATAGACATGACACCATACGCTATAAAAAAAGCAAAAGGAAGTAAAGCTACAGTGGTTAGATTTAACTTGAAACTTTTAATGATATCCGGTACAAGGGGCCCAATAATATTGGTTAAAAAAGAAATGACAAAAAAGGTGAGCAGGATAAGCCCCAGGACAACAGGATTTTTCTTCATATCGGTCTTTTTATTTTTTTTGATCCTTTCATTGGAAATCATTGCGGATCATTTGTATATAAAGACGGGAGGAAATTGGAGTTGTACTGTATTTTTTAAAAAAATCTGAAAGTGTATGTTCTTTTGTAGCCTATTATGCCTGGGAGAAGGTATTAAGACAACAGGTATAAATAAGAGATGAACTGAAGGATGTCAAATGACCTGGAGTTGATGCTTTTGCGTAGAATCTTGATGGCTTCATGAACACAGTTTCTAATGGCCTGGTATTTTAAGGGAAGTATCTCCTCAATCTGTTTATAGGAAAGACCTTCGAAATAATGAAGGATGATGATCTGCTTTTGTCTTTTGGTGAGGTGTTTTAGAGCCTGGTGCAGGTGGTGGTTGGTTTCAGACGCAGATTGATCCGTAATGATGCTCTCCTCTATGCTTTTATCAGATTCTTCCAGGTTCAGGTCTGCCCCATTATATACTCGTTTAACTTTTTTAACGGCATCGAATAAAGTATGGGTATAGGATCTGAAAAGATAACTTTTAACAGAAGCTACCTCTCCAAGAGTGATTTTGTTTTTCCATAGTTTTAAAAACAGGTCTTGCAAACAATCTTCAGCCAGTTCAGAATCCGAACTGGTTTTTAATCCATACTTATAGAGCATCATATAATAGCGGTAATAAATAGTTTTGAAAGCATTTTTATCACCGGATTTGAAACTGGCCCAAAGTTCTGTATCTGAAAGTTCTTCCATCATTTCATTATTCAAAGGAATTAAAAACTGGCAGCAGATGATTACGGAATTGTTAAGGTATTAATTATTTAATAATTATAACAATTTGTTGAAATAAAATATAGTAGTATCTGGTTTATTTACAGCTTTTTGAGGCTTTTTGGCTTCATGCGATGTTCTCTTTGAAATTCCTGCAGAATTATTTACTTGAAATTTAGCCCCATTATTTGCAAATCTTAAAGATGTTTGATAATATTGTGTTGTAGTGTAGGATAGTATAGTACAGTTGGCTATACGATATGCATTTTTAAACTAACCAAAATAAACGATGTATAAACAATCTATTGCCGTAAAGGGAGCACCGGGCATTAAGCTTAAATTTTTTCTGAGTTTAAAATTATCGTGCCTTCTCCTGATGATTACTGTAGTGCAAGTCAGTGCAGCTAAGTCATCTTCTAAAAAGAATAATTTAAAAATAGCTTTATCAGAGAAAGTTGTAATAAAGTCAGCTCAGGCTATTGTTGTTTCTGGTATTGTTAAGGATGCAAATGGTTTGCCTTTGCCAGGTGTTACCATAAAGGTGAAAGGAACAAATAAAGGGGTGTTGACTGGTAACAATGGTAGTTATAGGATAGAAGCCGTGGATGAACAGGCGGTACTGGTGTTTAGTTTTATAGGCTATATTGTTCAGGAAGTTCCTGTTGCAGGTCAAACCCAGGTCAATGTGGTATTAAAGGAGGAATCTTCTAAACTTAATGAGGTCGTTGTAGTTGGTTATGGTACGCAGAAGAAGGCGAATCTGACAGGTGCAGTTGCGACAGTTGGAGGGGATGAATTGAACAAACGTCCTGTGGTGAGTGCAGCAGCCATGTTGGAGGGGACTATGCCAGGTGTTCAGATTAATCAGGGTTCTGGTGAACCTGGAAATGAAGGCGTATCTATTCGTATTCGTGGTAACGGTACATTTAGTAGTGCTGGTTCTGATCCACTCGTTTTGATCGATGGTGTGCCTGGTAATTTTAGTGATGTGAATCCAACAGATATTGATAATGTATCGGTACTTAAAGATGCGGCTTCTGCTTCTATTTACGGATCCCGCGCAGCCAATGGTGTAGTTTTGGTGACCACTAAACAAGGAAAAGCTGGGAAGATGTCGGTTCAGTATGATGGAAACCTGGGCTTTTATAAGCCGACGAAGATGTTTAAACTCATCACCAATTCTGCACAATATATGGAATTGTACAACGAAGCAAGGCTGAATTCGGGATTGAATGATGTGAACAGCCTTTACCCTCAGGACCAGATTGATCTTTACAGAAACAGTACAGACCGTTTGAAATATCCTAATACCGACTGGTTGGGTTTGATCTTCAAAACAGCGCCTACTCAGAACCATAACCTAACTTTTAACGGGGGGAACGATAAGACGACCTATAATGTTTCCTTAGGTTATGTAGACCAGAACGGTATTATTAAAGGATTTAATTACAAGAGGTATACAGGCCGTGTGAATCTGACTTCAAAAATAAATGACCACATCAAATTTGGTACAAATATTTTGCTAAAAGGAGGAACTACAGAATCCATACCTGGAGGCTCTAAAGATCTTTTCCTCTCTGCCATGTCGCAGGCGCCTACCTATGGTCCTTTTTTACCGGATGGTAGCGGCCGTTATACTTATAAGGCATATGATTTTGAGTACAACAATAAAAATGCGGTTGCGGTATTGGATAAAAAATTCACCCACAATACTAATGATTATGCGGTAAATGCCCAGGGCTGGATAGAAGTCCAGTTTACTAAAGACTTGTCTTGGTATACAAAAGGTGCGGTAAATATCAATATGGATAAATACAAGGATTTTAAATCTACTATTGACGAATACTACTACAGATCTGGTCAGTTTGGTACATCCCTGGATTTGGGAAAGGGATTGACTGATCAGGATGAACAAACCGTTTACACCAACTTGTACAGTTATTTGAACTATGCCCACGATTTTAATGGACATAATATTAAAGCACAGGGAGGTTACAGTATTGAACAGAGTAAGTATTCTTATTTACAAGGATATCGTAAGAATTTTGCTGATGAGAGTTTGCAAGAGCTCAACGCAGGTGGAGCTGATTTGCAAAACTCGAACGGCACGTCCAACCAGTGGGCGATTATGTCTTACTTTGGCCGTTTAAATTATGACTATAAAGGACGTTATTTATTAGAAGGTAATTTGCGTTACGATGGGAGTTCGAAGTTTTACGGAAAAAATAAATGGGGCGTATTTCCCTCTTTTTCTGCAGGATGGCGAGCTACCGAGGAGCAATTTGTAAAAGACCTTAATCTAAACTGGCTGAATAATTTTAAATTAAGAGGTTCATGGGGTAAACTGGGCAATCAAAAGGTTGCAGTGGGCGGTTATGAAAAATTATATCCATATCAGGCCTTGCTGGAT
>NZ_DATMRL010000365.1:0-10943 GCF_035566355.1 Pedobacter sp.
AGCCCTGTTGTATTCCAGGCAGGACAACTCAACATGGATCACCGTTCAGGTGGCGAAGAATGAGGTCATGAAAAAGGTGCTTCTGCCCGATCATTCGCAGGTCTGGCTAAAACCGGGGAGTTCCATTCATTACCCTTCAAACTTTGTTCAGGTAAGCCGGATCATCGATTTAAAAGGAGATGGCTTTTTTGAGGTTGCCAAGCAATTGGATAGCCATGGAAACAGGAAATCTTTTACCATTAAAACGGCTGCGTTGAGCATCAGCGTGTTAGGAACCTCCTTTAATGTACAGCAGCACGGAGAGGAAGAAGGTGTTGTAGTTAACACAGGCGTAGTCAGGGTAGAAACTAAGAACCAGGTAACCACCCTACATCCGGGCAACAGGGTTTTGCTTAAAAACAAGCAGTTAATTCCTTCAAACGTGAATGCCAGCCTCTATAAAGGCTGGATGACTGGAAACTATGAATTTAACAACACCAGTATTGAAGAAATACGGGAATTACTGGAGCTGACCTATAACGTTACCGTAAAAATTGACCAGCCCGAACAATTTAAAAATATCCGCCTCTCGGGCAGAGTGGTGGCCAAAACAGAGCAGGAATTCCTGGAACTGCTCAAACCAATGTTATCCGCCTCTATTGTAAAACAGCAAAATACCATTACCATAAAACCGAACCGCCTATGATGAAACGCATGAATTAAAAAAACGCTTTCCTACAAACAAAAAAATCCAACCAAAACCAACTAAATGAAGATAAGACCTTTACTCTTTGTAACAGGAATGGCATTCCTATGGCTAAACAATAGCTATGCAGGTAGTCCATTCCAGAAAATGCCGGCATTGGCAGACGGCAACTATGCCCACCAGTCTGCTCCGGCGAAAAAAAATCACCCGCCACGTTTAATCTTTAAAGATGCAGTAGAAGTACTGTTCAATAAATATCAGATGAATGTGGTGAGCAACCAACCTGAAGTAAACAGCCTGCAGATCGATGCGGCCCTGTTGAACATGCCAAAAGACCAGATCGAGACGGCCATCAGGAATTTTTTATCAAAATCGAATTATGAATTCAGAAAAGTTTCTGCAAATCAATTCATGATTTCAAAAAAGGAAACGGTAAAACCTGTCCAGGAAAAAGAAAAAAGGTTTTATAAAGTATCCGGTACAGTGAAAGATGAGCTTTCAAAACCAATACCCGGTGTATCCGTACACGTAACCGGTACCAGTAAAACAACAGTGACTAACGAAAATGGTAAATACTCTATTGATGTAGAACCGACCGACAATTTAGAGTTTTCTTTTATTGGTTACAAGAAACAATCTGTTCCGGTAAGAAATAAGGTTGATATCAATATTACTTTAGAACCTGAAGATGGCAGTTTACAGGAAATTGCGATTGTTGCCTATGGAAAACAGAAGAAAACCAGCCTGGTTGGCGCGCAGGTAACCATCAAGCCCGAGGAATTAAAACTCCCTGTCCGGGATCTTTCCTCTGCCATTGCCGGCCGTATGGCAGGTGTGGTGGCCTATACCAGAAGTGGAGCTCCCGGAGCAGATGCAACGTCCATTTTTATCAGGGGTATTGGAACATTTGCTTCCAGCCCGCAAGCCCCTCTTTTAGTGGTAGACGGTGTTCCTGACCGGAGCATCAACAACATCGACCCGGAAGATGTGGAAAGTTTTACGATCTTAAAAGACGCGGCCTCCACAGCCATTTACGGTACACGTGGTGCCAATGGTGTCATCATCATCAATACAAAAAAGGGTAAATCCGGCAAACCTCAGATTAACGCTGAGCTGAACCAGGCCATCAATAAATTTACCGATCTGCCTAAATTCATTGATGGGCCTAATTTTATGCAGCTGTATAATGAAGGTTTAACCATGCGTGGAAGAACCCCGCTGTACACCCAGACACAGATCGATAAAACAGCAAGTGGAGTCGATCCGGATTTATACCCTAATGTAAATTGGTACGATGTCTTATTTAATAAATAAGGACAAAATAAACGTGCAACACTAAACGTGAACGGGGGTTCCGAGAGTTCTACCTATTACATTTCCGTGGGATATTTTGGAGAAACAGGTTTATTTAAAACAGATAATATCCAGAGCTACGACGCCAAATTATCCTATGACCGGTTCAATTTTACCAGTAACGTGGATGTCAATGTAACCAAAACCACCAAACTGGCCTTGGGAATTAACGGCTATGTAGGCACCAGGAACCAACCGAATTACGGCACCGACGAAATTTTTGCACTCGCCACTGCATCAGCTCCACATGTGATACCTGCACGTTATTCCAACGGACAATGGCCACAGCTGGCGGGTACTTTATTTAGCCCTTATATGGCGCTTACCCAATCGGGTATCACCAATAATTCGACCAGTACCATCCGTTCCAACATCAAGGCCACACAAGATTTAAGCATGATTGTAAAAGGCTTAAATTTTTCTACCATGTTTGCGTTTGATTTAAACAATTACATCAATTACACCCGTGCCCGCGTATTGCAAACCTATTGGGCAACCGGACGCGATGCCAACGGAAATTTAATTACGCAGATTACCACACCAGGCACAAACGATCTGGCTTTCGGCACCTCGCGATATGGTGATAAAAGGTTTTACACAGAAAGTTCCCTGAACTACTCTAATAAATTTGGCGATCACGATATTGGCGGATTGTTATTATTTAACCAGTCAAACTATACAGATGCTACAGCCAACGTTGAAAATTACGGCTACAAAGCGGCCATTCCTTACCGTCAGCGAAATTTTAACGGACGGGTAAGTTATGGTTATAAAGACAGATACTTTGCCGAGGTAAGTGCCTCTTATTCGGGCTCCGATGCCTTTATTCCCAGCAGAAGATATGGATTTTTCCCTGCCATAGGTGCAGGCTGGATTGTCTCCAATGAGAAATGGTTCGAGCCGCTTAAAGACGTAGTTTCTTATTTTAAACTCCGCTACAGTTACGGTGCATCCGGAAACGCAGCGGTGAACAACGCCAATTTCAGATTCCTTTACCTCACCACCTTAGGTTCTTCAGGTTCTTATTCCTTTGGCGAACCGGGCTCCATACAAAACGGGACCGGCTATAATGAATCGCGTATCGGCGGAGATGTTAAATGGGAAAGCTCTTACCGCAACAACCTGGGTATAGAATTGAACTTTTTAAAGAACGATTTACAATTAATCGTAGAGCTGTTCAAAGAAAGACGTGAAGGCATATTGCTGCCGAATTATGTTATCCCTTACAACTCCGGTTTCACCATTGGCAATATCCCTTATAACAACATCGGTAAAACGAACAACAAAGGGATCGATCTGACCTTGAATTACACCAAGAACTTTAGAAACGAGAGCTTTTTCAGTTTTAGGGGAACCTTTAATTACAATAAAAACCTTGCACTTTATGACGGTCAGCCGCCTTGGAGATATGATTATCTAAACCGTATCGGGCAGCCCATCAGCCAAAGATTTGGATATATCGCCATGGGTTTATTCAAAAGTCAGGATGAAATTGATAACGCCGCTGTACAATCGGGCGATGTCAGAATGGGAGACATCCGTTATAAAGACTTAAATGGCGATGGCATCATCAACAGTAATGACCAAACCGCTATTGGTTATGGTGCTACACCACGTATTATCTACGGGTTAAACTTTGGCGGCGGTTTTAAGGGATTCGATATCGCTTTATTTTTCCAGGGAGCAGCCTTAGTTGATTTCAATTATGCCAGTGGTTTTGGTACTACCCCATTCTCTCAGGGCTCCAGCTATGGCAACATGTATACGCAGATACTGGACAGATGGACACCCGACAATCCAAATCCACGGCCTTTTTATCCGCGTTTATCGACCAATCAGGATGCCACGACAAATTACTATACCAGCACCTGGTGGATCCAGAGAGCCGATTATCTTCGTTTGAAAAGTGCCGAGCTTGGTTATACGCTCAAAGGAGAATGGATGAAGAAAGCAGCCATTAAGAAAATCAGGATTTTCACGAACGGAACCAATCTGCTTACCTTTTCGAAGTGGAAGTTCTGGGATCCGGAACTTGGCGATGGCCGGGGCGCTACCTATCCCAACATCACCACTTATAATTTAGGTCTACGTGTTAATTTTCAATAGTAAGAAATCATGAAAACGATTAAGATAAAACTAAGGGTACTGACTGCTTTATGCCTGGTGCTTCTGCTTCCAACCAGTTGTAAAAAGGGCTTTTTTGATGCCGTTCCTGATAACCTGGTTACCGTTGACGGGGTATTTCAAAACAGGGCTCAAACAGAAAAATGGTTAACCGGCTTATATGCATCCATTCCAGATCCCTGGGATATGCCCTATAATTTTACCAGCGCGATCACCTGTGATGAAATGGATGCCAGCAACTGGACCAACCCCGCTTTAAACAGTGGTGCCATCAATGCGGATGCAAATCCTTCAGGTCAAAATGCCTATTATGAAAAAATAAGGTTATGCACCATTTTCCTGGAAAATGTAGACCACAATGAAGAGATAAAAGCACTGGTAAATGGCGCCGACCTGATCAAACAATATAAAGGCGAAGCACAGTTTTTAAGAGCCTATTATTATTGGTTACTCATGAAACAAGTGGGCCCGGTGGTCATCTCACCACTAAAATCAGCCACTCCCGAAGATAATTTTCAAATTCCAAGAAGCTCCTGGGACGAATGCGTAGCCTTTGTTCTGGCTCAGATTACAGAAGCAGAGAGTAATTTACCACTCAACAATTTCATCACCGGAAGTACGACCGATCTGGACGTGACAAAAGCAGGCCGCATCAATAAGATCATTGTAGGTGCGGTAAGATCCCAGATCTTATTGTACCATGCCAGTCCTTTGTTTAACGGAAACACAGAATTATCAGACTTTAGAAACCTGGACGGCAAACAACTCTTCAATCAAACTTACAATGCTGCAAGATGGAAAAATGCAGCCGATGCCGCAAAAGCAGCGATTGATCTTGCCGAAGCCAATGGAAAATCCTTATACAAAGCCACTGATGCCAACCCCTTTAAAGCCGCCTTCTTATCCTGCAGAGATTTATTCTGGAATGGCTGGAAAGCAGAAGGCATATGGTTAAGATCTTCTACCGCCATCTCCGGCTCCTGGGAATCTTCAGCAGCGCCACGCTCTACGCAGGGAACCGCTTACAACGGCCTTGGTGTAGTACAAAGCCTGGTAGATGATTTTCGGATGGCCGATGGGTCAAATATCAATTCAAGTGCAGCTTATAAAGAAAACACCTACACTTCTACCGCTACCGATTATTATGTAGCAGGCACCAATACGATGTACACCAACCGCGAGCCCCGTTTTTATGCCGATGTGACCTTTAATGGAGCCGTAAACCCAGGGATAGCAAAAACCGGTGCGAATAATGCCAGGGTGGAGTTCTTTAACTCAGGAACATCGGGCAAAGCTGGCGCACCCCGCGACTGGCCGAAAACAGGTTACACCGCCAGGAAAAATATCCATCCAACTTTTAGCATGAGCCCTTCAGTTACAGTAACAAGGCCTGCCATGCTGATCAGACTGGCAGAATTGTACTTGAACTATGCAGAGGCCTTAAATGAGAGCGATCCCGGAAATTCAGATGTATTGAAATACCTGAACTTAGTGCGGAGCAGGGCCGGTTTACCAGCGCTAACCAGCGATTTAGGGCAATCAGATCTACGCACACAAATCAGGCTGGAAAGAAGGATAGAATTGTGTTACGAAGGTGGGCACAGATTTTATGACGTTCGCCGCTGGAAAATCCCAAATCAAGCCGGATCAAATCAAGGCGGAGCTTTTTACGGGATGAATATGGATGCAGGGACCAGCTTATCCGATCCAAATTTCCATGTGCGTACTGTAGCCTTTACCAGAGCCGCATGGCAGCGTAAATTCTATTTCCTTCCTTACGGACAAAATGAGATGGACAGGAACAAACAACTCGTTCAGTTTCCTGGATACTAACCCTTTAATTTAAACTCCATGTATCTTAAAAATATAAAGAACCGCTTTTTAATTTGGCCGGTATTCCTTTTAGCCTTCTCCGCTTGTAAAAAGAATACTTCCTATTCAGAAGAAACAGACTCAAAATTAAATGCAGCAATTTTTGTTGCCAGAGCAAATACAGGCTTGCAGAATTTGAACATTTTCCCTTATTCGGATGATGCCAGAACATTTAAGTTTAACGCGCAATACGGCGCCCTCGGCTTACCCGCTAACGCTATAAATGTAACTTTTGAAATAGACAATCGTGCATTTGACAGTTTGAATGTGATCCGGAAAAACAACGGATTGGCTTTATACGAAAAATTCCCCGCCGATGCTTACACGCTGGATAATCTAAATGTGAGTATCCCTAAAGGAGATGTCTCTTCTAATTTTGTAACCTTAAAATATTTCTCCAGAAAATTTGATTCCGCTAAAGATTACCTGCTGCCCATCAGCATCAAAAATGCTTCGGGTTATACGATTAATCCAACAGTAAAAACGGTTTTAATTGTAGCACCCAAACTGGCTGAAACCTTGGCTTCAAAAACCGGCTGGACAGCTACTGCTGACACCGAAGAATTAACGGGCGAAGGTGCAGTGAATGGCAGGGCCGGAGCGGCAATTGATGGCGACATCAGCACTTACTGGCATTCTATGTGGTCGGGATCTGAACCTCCTTATCCACATTGGCTGATCATTGACATGAAAAAGGAGAATTTTGTTACCCGGATTGATCTTGCACCCAGACAAAACAACAGCAATGGCTTTATCCGCTTTGATCTCGAGGGCAGCACCGATAATACCAACTGGGTATCCTTAGGAAAGAACCTGACCATGGACCCTGTTGTAAAAACATTTCAACGCTATCCGATAACTCCAGCGTCCTACAGGTACATCAGAATTACCATGCTGGAGGCCAGAACTGCTGCTGCGAAATCGACACACCTGGCCGAAGTGAACGTCTATAAATACTAATCAAATATACCTATGAAGAAAATTGTTAGTTTATTATTGATGGGCAGTCTGGCGGTTTCCGCTTGTAAAAAGGAAATTGTTCAGTCTGCTCCTAATGCAGTTAAGACCGAAAGCACGGCCACAGGACCTTCAGTGTCTGGACCAACGCCCGGAACATTTACATCCGATAAAGCCAGGAACCTGAACCTCGTGTATTTTGTGCCAAATGATGTAAGCCCTGTTGCCAATTATCAAAGCCGTTTAAGTGCCTTGATGATCTGGACCCAGGACTGGTATAAAAATCAAATGAGCTTAAATGGTTATTCCAACAAAACTTTTGGAATGTATGTGGATGCCAACAGAACAAACGTCAAAATTATAACGATTTATGGTACTAAAGGCAAAGCGGATTACTCCTACGATACAGGTGCGAATAATGTGAAGAGCGAAGTCAATAGTTATTTTACTGCGCATCCGGAAGATAAAACCAGCGACCACTTCTTAATTATTTTACCCCGCTACCTGATCAAACCTGATGGCAACCCAAGTGGTGGTCCTTTTTTTGGTACGGGCACCTGGTGTTATGCACTGGATTATGAAGAAATGGACGTTGCCAATTTGGGTAAAACAGATGCTTTGGGAAATCGCTTTAGCGTTTGGTTCGGCGGAATGGTACATGAACTTGGACATGGATTAAATTTGCCGCACAATTGCCAGAAGGTTTCTGAAAATAACGATCCAAATAAA
This sequence comes from Pedobacter sp., assembly GCF_035566355.1. Classification (GTDB taxonomy): domain Bacteria; phylum Bacteroidota; class Bacteroidia; order Sphingobacteriales; family Sphingobacteriaceae; genus Pedobacter. The sequence continues at coordinate 7,721 of NZ_DATMRL010000365.1, forward strand.
GGGATGGCACTCATGTGGGCTGGAAATGGAACTTTAGGTAAGTCTCCTACTTTTTTAACCGCAGCTGATGCAGCCACCTTAAATGCGAACCAGATTTTCAACAACGACAGCAAAACTTATTATGGAACTGTAAACGCTGGCATAACGAAGATACATGCGCAATATTCCTCTTCTAAACAGGCAATTGTGCTTTCGGGGCGTTTTAAAACGGACACCAAAGTGAACAGCATTTTGTACTATAATGATCCCGATGTGAATAACGAAGGAAGAGGCGTAAACCACGATTACAATGCGGTAACCTGGGAGTCTAAGACCATAGGAACAGACAGCTTTTATGTAGAAATGCCAGTGAGTGAATTTAAGTACAAAGATGGCAATCCCTATGAATTGAGGATCCGCCTGGTGCATGAAAATGGAACAATCAGCCAGAGTTCCTACGACTACGCATTTGTAAATAATATTCCGGTGCTCAGCTTTTCCAGCAGAAATGAACTAAGCAAATTGGGTTGGCTGGTTGCTTCATTCAGCTCAGAGGAAACCTCGGGCGAAGGGCCGGTCAGCGGCAGGGCGAATGCCGTCATTGATGACAATCCATCTACCTACTGGCACTCCCGCTGGTCTGGAACAGCGGCCTCCTACCCTCATGAAATTGTTATTGACATGGCAGCTCAAAAGACTTTACAAGGAATCAGTTTAACACAAAGAAGCGGTTTACAGAGAGCGGTTAAAGATTTTGAAATATTAACGAGTACAAATGGAACGGCCTTTACCTCAGAAGGTAATTTTGTTGCCGCAAACTCCAATGGTCCTCAATATTTTAACTTCACCAGCACTAAAACCGTACGTTACTTTAAGATCATTGCTAAGTCGGCATATGATGGATTGCAATTTGCATCCCTGGCAGAACTAGGCGCTTTCTAATTACAGTACCCCCAGAATTCAAATGCTTTTTGGGGGTACTTTATCATTAAGGTTTCTTTCCGTACTGTTGTTCAACCGGGATCTGCACCGTATTCTTCGTCGTCATCGCGCTGGGCGCCATATAAGTACAGTTCAATTTAAAATCCGGGTTTTTATGGAAATATTCTATCCGGAACGGATAAAATCCTTTTGACATAGGCACTATACAAGAGTAATCTCTCTTGGTATAACCTCCATCCCAGGTGACCATCAATTTGTTATCTATATAAAGCTTTGAACCAGTGTCTGCCGTGAAGAAAAACAGGTAATAGCCCTCTTCTTTACTTTCGAACAGCCCATCAATAACCAGGGCATAATTGTTTTGACGAGGCAGCTTTTCAGGATCAAAATTTTTATCTGTAATTCCCGTTTTTACCGGTTTTAAGTTTTTCAAATCAGGCATCTTATCCCAATTACCTTCATAATACGCATAGTTAAAACCTCCCTGTTGCAAATTACCAGGACTGGAACTCGCCGCACGCATCTTTTCTGTCGTAAAAATGCCTTTGGTCAGCTGATCATACCGGCTCCGGTTGCCAAAGGATTTATAGGTCACTGCGGCAGGTCCGGTTACCTTAATTTCAAAATGAGACTTTGGCGAGGATAAGGTAGGCACCGTTCCGTCAATCGTATAATGCACCTGGTTCGTATCGCCTAAGAATATAATCGGAAAAGGTTTATTTTTCAGCACAATACCACTCATCGGATGGATCTGGATATTGCTGGTCAGCCCCTCATAAGTAAACCTCAAACCATCATAGCTGCTTTTCATCCGCACAGAACTATGGGTTTCCCCCGTATATACATTGAGTTTCCATTTAAGGCTTGCAGGTGCTGCCTTTTTCAAAATCGTTTCCAGTGTATCAATTCTCATATCTCTAAGCGCATCCTGCCGCCCAGCTATAAAAAGCGTCCTGTTCTGATCAGACAACGCAGGCAGTTTGTTCACCGCCATTTTAGCTACATAAGAATTGTCCCACCACATACTGGGATCAACCGCGATATAAGATTTAAAAAGATCGGGTTCGTTTAACAGCGTATACACCACAAACATCGCGCTGAGAGAATGCCCCCAAAGCGTATTATCTCCATTGGAAGGATAATTTTTATTCACATAAGGAATCAGCTCATTTTTGATAAAACCCAAAAACTTATTTCCGTCTCCGGAGCCTTTCCAGCTGTCTAGATGCGTAGGCGTCAGTTCCTTATTCCGGTCTATCCCCATCACACTCACAATAATCGTAGATGGCATAAAGCCTTCTCCTTCCACAAACTTTTGTACGTTTTTGATCAAACCAGTATTCCAGTTGCCCCCGTCCAGCACATACAGAACATCATACTTATCCGCACTACCCGGCTTATAATCCGCTGGCAAAAATACCTGTATCATCCGCTCCTGGTTCAGTATCGTTGAATGTAAAGAATCCAGCTTACCCTTGGGACCCACATTTAGCACAGTATCCTGCGCATGAACAACAGAAACGAAACAGAGCGCAATAAGGCAAAAAGCGATAAGAAAACGGAAACCTTTATTCATTTGACAAGGATTTAAATAAGTTCTGAATATAAAACAGTTCTGACTATAAACAAGTAGCAGCTAAATCTATACCCGCCCATATGACGCAGCATTACCCCGGTATGTTACACGCTCTATATAGTTACCTCTCATAAGGAAAACCTCTTATCACCAACCGGAATCCGGATAAAAAGAACCTTAAACATCTGGCCAACAATTTCGTCAGATAATTCCAGTTGGCCAGAAAGAAACAGGTTTATCTGTTCTTCACCCCCATCTATAGCGGGTAAATCTGTAGGCTTCATTTTAAACATCTCCAACCTGTCTTTAACAATTTCAAAATTATGAAGCACAGGAAACTTCAGTTTGTAATTTTCAAATTCCCTGATCAAAGGAAGTAAAACCAACAACTCCTCAAATTCAGGGGTACCTGGTTCTGCAGCAAAAGTCTCCGATACCCTGGACAATCCCTCCTCATACTCCACTTCGCTCTGAAAACCTGCTCCTTCAGGTAATGCAGGCACCTCATAAATAGCGACAGGATCCCGCCTTTTTTCGTTCACCGTTGAAATTCCACCTGCTATAGTCTTAAAGGTAAAGGAATCCATTTCCGGATCCGTATAGGGCGCTGGCGGTAGCGGAGGCACGACTACCGTCTCCGTAACAGACACTGTTCTGGTTACAGCATTCGGATATTTTTTTAAGCTCTCTTTGATCTCACGATCCGTATCTATTTTACGTTCCGCT